>NZ_JBEPLZ010000003.1:0-433870 GCF_040545455.1 Enterocloster citroniae | reverse complement strand
TAACCGCCCGACCTATCCGACACAATGCGCAAGTGCCGGATAGGAACGGCAAAATTTTTTACACTTCTATTACTTCTTTATCGCACATCAGTAAAGAAAGCAGGTGACAACATGCCGCGGATACAGTTTCAGACCCTGACGGAACCCATGTACTATATACTGCTGATCCTCCAGGAACCGCATTACGGGTATGAAATCATGCAGGAGGCTGCAGCCCTTACCCAGAACCGTGTACAGATTGGAGCCGGCACCCTGTATGCGCTTCTGGCACGCTTTGAAGATGAGGGGATGATACGGCAGACCGCAGTGGCGGACCGGAAAAAGATTTATTGTCTTACCGGCCACGGTCACCACATTCTTATGACCGAATATAAACGTCTGGTATCCATGGTGGAGGACGGCCGCAGCCGGCTGAAACCGATATGGGATGAGGAGCATCTCAAATGATGGGAGGTTTTACGATGAGAGGTCTTGGAAATGAACAATATGACGCACAGTGGGAGATTCCGTTCCATATGACCGAATACAAAAAGCTGGAACGTTTTTTAGAAGAAAAGGCCATGGAGGGCTATATGATCGAGGGATTTACCCCCTTTTTCCAGAATGGATATTTCAGCTATCTGACGCCCGGCAGATACCACTTCTGCGTGGACATCTACCCTAAGAAGATAACGGCAAAGCTGTTGGCATCAGATGAATTTAACGAGTACCTGGACGCCTGCAGGACCAGCGGATGGACGCCGAAGACCTATTATAAGAATCTGGTGATCTTCTGCTCTGAGGCCGGCCAGCGGCCCATGGAACTTCAGACCGACCGGGCGCTGGCATATGAACTGCTGCGGGATACCACTCTGCGCACGGAAGAAAGGCAGCTTTTTGTCCTGTTCCTGCTTAACATCGCCCTGTTTGCATTTTTTATTCCCTCAAGCGTGTCCATTGCAAAGGAGGGAATGGATGCCGGCACACCGTTTTACCCCCACCTGCTCTATGTGGCCGCCCTGCTGGGTGCCGATGCCCTCGTATTTTTCAGCCGTCTAAAACGCCATATGGAAATAAAAAAAGCCCTGCGTGAAGGGCTTCCCCTGCCAAAAGGCAGGATGCAGACCCTGAATTGCCTCACCTGCATCCTGTTCCCCATGGCATTTTCCGCAGCGGTTATCCTCATGCTTTTGACCAGCCGTTCCTTTATCCTGGCAGGCATAGGGCTCCTGCTGCTGTTCGTCTTCCTGATGCTGTGTTTCCCTCTGAGGGCCAGGACCATGGCTTGGCTTGGGCGTCTTCCCCTGTCAAGGAATGACCGGGTATCTGCCGCCGTATTTGCCCTGATCTATGTGGCAGCCTTCTTTGTGCTGATCGGTCTGTACCGGTGGCTTTCCTGAAATCCCTTGTCTGTGACCGGGTCCAGCTTCCCCGCCTGTTTTATTTTGCACGCCCACATCCCTCTACTCACTTCTGAGCGCATCGATGGGGTTTAAATTAGCAGCCCTGTTGGCCGGCATATATCCGAACAAAAGGCCGATGCCCACCGACACGCTGAAGGATATGGCGATCGCAGCAGGAGTAGGCGTTGCCGTTATCCCAACAGCTGTTCCCACCAGTGTGGTGGAGATACAGCCAATGAGGATCCCCACAACCCCTCCCAGGGAACTGGTTACCGCTGCTTCTATGACAAACTGGCGCATGATGGTCCCTTTGTCGGCTCCCAGGGATTTCCTGATCCCGATCTCCCTGGTGCGCTCTGTGACAGATACCAGCATGATGTTCATAACCCCCACACCTGCTACCAGCAGGGAGATGCCTGCGATCCCGCCTAACATGGCGCTCATCATGGCAATCTGTTCATTCAGGGAATCCAGCATCTCGCTCATGGCAGTGACCCGGTACAGATCATCATCCTTAAATGTCTCATAGAGGAAATCTTCGATCGCCGTAACACAGTCATCTGACAGGTCAGTATCCACCGATGTAAAGGTATAGCTGCTTATGACCGCGTTCCTGGACATTTTAACAGCCACGCTGTAGGGCAGCCAGACAAAATCATCTGTGCCCCCGTCATCCATGTCGTCCTCCTCCTGAGCCACCACACCCACGATCTTAAATGAATATCCCCCGATTTTAATGGTCTGGTCCAGGGCGCTTTGGGCGCTGCCGTAAAGCTCTTGGGCCACAAATGCTCCTATGACGCAGACCTTCTGCCTGGACATGATATCCGCATAGGAGATATTCCGTCCGGCTTCCATTGTGTATTCCTTTAAATCCAGATACTGTTCGCTGTAGCCGCCCACACTGGTGGAATCCATCTCATCCGTACCGTGCTTTACCGTGGTTGATAAGCTTACATTGGGGCTGAGTTGGGCAAACAGATCCGTATTATCCTCATAGAACGCATACATTTCATCTACATCCAGGGAACGCGAGGTCAGGTTGGTCACGCTTACATTGATCTGATTTACGCCCATACTTGCAAAGCTCTCCACCACACTGCCCATGTAGCCGTTTACAAGGCTTACCAGAATAATGACTGCCGCAACGCCGATGATAATTCCCAACATGGTCAGGAATGAACGCATTTTATTGCCCCATATGCTCTTTAGAGCCAGCTTGAATGATTGAAGCATAGTCTTTTACATCTCCGTCAAAATTGATCTTCCCATCTGCGATCCGCACCACCCGTTTTGCTTCCATAGCAATGGAATTGTCATGGGTGATCATCACAATGGTGTTGCCCTCGTTGTTTAGCTTCTTTAAAAAGTTCAGCACATCCCTGCTGGTCCTGGAGTCCAAGGCTCCGGTGGGTTCGTCCGCCAATATCAGGGACGGATTTCCGGCCAGTGCCCTGGCTATGGATACCCTCTGCTGCTGGCCGCCGGACAGCTGGTTGGGAAAGTTCCTCCATTTGTCCTCAAGGCCAACCCGCTCCAGTGAAGCCATGGCCCGTTCCTTACGCTCCGCTGTCCCCGCCCCCGCATACAACAGGGGAAGTTCCACATTTTCCAATATATTCAGCTTGGGCAGCAGGTTGTACTGCTGGAAAATAAATCCGATCATACGGTTTCTGACTCCGGCCAGCTGCTTATCCGTCATATCGCTGACATCCTCGCCGCCCAGATAATAATCCCCTTTTGTGGGCACATCCAAAGCGCCTATAATGTTCATCAGCGTGGATTTACCGCTTCCCGACTTTCCTACAATGGCCACAAACTCTCCACGGCGGATCGTAAGGTTTACATCATCGCTGGCCCGTATCTCTTCACCGCCCAGATAATAAATCTTATAGATATGATTCAGTTCGATTAACGGTTCTCCCAAGGAGGCCGACTCCTGTGTCATCTCCATACATATGGTTTCCTTTCTCACTTCATCTAAAGGGGCCGCTGATCCGAATTGCCGAAATTACCTTGGACCGCCGCCCTGGCCGCCACCGCCGCCTGGGCCGCCCTGGCCGCCTCTGCTGCCCTGGCCGCCGCCACCGCCGGGACCGCCTCCCATGTCCATCATAAAGACGCTGGTGTTGGATGTACTGGTTTCCGCCACATATACCACATCTCCCTCTGACAGTCCGCTCTTGATCTCCACATAGGAATCGCTGACCAGGCCGGTTTCTACTTCCACTGCCCGGAATCCGGCCGGAACAGGACCTGCCTGCTGGGTCACCGTGTCATCCTTTACATAGACCTGGTTACCCCGCATCAGGGCATCTGACGGAATTGCCAGAACTCCTGTTGCCTCATCCAACGTGATCACTCCGTCCACATTCATTCCCGGAAGAAGATCTCCCATCTCATCCATGGTCACCGTAACCGGATAGGTGGTCACTCCGTTGGAGTAGGTGCTTTCCAGGCTTACATTGGTCACCGTGCCCGTATAAGTCTCCCCCTCAAGGGCATCCGCTGTCACCGTCACCTTCTGTCCCACCTTTACGCTTAAGATATCCAGTTCGTCAATGGACATTTCAAAGGTAAGTCCCGAAAGATCGTAAATGGTGGCAACCGTGGTAGTGCTGCTGGTATTCCTTGATATATTATCGCCCACCTTATAGCTTTTAGTGATCACCTGACCGGATATGGGAGCGGTTATGGTGTAGTCATCATAGGTGTCCTGGGTGTTGTCCAGGCTGCTCTGGGCGCTCTCCACCTTTTCCTCCGCATTTTCCATTGCATCTGAATAGGTTTCGATCAGATCCTCTGCTGTCTTTGTGGTCATCAGGAAAACAGGAGTTCCCACAGTCACGTAATCTCCCTCATCCACCAGAAGGGATGCCACCTCCACGGTGGCCGACAGCTCTGCGTTCATGGTGGTGTCTATGGTGGCCATAAAAGTGCTGTCCTCGCTTCCCACGAATTCACCGATCTGTGCCGTTGCCCTTGTGGATGTGGTAAGACCGCCCGGATTTGCCGCCTGGATGGTTACATTACGCACCATACGTCCTCCTGTAAGGGCCACTTCCTGGTTGGCTACTGCTGTCACCGTACCCGCCACCTGCTCCCCTGTATCCACCAGTGTAAGAACCGCCCCCATTCCCGGCGCAATCAGGGCTGCCTCCCCGGATAAGAAGGGAATCCGTATTTTCATCACATCATCGCTGTAAAGCTTGGCAATGGTAGTGTTATTGCTCACCTTGCTGCCCGCGCTGATGTTCAGCTCACTGATATAACCTGTTTCAGTGGCCTTGTATGTATTGCCGCTGTAATCGCTGAGGGCCTCATTGTATTCCTGTACCGCCTTTTCATAATCCTTCTGGGACCGTTCCAGGGAATTCTTGGCATTGCTCAGCTGTGACTCCACGCTGGTCCTGTCAATCTCGTAGAGGACCTGCCCTTTTTCAACCTGGTCCCCCTCCTCAAAATCAGCGCTTATGACCTCCCCCTCCGCCAGGGCCGTTATGCTGTAGGAATCCTTGGCCGACAGGGTCCCTGATGAGGACAGTTCTGAAACAATATCCCTTGTCTCCACCGTAGCCGTATTCACGGCATTTGCCTCTGCAGCCGCGGTTCGGGCAGCCTGCCTGCGCTGCAGCACCACCACTATGACCACGGCGGCAAGGACCAGCATCGCAATGATGAGCTTCAGCCTGTTTTTCTTTTTACCCTTTTTCTTCGGCTTATCCGTTTCCCCTGCCTGTTTTTCTTTTCGTTTTAATAATGCCTTTATGCTGGTCTTTTCCATAAGTCACCTCGTCCCATTAGTATTCGATGGCATCCACTGCCGTGTAAGAGCCGTTGCTCTCATTGCAGACAAGAACCACCTCATCACCCACTTCCAATTGTCCGTAGATAGAGAACAGATACTGCAGTTCGGAAGAATTCAGCTCCACTGTCAGGTAACCGTCACTGTCCAGGGAATCATCCGTGTCAAAGTCATCATCTGAATTGTCCTCATCGATCTCAATCCGGACAGAAGTGGGAGTCATAACATCTGTGGACTTATAGTAAATATTCTTGATCTCGCCTTTTAACAGCACATAGGAGTTGTTGCCTGATGAGTCGTCCTGGTCCCAGGCACTGGTTGTATAGGCCCAGATGGTCTTGGATTTTACATTGTAATAGATAACAGCAAATCCCGCATCCTTCTGGGACAGTTTAACAGACTCCAGGGTACTGGCCACCCCATTAAGGAATACATTGGCATTCTCCGTATCAAAGGGAACAGACTGGGCCACGCTGAAGCCTTTTCTTACAAGGATGGGGCCCTTGCGCTCGTCCTCCAGGATACTGATGGGGTTGATTTCCCCATCGCTGTTTAATTCGCAGTCCAGAACAGCGCCGTAGATACTGCTGCTGTCCTTGGGAGTGGTTTTCAGAAGGTTATAAAACATGTTCATACAATCCGTCTGGTTCAGCACCTCATCCCCCTGCCGGTTTACCTCCTCGTTTAGTTCCAGGTAATTAAACTTGGAGATCCTTGAGGATGCCAGATCACCGGTAAAGTCCTCATCCGTATAGCCCAGCATGGTCAGAAATGCTTTTACGGCATCCTTGTATGTTATGTACTCATCCGGTTTAAAAAGGCCGCCCAGAAATCCGCTCATCCATCCCTGGGACGCCGCGATCCTGATATATACCGCATTGGGGTTGGTGCTGGGCACATCGGCAAAAACCGAAACGCTGACAGCGGGCAGATTCTCACGGTAGCTGGAGGCATTGACCAGCATCCTTGCAAAATCCCCTCTTGTAACCTGTTCCGTATAGTTTGTCACATTTAAAATTCCTGTCAGATTTACCACCTGTTTTCTCATATCAAAATTGGCAGATGAAGTATTCGCCATCACTGTAACAGGTGCTGCCCCGGTGATCCCAGTGATGATTGCCAGAGAACCGCTTAAATACCGGCAGGCTGCGCATCGTCTGTTCATATCTCTTGCTCCTCTCAAATCAATGGTTGGAAAAATAGCATAATTAATACTCTCATACTCTACCATCATAATGTGTTCATTTTGTGATATATAATGGATATTTTAGGTTCATTGTCTGATTTTTCTAAAATCCACAAATCAAAAAGGACATACCTCTATGATATGCCCTTTAAGGATCTTTTGGTCATATATGCTGCCTCTTTTCCCTACATAAGAGGCGCCACCAGACGCATGAGGCGTCCCAGCTTCTTTCCTCCCCAGCTGTAATTCTTACAGTTTTCCATAGTGATAAGGGCGCATGTTTTAAGGGTATCCTGATAGTCCTGCTCCACAGCCAGGACCACCGGGTTCCTGTAAATATAAGAAGCGCATTCAAAATGCAGGTACAGGCTTCTGAAATCCAGGTTAATGGTACCCACCACCGCCTTCTCGTCATCGCTGACAAATACCTTGGCATGGACAAACCCCGGCGTATATTCATAGATCTTGACTCCTGCCTCGATCAGCTCCGGATAATAGGTCCTGGCCAATAGGTAGGCATACTTCTTATCCGGGATATGGGGCATGATAATGGTCACGTCAATGCCTCTCTTGGCAGCATAACACAGGGCATTCTCCATCTCATCATCCAGGATCAGGTAGGGGGTCATGATATGGACATAGTTCTTGGCCTGGTTCAGTATATCCAGGTAGACGCGCTCTCCCACCTGCTCCCTGTCCATGGGACTGTCGCCGTAAGGAAGAACAAATCCTCCCCGGTCCCCTGCTCCTGCCACTTCAGTCCCCCTGGGAAGCACATAACGGCTGAAATCATCCTGCTGCCGTTCAGTCACATTCCACATCTGAAGGAACATCATGGTAAAACTTAAAACCGCATCACCCTTCAGCATAATGGCCGTGTCCTTCCAGTGGCCGAACCGTACCTTGCGGTTGATATACTCATCCGCCAGGTTCACGCCTCCGGTAAAGGCAGTGTGTCCATCGATCACAACGATCTTGCGGTGGTCCCGGTTATTCTGGTAAGTGGACAGGGTGGGCTTTATGGGTGAAAACATCTTACAGCGGATTCCCTTGGCCTCCAGCACTTTGGGATAATGATAGGGAAGCAGCATCAGGCAGCACATCCCGTCATACATGACGCGGACTTCCACCCCTTCCTTCACCTTTTCCTCCAGTATTTCCAGAATGCTGTCCCACATGTAGCCGCGCTCAACAATAAAATATTCCATAAAAATAAAGCGCTCCGCCTGCCTCAGTTCCCGTTTCAGCGCCTCAAACTTGTCCTCTCCCAGGGAAAAATATTCCACTGAGGTATTCTCATACACAGGATAACCTGCGCAGTCCTTCATATAGTCGATCAAATGGCTGCTTCGCAGGCTGGATCTCCTGATCTTCTCCTGCACTGACGGATCCTGCTTCAAATAGGGGGCCGTTGCCTTGATGGTGGTGCGAAGGCGCCTGGCCAGCAGCTTTGTCTGGAACTGCATCTGTACAAAGATATAGAGCAATACCCCAAACACGGGGATTACAAGAACGGGCACGATCCATGCCATCTTAAAGCTGGAATTAATGGGCTCGTTAAATATATAGATGATCACAACAGCACTGAGCAGGATGGACACAGCATATATGATGTGCACATAGTCCTCCAGCCACCGGAATACCCCAAACAGGATTCCCAGCTGTATGGCCATAAACAGGATCACAAATGCAGTCCTGCCAAAAATAATCCTGAACAATCCGCGCAGTTTTTTCATTTTGCATGCTCCTCTTTTGATTTTTGATTTTCCTATTATCTCATGCCTTGTTTCTAATTGCAACACGAAAAAAGGCGCTGCGGCCTGACTGGAAACATCCAATCAATTTGCAGCAGCCTTCCCGAATATCTTCTTATCCAGATCAGCTATGGTAACATGTGTCAGCCGTTCCCGGCAGCACTGGTCCAGATCATCATAGAGCCCATCCATCACTCCTGCCATACCGGAAGAGATCAGGCAGCTCATATGTGGATTCCCGCTTTTCCATGAAACGGTCACAAAGGGGGTTTCCAGGGCATCCGCCACCATGGTCAGATTGATCTCCCTGCTGTCCCGGTGAAACAGATACCCCCCGTCCACCCCTTCCTTTGTTTTTACTAAGTCGGCCTTTTTCAGCTTGGCCATGACTTTGCGGATTCTGGCCGGATTCGTACAGACATTCTCTGCCAGCCCTTCACTGGAATACACGGTTGCCTTATGATTCAGAAAGACCAGTGCATGTACTGCAATTGTAAATTCGCTTGTCACTGTATCATTACTCCCCTTTCGCTCTGGCCCGTGCCAGAGTTATTCTCTGTAAAATCATACCATTTTTTCTCAGAAAATGCACTGGTTTTGTCCGCGTTTTTTTAAATTCATGGGCCTACTGCCCCGGCGCTGCCAATTCCGG
Source organism: Enterocloster citroniae (assembly GCF_040545455.1). NCBI lineage: Bacteria > Bacillati > Bacillota > Clostridia > Lachnospirales > Lachnospiraceae > Enterocloster > Enterocloster citroniae. The sequence continues at coordinate 425,091 of NZ_JBEPLZ010000003.1, read as the reverse complement.
AGCAAAAGAGCTCTGGTTTTTCCCTCCCGGCGTTTCTGCAGCCGGCCCGCCTTCGGCCGGTCCGTCTGTGCCTGGTCCATTTCCGCCGGACCCATGCTCCGCCTGCCCTGCGCCATCCTGCAGGTTGTGAACTTTCTGGCCTGCGGTTCCCTGATCCTGGCTTTCCTGCCCCCTGGTCCCCTGGTCCTGGCTCACACTCCCCTGGACGGACTCCGGTGTATTCCCGTCTGAATGTTCCTGGCCCGCGTCTGAATGTTCCTGACCCGTACCTGTCTGTTCCTGACCCGTACCTGTCTGTTCCTGACCCGTACCTGTCTGTTCCTGATCCATACCTGTCTGTTCCTGGTTCGCGCCCGGCTGGGCAGCCGAGTTTCGCTGGATCCTGGCCGGTTTGGCCTTATAGGTGCTGGTATGCAGTGCTGTCTCCTCCACAACCTTTCCGTTTTCCTTTAACTGGCGGTAGGTCTTCCAGACAGAACCCGGCTGGGCCTGTTCAATGACCTTTTCTTCTCCATATGCCAGCTCAGGATTCTCCTCATAGATTGGTTCCGGCGGCTCTACGTCCCTGACCTTTTCGGACCGGAGTGAGACATCCTTTCCGTTCTCCAGCACCGGAAGTCCCACAATGGAAAGCTTCAGCTGGTTGCCGCTAAAGGAGGCCCTGAGTCCCACAGAGGCATCCCCTGTGTTCACAAACCGCAGATCCGGTCCCGCATAGCCGTCAAAACTGACCATGGCATCCTGCCCCTTTTCAATATAGCTGGGGGCAAAACTGTGAAAATTCCGTTCCGTTGTCTTAAATCCCGAATTAATGATGGCATGGTACAGTGTGGTGGAAACCTGGCAGACGCCTCCGCCCGGTTCCTCGATCAGCACGCCGTTCCTGTACGCGCCTGCGGGCTGGTACCCCTTGTCACTGGTCCGGTTGCCGGTGGTCATGTTAAATGAAAACTCCTGTCCGGGTTTCAGTATCATCCCGTCAATGGCCTCGGCCGCCAGGCGTATATTCTGGTTCCTGTTCTTATTGTTTGTAGTGGTTGTGGCAAATGTGCCGATCACCTTGTACTGTTCCTTGGCCTGCGCCCGTGTCCTTTTTGGGGCAACTGTCTGAAAGACCGCCTGGACCTGGGTCTGCAAAAGGGGTCCCTCCACGGCTTTCATCAGGTCCCTGACCAGCTGGTCCTGGTCCAGGGCACGGCCGTTTGATTCTTCCGAATACCCGTAGGAACCCGTTGTCCTGTCAAATGATTCCATCTGTGAATCCACCGGCTGACGGTCCCATTTTTCTGCAATCTCAGCTGCCTTTTTTGTAAGCTCAGCCTTTATGGCATGGGTATCCGGATCCTCTGCCCATTGGGCGGGGACTTCTATTTCCACCACGTCCTTTACATCCACTACCTGAATGCTCCGGGATTCCCTTTTCGTTTGTTCCTGATCCTCACGGCCTTCCTTTTTGGACTGCGGGGCCGGACCGGCCGTATCAGGGCTTTCTGCATCAGGACTGGAGCCGGAGGTTTCCAGGCTTACCTGGACGCCCTCTGCCTCATGCCCCCTGACCGACCTGAGTTCCATCACGCCGTATATCACGGCGGCAGCTGCCAGAGCTGACAATAACCATATCCTGCCCCACATATATCCATTTTTTCTGTAATGGTATCTCCTTCTGGCCCTGCCTTTTCTCATTGTTCTATCTCCGCTTTCCTTCCATTGTCTGTTTAATGATATTTTCCATCATATCTTCATTCAGCTGCCCGCTGGCATATCCGAATACATTTCCATCCCTGTCGATCATGAACGTGGTGGGGTAGGAAAACACGCCGTAGGACATGAACACATCACCTGTGGTATCCATAAGCACAGGATAGGTATATCCGTTCTCATCCAGGAATTCCTTGATTCCTTCTTCTGATTTCTCGCCGCCTATATTAGGACTGGCCACGCCCAGGATAATAAGGGCGTCATCGCCTTCCGTATCATATGTCTCGTACAGTTTCTGGATATCAGGCATCTCGGCCCTGCAGGGAGGACACCATGTGGCCCAGAAATTCAGGAACACGGTCTTCCCCTTATAATCCGACAATGTATGTGTGTTGCCATACTGGTCCGTAAGGGTAAAATCCACTGCCGGAGGATTGGCTGTATCCCCTGGGCTTTCACTTTCCTGTCCAACTGCGTCCGCCTGGCCTTCCGTCTGCGCAGACGGGCCGCCTGACTGGGTTTTGTCACCGCCATCCGTGTCCCCGGACTCCTCTGAAGGCTGGCCGGCATCCGCTGCAGGAGCCGCGGGGTCTTCGCCCGGTTCATTTCCCTGCCCTGACGGGCTGCTTTCATTGCCGTTCTCCCCGGCAGTCTGACCAGCCTCAGTGCCAAAGGGCGCCTGGAACTGGGAAAGATAACCGGTCACTGCATTCATTCTTCCGGTAAACATGAGAACACCCATAAATACCATCAGGATCCCGCCGATCTTTACCGTGTATTTCACCACATTCACATGAGTCTTAAAAAATTCCAAAAGGGACGTGGTAAACAGCCCCACTGCCAGGAACGGCAGCACGAAGCCCAATGTATAGACGCCGATCAGTCCAAAGGCCATTGCCTTAGTGCTGGCCGATGCGGCCATGAGCAGGACGCTTGCCAGGGCAGGACCTACGCAGGGCGTCCAGGCAAAGCTGAACGTAAATCCCATGATCAGCGCGGTTACCGGGGACATGGCCAGGGTATCCAGCTTAAAGGGAAGCCTGCGCTCCTTGCCAAGCACCTGGGAGGTGCCGAAAAATCCCAGCTGATAAAACCCAAAGAGCACCACGAGGATCCCACCGATCCTGGCAAACATGGTCTGGTTTGTCTTAAAAAAGTTTCCCATTGCCGAGAATCCGAACCCCAGCAGGAAAAACGCAAAGCTTACCCCAACCACAAAGCAGATGGTATGAAGCATAACCTTTCCCCGCTCATAGTGAATCCGTCCGTCCTCTCCCCGTTTTCCGGTTCCTCCTGACAAATACCCTATGTAAAGGGGCAGCAGGGGCAGCACGCAGGGCGAGAAAAAGCTGACCAGCCCTTGAAGAAAAACGGTCATAACAGGTACGCTTACATCTAATGAAAATCCCATATAGTACTCTCCTTATTCATTGCTTATTATATATGATCAGACTGCAAACAGGTCATTAAAAGCCTCGCTCATGGTGGGATGGGTATAGATCGCATCCCGGAGAACGGTGTAGCTTACCTTTGCATCCATGGCCAGTTTTATCATGTTTATCATCTCGTAGGACTCTTCACAGAACAGATGGGCTCCCAGGATCAACCCCGTCTCCTCATCGATCACTGCTTTTAACAGTCCTGCCGGCTGCTCCAGCACCTGGGCCTTTGGAATGGCTGTCGCCGCAAGCCTGGCTGTCTTTACCCTATACCCGGCCTTTACGGCCTCCTTCTCACTGAGTCCCACCCTTGAAAACGGCGGATCCAGGAACACGCTGTAAGGGACAGCCCCCCGTTTTTTCAGATCATAGCTTCCATCTCCCAGGACAGCGGATCTTACGATCCTGAAATCATCCAGTGAAATGTATGTAAACTGGAGTCCTCCCCGCACATCCCCCATTGCATAGATATGGGGCGCTGTGGTGGCAAGGGTGTCATCTGTAATGATGCCTCCCCTGGCATCCGTCTTTACACCGGCCGCTTCCAGGTTAAGACCCTTCGTGTTGGGTCTGCGTCCTGTGGCAACCAGGACCGCATCTGCCTGAAGCCTGCGTTCACCTTCCCTGGTGTCTATGACCACAACGGCCCCGTCTTCCTCCTGCTCCGCTGCCTTTACCTTTACTCCGGCCAGGACACGGATCCCCCTGTTCTCAAGGGAAGCTTTTACCGCTGCAGCGATCTCCTCATCCTCCCTTGGGAGAAAAACATCTCCATCCTGAAGTATGGTCACTTTTGAGCCAAAATTTGCATAAATGGAAGAAAATTCTACGCCAATATATCCGCCGCCAATGATCACCAGTTTTTCAGGCAGCTCCCTGCGGCTTAGCAGCCCCTCGCTGGTATAAACATAAGGGTTATCCTTCAGGCCTTCAACGGGAGGGATAAATGCCTGGGATCCCGTATTAATGAATATCATTTCCCCTTCCACCTGGAACACATCCTCATTGTGCGCCACCTCCACAATATGCGGGGATACAAACCTTGCATTCCCGTCAATAACCGTAATATTAGGGTTGCTGTCCAGCTTCTGGTAGTTTTTCCCTCTCAGTCTTCCGGTCAGATCCTCCTTCTGCTCCATGGCCTCCCTGTACGCGGCGGACCTTTCTTCAAATGTTTTCCCGGCTGCTGCGGCCAGTCCGGCGCGATAGACTAGTGATTTGGTAGGAATACAACCCACATTAATACAGGTCCCCCCATACATCATAGAAGAACGCTCAATCAGGGCAACGGTTTTGCCGGCCGCCCCCAGGGCCCCGGCCATGGTCTTGCCGCCCTTGCCAAAACCGATTATAACTGCATCATACTTTTTAAGATTCTCCTTCATGCTGCTTCTCCTTTTTTATTTGTAATCGAGTTTGTTACAGTTCTTTCTGTAACTATACATGATACAGTTATATTTGTCAAGCATTATATCAAAATAATTTCACGGGCCGCTTTCATAAATGGGGCCGCTTTATTCAGCGGCCACCTGTACCGGCACCATAAATTCCTGATGCCAATTATAATACACTCCTTTTAACCCCAGCTGGACCTGGGTATCCCCTTTGCTGTAGCACAGGTTATATCCCAAGGGTTTTTCATGGTTTTCTATCCTCTCCTCATCCTTATACACAGGTTTTGCAAGCACCGGATAGGGAGCGCGGATATCCTCTTCCATCAGGGCGTACAGTCCGCTAAACTCCTTTCCATCATCATTCATCTCAATCTCAGTTTCCACGTATACAGCAGGCCTTGTCTCATCCACCCCGTTTATATTTCCGTAATAAACTGGCGAATCTGTCCTGCGGGCGCTGACCACCTTCACAGTACACTCATCCAGGCTGAATGTCTGATCCACCTCTGTTTTCTCCTCGGGAATGGGAATGGTCAGCCATTGGATCTCCTTTTGATATGCCATATTCACACGGCCAAATTTCAGCCATATCTCCCCGCCTCCGGCCTCCGGGTCCAACTCATATGTTATGATCTGGCCCTGCTTTCCGTCAGGTATGCCCTGTAACCCCATCTGGGCATTTAGTGAATGATCGAATTCCGTTTCCCTAAGATGGCCGGTTCCCTTTTGGTCCCCCTTGCAGAAGCTCAGCTCCGCAATAACAGGCTGCATGACGTATCCTTCCTTGGGATAGGTGTAATAGGCGGCCTGGAAACCGTCCTCCGTCCATTTTCCCGTTGCATAGATCCCCATACCCTGGTGAAACACCATGCCCGGTATCTCCTCCGCACTGGGATATTCATGGGCTTTTACAAAGGAAAATAAGAATCCTTCTGAAAAGCCGGGAATGTGGAGTTCATAGATTCCATCCGGCTCCGGAATGGTAAGCTCCATCTGATCCACATAATAGTCCCAGTAGGTGGCGGCATATCCCTTGGTTAGATACTCTTCATATCTGGAGTTTCGCTGGTGCCTTCTTGCTGAAATGGATCCCCCAGGAACCCCCGGCCCCTGGATGGAATCTATAAAATGCTCGCCCGGCAGCCCGTTCTTTGTTTTCCTGAATCCCGTTCTCTCCTCAAAGGAGCTCCGCCCGTAGATCCCCTTCTCATGGTCCAGTTCAAAGTAGCTGTTATCCCATTGAGGATATTTCCCTTCCTCCTGAAGCTTCATGTTTTCCTCTTCTTTTTTCAGGAGTTCCTCAACCTCGTCCTCCGGTATGACGGTAATGGAATGATCCTCCACCTTTACCCGGTAGATCCATATCCCGTTCTGGTATGCCACTGACTGAAGCCATGCCTTGGCTCCCTCTGTCTCTATAGGCGGGGGCGGGGACTCCATGGTGTAAACGGGCGGCTGTCCGGGAGCGCAGATTCCAAACCCTTCCGCAAACTGGACGCCCTGGACCGGTCCGGATGAAGAACCCTCCTCCCTCCCGTCCGGGACGCCTCCCTCTTCCCCGTCCGGATCGCTGCCTTCCGTTCCATCCAAGAAACCGGCATCAGTCCCCTCCGATCCCCTGTCCGGGGACACTCTTTCCATGGGGGACCTGCTGCCGCTATGGGACCCGCAGGAAACCAGGAAAGCTGCCAGGACGAACGCCCACACGCACAGAAACCACGTTCTAAGCATGCTCCTTTTTCCAATGGACCTTTGTTCCCTTACCATCTTTTGTTCATCACTCATAGGTTTTATCCTCCGTTTACAGGTTGGTCTCCCCATACCAGAGTGTGTTTGAAAAATGCTTTCCGGCAGACGTGCAGATAACGGGATTGAATTTTCAAACAGCCTCAGGCAGACTCTGACTTTATTTTATCAGATAATCCACTTACAGACTTTACATAAACCTTAATTCTACATAAAAATATCCGAACCATATCTGTATCAATGCCGCGCTTCTTTGAGCTAACCGGCCGATACGGACAGGATTCGGATTTGTAATAGGATTGACCAGGAACAATGGATCAGATCGTGATCAGATTATATTCCCTGTTTCCAAGCCCCAGCTTGACCGCGTGGTCAATGCAGGTCTCCCAGTTGGTGTCCGGATGGGTGTCTGTGAAATGGTCGTGATGGGTATGTTCCTTCTCCGCCAGGTAACTCCCGGCAAGCACCGGCTGACGGTTTACCGCATCCGCACAGGCCACATCCAGGGCCACCGGGTCAAAGGACGCAAACATACCCACATTGGGTACAATGGGCGTGTCATTTTCCCCATGGCAGTCGCAGAACGGGGATACATCCACCACCAGGCTCACATGGAAATTGGGACGGTCCTTTAATACAGCCAGGGAATACTCGGCAATCTTCATGTTCAGGATGTCATTGGCCTCATCGCCCATAGTGCACACGGCATCCACCGGACATGCGCCGATACAGCGGCCGCAGCCCACACATTTGCCCGTGTCAATGGACGCCTTGCGGTTTTCAATGGAGATAGCCTCATGGGCACAGTTCTTCTTACATGAGCCGCAGCCAATACATGTTATTGTATGTACATATGGCTTTCCTGCATTGTGCATCTCCATCTTGCCGGCCCTGGAACCGCAGCCCATGCCCAGATTCTTTAAGGCACCGCCGAACCCGGTCGCCTCATGGCCCTTAAAATGGGTCAAGGAGATCACAATATCAGCATCCATGATGGCACGGCCTATTTTGGCCTCCTTTACATAGTCGCCGTCTATGGGAACCAGGGCCTCATCCGTGCCCTTCAGTCCATCGGCAATGATCACATGACATCCTGTGGTAAAGGGATTATATCCGTTCTCATAAGCAGCGTCCAGATGGTCCAGGGCATTCTTCCTGCGCCCCACATACAATGTGTTGCAGTCTGTAAGAAATACCCTGCCGTTAGCCGAACGGATCAAATCCACCAGCACTTTTGAATAATTGGGGCGAAGGTAAGCCAGGTTTCCCGGTTCGCCGAAATGGATCTTTATGGCCGTATACTTGTTGCTGAAATCAATATCCATCATACCGGCCTTCTTAACCAGCCTCTCCAGCTTCTGCAGGAGATTTTCCTGTAATGTGGTTCTCATATTTGTGTAATAGACATTTGAAACTGCCATGATATCCTCCTTTGGAATCGTTATTGGATTATTATACTTCATAGCTTCCATATATTCAAGGGCAAGGCAGAACAGAGTTCAGGGCCAGGACTCAGGATTGTTTCATTTTCTTCCGGTAGATCCAATAGGAATACACACTGGGTATCAGTACCATTGCCATAAACACCACAAAATACAGGGATGCAAGATTAAAAAACTCCATAACGATCATCAGGATCCCTCCCGCGGTCCATATATATCCCGCCAGCCTGTGTGTCCGTGTCCAGTTATCCTCATCCGCCAGGGTCCAGGGAAGTTTGATTCCCATGGTATAGTTTTGCCTGCACTTGGGGAGGTAATTGCCCATTACCACAAACAGGGCGGCGATGGGAACGCTCACCACGGTCCCCACATTCATGGACATGCCCACACCGGACAATATGATGACCAGCTGCATCGCCACTGCGAGGAGTACGATAAACCAGCGCATCACCTGTCCCAGTTCCCTGGAACGCCTGATATTCTCCCTCTTGGGGTCAATGACATACATGACATTGATAAATATGGTCATCAGCAGCATAAATGCCGGTATGCCGAATGCTGCCATGTTGCGGCTGGAATAACCGTTGATCTGATTATCCGCCCCCCAGTGGGTGGGCACCTGCTCAGGAAGGCGGCTGTAGAATACAAGGGATATCACAAAAGGTACCAGGGTCAGCCCCCAATAAAGAAAATCCCAAAACGTCAGCTTTCTATTGATCTTTCTCATGATGTTGTTCCTCCATTAATGTCTGAAGCCAGGAAAGCACTTCCTGGAATACGGTGGTGTTCAGCTCGTAGTAAATATATTTTCCTGATTTGCGGTCCTCAATCAAACCAGCCTGTCTGAGAATGTTCAGGTGATGGGAAATCGTGGCCCCTGTGGTGTCAAAATGTTCCACGATCTGGCCGGCCGTCATGCTGCCCTGTCTCAGCAGGGACAAAATCTCCCGGCGCGTGGGGTCTGACAAAGCCTTAAAGGTATCGCCAAAGGGCATGATCTGATCCTCCTTTCAATTTTGAGGAAATGATGTTAACTTATTCCGGGATCTGTGACACCAAATAAAAAATACATTTAGACATATATCTAAACGTCTAAATGTATTCTACCAAATCATGGTTTATGTGTCAACTGTAAATAACTGGTTCTCCGCCTCCATGGGCCGATGCTGCCTTAAATGTCTTCTTTGCATCATACATGGCCTCATCCGCTTGTTTCAGCAGAACAGCCGTATCACAGCCATCTTCGGGGTAGAACACATATCCGGCAGAGAAATGGACCGGGATTCTCTCCTTGGTGCCAAGCTCCACTCCGGCCTCCTCCATATCCCTCATCATCTTCCTAACAGGAACCATCAGTTCTTCCCTGGATCCGGCCCCATAGAGGAACATGGCAAACTCATCCCCGCTGAGCCGGGCAGTTACACACTTTTCCCAGGCGCAGGATATGAGGATCCTGCCAATAGCAGCCAGATACCGGTCTCCGTTCTGGTGGCCGTACTGGTCATTGACCTGTTTCAGATTATCTGCATCCGCCATCAGCATAAGCCCATGTCCCAAAGGTTCACTGCCGGACAAAAGAGCCTCCGTCTGCCGGTAGAACGCCCGCCTGCTGTAAAGCCCTGTGAGCAGATCCACGTCACGTTCCTGTTCAATCCGTTTTTTCTCCCGGATATCATCCGTTACATCCATGATCATCCCCAGGGTACTGTGCCCTCTCGCAAATGTCTCCAGCCTGATATAACGGACCTCCTCCCCTTCCATGCGGTAAACTCCGTTTTCACCTTCCACCGGATGCTTTTTCACCTGTTCCAGGGCTGCCTCAAACAGAGTATAATCAGAAAACAGGGTTTCTGCCTCCGACCTGCCGATCATGAGGATTTCCGCCAGCCGGTTGGTTGCCATGACCCTTCTCATGTCGCAGTTATATTCATACACTCCCAGAGGCGCCTTACTCATCTCCAGGATCTGGGATATCTTGTTGGTGGTATCCAGAAGGCTTTCCACCATCTGGTTGATCTGGAAACTGAGTTCACCAAACTCCGGCGTACTGTCCACCTCCACCCTTGTATCCAGGTTTCCCCGGGTGATCCTTTCCAGTTTTTCATGGATGGAGGAAATCCCGTCCACAATATACCTGTCTATGTAAGCAGAGATACAGACGATCATGATCAGCGAAATACAGGTCAGATAAAACGCAAGCAGCAGCGTGCTCCTGTTCAGTTCACCATACAGGGCTGCCGTTGACTTTGTAATGCCCAGGATCACGGAACCGCTGGTTTCAAAAACGCCGTAGCTGTCTTCCTGGTTGATCATCAGCCTGATCCCCCGTCCCCTCACACCCAGATGCCCCGGCTCGATTCCAATGTCCTGGATCTGTCTGTTTACAAGGCCGTCATCCGTGGATCCAAGGATCAGGCCGCTGTCAGGATCAATGGCATAGATGGTCTCATCCTTTTCTGAGGTGACCAGGGAAAAGATATAGGATAGCTCCGTCTTTTTCATGGCTTCCAGGACCGTGGTGGGCTCCAGCCCCACCTGGACGATCCCTTTGTGGTCCCGGCTCCACACAGCGGCATACTGCATCAGCTTCTGCTCCGCCGTATTAGGTGTTATCTCCTGGCACAGCCGAAGATCATAATCCTTAAGCATGGGCAGGAAAAACCGCATCTGCTCCCCTGAATTAAAATTCAGCCCGTAATACCTGGGTTCGGAACCGGCATACAGATTCCCCTCCGTGTCAAACAGATGGACCTCATCCACCTGGAGCATGCCTGCAATCCGCTGTATTTCCTGCTGATTCCCCACAATATCCGGTTTTCCCTGTATCATATATGAGATGGCTTCCGCGCTCATGAAGCACTGTTCCATCAGACTCTCTTTCGCCTTCTGTGTCTCCTTCTCATTCTGGTTCAAAATCTGCCCGATCTGCCAGAATTTATTCTGGGAATTGCGGTACATACCGCTCTGGGCATTATGGATCAGCTGGAAATAATTTACAAACAATGATATAAGCATGGCGGTCAGTATTACAATACACAGACGTTTCCGGATCATTTGCTTCACTGCTGTCTGCCCTCCCCAATTGTTTCGTGTACTCCGGGAGTCTCCGAGGGTACACTTTATGTGCTCTGTATCATAGAATAACACATTTTTAGGAGGGGGACAAGAAATTTGCATTTCTCCGTCACACGAAAAAACACTATCCCAGTTTATTCAAATCCGCCATATAAGGAACGTATACCCGTCACACAGAAAAGAGGACGGCCTCAGCCGTCCCCCTGTCCGGAAACTTTTTATGATAACGTTTCTCTGTTACTTCATCAGCTTCTTAAACTCATCTGCCACAAACTGTACCTGCGTACCCACGATCACCTGTACGCTGGTCTTGCTTGGGCGGATAACTCCGGCAATACCGGCGGATTTGATCTTTTTCTCATCCACCTGTGTGTAATCCTTGATCTCCAGCCTCAGCCTGGTAATACAGTTATCCACACTTGTAACATTTTCTTTGCCGCCAAGACCTTCCAGAACAATTTTGGCCACCTGTGTGTAGTCATTATTGGCAAGCTTTACAACTGTCTCATCCAGATCGTCATCCTCCTCACGGCCCGGGGTCTTTAAGTTAAACTTCGTAATCATAAAGCGGAATACCACATAGAATACGATAAAAGCAGCAATTCCTAACGGAATGATCAACCAGGTTTTCGCAGCAGCCGGAAGCGATGCTGAGAACAGAAGATCGGTTGCTCCTGCTGAAAATGAAAAGCCGGCACGGAAGCCAAGCAGCACGGTGATGTAGGTGAAAATGCCGTACAGTACAGCATATACCACATACAATACAGGTGCAAGGAACATAAATCCAAATTCAAATGGTTCTGTTACGCCGCAGATAAATGCACAGAGAGCTGCGGAAGCCACAAGGCCGATAGCGATTTTCTTTTTATTATCTTTTGCACAGTGAACAATCGCCAATGCGGCGCCTGGAACACCGAACATCATACATGGGAAGAATCCTGACATATACATGCCCAGGCTCCAGCTTACGTTAGCAGACGTATCCCCAGCCCAGAAATGGGACAAATCGCCAAGGCCAATGGTATCAAACCAGAATACATTGTTTAAGGCGTGATGTAAGCCGAACGGAATCAGCAAACGGTTTAAGAATGCATAGATACCCGCGCCTACTGCTCCCATTTTTGCGATTGACTGTCCCAAAGTGGTCAGCCCGCCGAAAACGATTGGCCATACAAACAACAAAATTGCAGCTGCGATGACGGAAAACAGAGCCGTAACAATTGCAACGCAGCGCTTGCCTGAAAAGAACGCCAGCCAGTCCGGCAGCCTTGTATTCTTAAACTTATTGTAGCAGGTAGCGCCGATCACACCGGCAATGATACCAATCAAGGCGTTCTGGATCTTAGCGAAAGCCATACCCTGAATGCTGTCCGGTGCAATACCGGCCAATGTCTGAACAACTCCCGGTGAGAGCAGGTGGGTAATCATCAGCCAGGATACAAGACCGGCCAGACCCGCTGTACCGTCATGGTCATCCGACATGCCGACCGCTACGCCTACTGCAAACAAAAGCGCGATAATTGCGCCATCAATCAAAGCCAGCGCTGCCTGCGTCAGAAAATATCCAATCATCGGGATTGCGCCTGTAATCTCACCGCCCTGCATAACAGCCGGGCAGAGCCAGTAACCAATACCGGACAGAATGCCTGCAACCGGTAATACGGCAACTGGAAGCATTAAAGATTTACCTAGTTTCTGTAGCCATTTCATCATAACATAAATCCCCTTTCTTATTTTGAGCTCTCCTATCATATAATTTCTATAGGAAAACTCTGATTTACTTGTTCATGACTGTTTTATCTAAACCTGGAATCAGGTTTAAATCATTTTTCTCCCTATCCCGGCTCTTATCCGGCCAGGACAGATTCCACCGCCTTCATGGCCTCGGCCTCATCCGGTCCGTCTATGCGGAAAACCACTTCATCTCCCGCCACCGTGTTCATGGCCATGATACTCATGACGTCCTTGCCGTCCGCCCTGTTTCCGTTGCACAAAAGTTCCACGGTGGACTGGACCTGAAGCATTTTCATCATGAGTATTGCGGCCGGCCTTGCATGAAGCCCCATCTCATCCTTTAAGATAAAGCTGCGCTCTATCAACTCATCCCCACCTTTAATTACAGCTTAATGATCGTGGTCTCACCTGCTTTTACATCCATACCGCTGAGACATTCCATCTTTGGGAACTCAGGAGTATTGCATACGATAACAGGCGTAATTACATCATATCCCGCTTCTTTGATCTTATCCATGTCAAATTCCAGAAGCAGGTCTCCCTTTTTTACCTTGTCCCCGGCCTTTACATGTGCCTCAAAGTACTGTCCCTTTAACTGGACCGTGTCCAGACCGATATGGATGATCAGCTCAGCGCCGCTCTCCGTCTGCACGCTCAGGGCATGCTTTGTATCAAATACCATGGTAACCAGGCCATCGGCCGGCGCCACGATTTTCCCCTCGGAAGGGATGATCGCCGCCCCTTTTCCCAGGATCTCCTGGCTGAAGGTGGGATCGCTTACCTCGCTCATGGGAACGGCTTTTCCGCTCACCGGCGCTGCAATGATCTTTTCCGCCTGTTCTTCTCCCCCAAACAGTTTTTTAAGTGAACCAAACATCCTTATTACTCCTTTCTTATGCCCCGCTTGGCGGGACCCGACTGTTACTTTGTTCTGATACGCTTGATGTGCAGGGCCAGGTACGCTACTTCTTCCTCTGTGACCTGATGCCCATACTGCCTCTTGATCAGCTCCCGTACCTTCTGGCTGCAGACATATTCTTCCGGATATAACCTGTCGATCACTTTCTGGAACTCCAGATTATCCAGATCCATATGCTCCCCTGTAAATACCCGCTGTGCCAGAAAACGCAGGTGTGTAATGAACCGCTCATAACTTAAAGACTGTTCATCCAGCTTTATATTAAAATACTCCTCCACCACCTCTGATACCTGCTGGATCAGGTTGGTGATCTTTATTGTATCACCCATGGGCGCATCATATTCCGCATTGACAATGTGGAGGGCAATGGAAGCCGCCTCATCCACCGGCAGCTTAATCCCCAGATCCCGGTCGATCATGGCAATGGCATACTCGCCTATGAGGTATTCCTCATGGTAAAAGCTGCGCACCTCCCTGATCAGCGGGTTGGTAAACATCATCTTCTGTTTAAAACGCTCCAGTGCAAAATTTATATGATCCGTAAGGGTGATATACACATTTGGATTAATGGGGCGGTTCAGCACCCCTTTTGCATAGCTGATGATCTCAGCCGATATCTGTACATGTTCCATGGGCAGGTTTACGAGCAGTTCCTTAAACTTATCCATGGTATTCTGGCTGTCCAGGCGGAATACCTTCTCCACCTTTTCATCATCAATGGAACTGCCTTCCCTGGCCTTAAAACCAACGCCTCTCCCCATGACGATGATTTCCCTGCCTTCATCGTCCCAGGTACTCACAACATTATTATTGATTATCTTCGATATTTTCATAATTGCTCCTGATTAAAACAAAAAAACCAACTTTGCTAAAGAGATATCCGCACAAAATGCGTATATCAATCATCCCCTTAACAAACCTGGTTTTGCCTGCCGAACAGTAACAATCCTTATTAATTATTCAATTGACTTCCAAAGATTTACTTCACTAACAGCATAATAACAAATCTTAAGATAAAAGTCAATAATATTTTATATATTTTTTATACTTCTTATAGTCCGGTTATTTTTATGACCTTACATAAATGTAAATAATGCCTGTGACCACCAGATAAAACCATGTGGCCGGATTGGAAAACCATGTGGTAAAAAAGGACAGCATCATGTACATGGCGATCTGGGCATAAAACACATGGCCTGCCGGACACCGCAGGTTCCTCCTGGCCTTCACCAGGTAATAACATGCCGCTCCCAAAAGGGCTCCCAGAAGCATCATTCCAATCACGCCGAAATCATAATAGGCATCGTAAAACAGTGTGAGGGTGGTCAACTCCTTTTTTGTTACAAACAAAGGAAAATTAACCAGTGAAGGCACAAGGAATTTAAGCCCTGTCAATGCCCACACCGGAAACAGCATACGCAGTCCCAGGGTATGGGAGGGCAGCTGCTCCACCAGACAGTTGAAATTATCATAGTTATTGGCAATATACATATAGGGCTGGGTGACAAAGATGGGCATATGGCTGTTCTTCATCTCAAAAATGCCATTGAGGTATTCCACGCTGTGGCTGCGCATCACGGTGAGCGCCAGATAGGCCGGCACCATGCACCCAAACAGGATCACCACATATCCGGGCCTGATGTTTCCGGCCATGGATATATAGGTAAATGCAGCCATGCCCACTGCCAGGATCAGCTGGAACCTGGACACACACAGCACAGGCACTGCCAGAGCCAGAACCACGCAGACCGCTCCCAGCCAGAAGCCCCTGTCCCTGGACAGCCCTCTCCCCCTTCTGGAAACCATAAGGCTGTACACCACAAACAGGCTGGGGACCAGCACGCATGACACTGTAAA
Organism: Enterocloster citroniae; assembly: GCF_040545455.1. Lineage (NCBI taxonomy): Bacteria > Bacillati > Bacillota > Clostridia > Lachnospirales > Lachnospiraceae > Enterocloster > Enterocloster citroniae. The sequence continues at coordinate 409,787 of NZ_JBEPLZ010000003.1, read as the reverse complement.
GTAATGGACCCCGCTCACATGAAAATAGGAATATGCATGGGGGACCCCATAGGAAAACAAGGGCACAAATCCCAGCTTCCAGGCTTCAAAGAAAAAGGCGGCATAGGACACGGCTACCAGCCCGGCCATGGAATGTAAAAGCCGTTTGGCCTGGAAAGGCGATTCGGCGGAGGCGTAAAAGCGGTACACGGATTCCATGTCATCTGCACTCCAGCCGTCAAACAGCCTGGTAAGCACCTCAAACACCGCCCAGAACGCGGCCACCGCCAGTCCCAGACAGATCCAGGTCTCTATGCTCCAATCCCCCTGAAGGCGGCTCAGCTTAAAGCAGGAAATCCCCTGTCCTCCCACAAAAAACAGGCAGAACAAGCCCCGCAGATGAATGACATTCCTGCTGGCCGCGTAATCCCTGTAGTACAGCCAAAGGGCTGCTGTAATTAAAACCAGCCCAGACAGCATGTAAAAATGCTGCCGGGCCAATATGAAACTTATAACATAACAAACAAAATAAACTAGCATTATACTGTTCCATTCTCCACAAATTCTCTCATGTACTGCTCCACCTCAGCCGCTGTGTCAAAGCTCATGGCCTTGTCCGCCACTGCCTTCAGCTCCCGGGTGTCGTATTCTGTAACCATCTTTCTGGCCTTCAGCATAGCGGATGCGCTCATACTGAATTCATTTAATCCAAATGCCAGAAGCAGCGGAATCATCATTGGGTCGCTGGCAGCCTCGCCGCACATGCCTACCATGATGCCGGCCTCACGCCCGGAGGCAATGATATGGCGGATGCTTCTTAACACAGCCGGATTAAATGTGGAATACAGGTAGGACACCTTCTTATTGCCCCGGTCCACAGACATGGTATACTGGGTCAGGTCATTGGTGCCGATGCTGAAGAAATCCGCTTCCTTTGCAAAGATATCTGCAATCAGGGATGCAGCCGCGGTCTCCACCATGATACCTACCTGAATGTCCTTATTATACGCAATGTTCCGGCCGTCCAGTTCCTTCTTAACCTCTTCCACCAGGGCCTTTGCCTCACGCAGCTCCTCGATGCAGGTTACCAGGGGAACCATGATCCTGATGTTGCCGAACGCGCTGGCGCGCAGCAGTGCACGCAGCTGCGGCTTGTAGATGTCCTCCCTGCGGTCCAGGCAGAAACGGATCGCCCTGTAGCCCAGGAATGGGTTCTCGTCCTTTTCCAGGCCCATGTAAGGGATTTCCTTGTCTCCTCCGATATCCAGGGTACGGATAATCACCGGCTTGCCCTTCATGGCGGAAGCAACCTGTTTATATGCCTCAAACTGTTCTTCCTCTGTGGGCATGGCAGTCCGGTCCATGAACAGGAACTCGGTGCGGAACAGACCGATCCCCTCTCCGTCATACTGGAGAACCTTGTCCGTATCCTCAGGCTTGCCGATATTGGCCACGATCTCCACCTGCACGTTGTCCTTTGTCACGGAAGCCTTTCCGATATACTGCTCCAGCTCTTTTTTCTCCTTTAGGAACGCTTCCCGCTTAACCTCATATTCACTCTTAACAGAGTCTTCCGGGTTTACATGTACCTCGCCGGTGCTGCCGTCCAGAACAATGGCATCCCCGTCCTTAACACTGTCCATAAAGCCTGTTACGGCTACCACTGCGGGTATCTCCAGCGCCCTTGCAAGAATGGCGCTGTGGGAGGTCCTGCCCCCCAGTTCTGTGACGATACCGGTCACATTGGCCGGATTAATGCCTGCTGTCATGGAGGGAGTCAGATCCTTTGCAACAATGATGCTCCCCTCTGCCAGTTTGGAGATATCCACGGACTGGATCCCCATCAGGGTCCTCTGCATACGTGTCTTGATGTCGCGCATGTCCGTTGCCCTCTGCTGCATCAGCTCATCTCCCATGGAAGCGAACATGTCCGCATACATATTGCACACGTTCTCAATGGCAAATTCACTGTTTACCCCATCGTTCTTAATGGAATTCTCAATCTCACCTGTAAGCATGGGATCTGCCAGCAGCATCATATGCCCCTGCATGATCTCAGCTTCCTTCTCCCCCACTCTGGTGGCCAGATCTTCAGCCAGACGCTCCGTATCCTGAATGGTCTGCTCCAGCGCTCCCTTAAAACGCTCTACCTCAGCTTCTCCATCACTCACCGGCTGTCTGGTGATCACCAGCTCAGCTTCTTCCACAATTACAGCTTTTCCAATACCAATTCCTGCAGAAGCGCTTGTTCCCTTGTACATACTCTTGTACCTCCTTATTAACATTCATTTATACTCACAGCCTTCGGAAGATCAGATAGCGGTCGTTTTCCTCAGGCTGCGCCTTACTCTCCTAATCCGTCCTCCACAATCTTCACCATGGCTGCCAATGCTTCCTTCTCATCTGGTCCCTCGCAGACGAATGTGATCTCGTCTCCAGACTTCACACAGGCGCCAAGCACACTGAGGACGCTTTTGGCATTGGCCGTGGTGGTGCGTATCTTAAAAGATACCTTTGATTTATAGAGCAGCGCCTCCTTGCAGAGGATACCTGCCGGTCTCAGATGCAGACCGGACGGATTCTTTATAACTGTTGATGCACTTACCATGTTACCTCTCTCCTTGTACGCCGCACCTCTTTGTGCAGCGCCGCTTTATTCTGATACTGCCCATGGGCTTACTATGTTTCCCCCATGTCTTAAGCCCCTGTTGTCTCCTTTGGGGAGTCCTCATCTTCTGTTTCCGGCTGGCTTTCCCCCTGGGTGGTTTCCCCTGTCCCGGAAGGCCCCTTTTCCGTGACCGTTACCTGGATGTTGTTGCTGCTCATGAGTTCATAGGCGTCTCCCAATACAAAAGAAACAACGCCTGTGTGGATACCGGGTTCCATGCCGCTCACATCCATCTCTGCCTGTATATCGGCAGGCGTCAGCTGGTCCAGGTCCTCCTTCAGGCCCCGGATGATGACATTGACCGAATCCCTGTCATACTCATATTCATACTGGCCGGACGCCCCCACCTGTTGGATCTGGCTCACAGGAAGTTCATAGGTTCTGTTTTCCAGCGCCTCCACCTTGATCACAACCTTGATCTCATTGCTGTCCGGATCAGCCAGCGTAACCCCCTCCGGAAGATACTTATTCAGGTCGATCGTAACTTCCTTGTCGCCTGTGGCTCCGTCCATATTAAGCTCTGTCTTTGGTATGGTGACAGAATTCGCTCCCGCCAGATCAGATTTAAGGCCATTTACCTCCACGGAATTACTGCTGCTCTCAATTCCGGTATACCGATAGCCCTCGGCTACCTTTCCCTCTGTCTCAAAGATCAGGGTCAGGTTCTTTTTCTTAAGGATGGGCAGGGTATAGTCAATCTCGGAACGGCTGAAGGTGACCCTGTCGTCCAACTGGGTAAGCTCATTGTCGTTTGCGTCAAAGCAGCGCACCTGTTCCGTGCCGGAAAGGTCGCTGTTGGCTCCTTCCGCCTTGATCCTGATTCCCACTGTACTGATACGGCCCACCACGGATACAGGACCGCTCACATACACATAGGTGGGGGAAATGGTAGGTATGCCGATGTCATAACCGCTTTCAGACTCACCCTCTACCTTGACCTCCAGATCAAACGGCTTTCTCTGCAGATCCTCCGTATCCACCCTGATCACACTGGGCTTGGCAACCACCGACTGCACCTTATTGTTCTTTACTTCCACTTTTACCGGTACGGCGCCTGTGGGTTCATACATATCAGCCAGGTCAATGTAGGCCCGGAAATCGGTGGGTTTTATATTGGCACTGTCCAGTGTCCTGACTTTATAGCTGATGGTAACCGTACTTCTGTCCCCCATCAATTCATATGTCTTACCGCTGGCTTCGAGAACATCATCATTGAGGATTTCCAATGTCACTTCCTGAGACCCGGGTTTTTCCGGATTAGATATATTCACCACCGCCAGCCATACAAAGAATGCCAGGAAAACGGAAAGTATCTTAAGCCCCAGGTTATTAGACAGCTTTTTTTCCATTCTTCAGTCTTCCCTTCCATAATTTAAAACGGTTCAATGATACACTTTCCTCCTTGATGGAAGAAAGAACATTTTTTAAACCTTCCGCGTCAGAGATCCTGGTCAGGTAACCTTCCGCCGCCACGGACACCCTTCCTGTCTCCTCTGAGACAACGATTGTCACACTGTCCGTCACCTCGCTGACGCCCACCGCCGCCCTGTGGCGTGTACCCAGGTCCTTGCTGATGGTCATATTGTCGGAGAGCGGCAGGTAACAGGTTGCCGCAGTGATACGGTTTCCGCGGATCACAACAGCCCCGTCATGAAGCGGGGTATTATGCTCGAAGATATTGATCAGAAGCTGGCTTGTAACCAGACCGTTGATCTCGATCCCCGTCCTCTCGATCTCCTTTAAGGAGGACCCTCTCTCGATCACCATCAGGGCGCCGGTCTTAACCTTGGCCATCTCAAAGGTTGCCCTTACCAATTCGTTGATGGTCTTATCGTTAAAGTTCTGGCTTTCCTTGCCCTCATCAAAGGACAGGATATTGGATAAAATATTGTGGCTTCCCAGCTGCTCAAGGGCTTTCCTAAGCTCAGGCTGGAAGATGACCAACAGGGCGGTGACTGCAATGGTTGCAGCATTTTCCATGATCCATAATATGGTTGTCAGGTGCAGCACGGCGGCAAATACCACAAATATCAGAATGACCACAAGACCCTTTAACAGGTTCCAGGCCCTGGTATTCTTAATCCAAAACAGGATTTCGTAAACCAGAAAAGAAATAATCCCGATCTCCAGTATATTTCCCAGTGATATCCTTGGCAGCAAAGACAGCCATGATGACATCTGTCCTAGCATTTCCGCCATGTCCCCACCTCCTTACATTCAATCTTTTTCATTAATACACGTTTCTCTCCCTTGTGCTGCGTTTTCTGGTACTTATTTTCTGTACCTTTACATCAGGTGTGCTCACATTCATCTTGGGCACTGCTTTTACATAATAATAATAATCATCGTCCTCAAACTGGACATGTTCCGTCCTGGTATAATCCACTGTAAAAATGAAGAAATTATATACTGCCGCAATGACGGCTGACAATAGTATGCCCAGAATCAGCTGTCCCACAGCAACGGTGACCCCAAAGACGAAATCTCCCACAAAGATCACCAGAAGCTCCGCAACGGAACCGGCTGCTATGGCCACGATCCATGAATAGTCCATGGAAAGCCTGCGGATCAGGTACACAATGATAATGCCCACCGCACAGGTAGCGATCATCACCATCATGGTCTGGTTAAAAATCACTGATTTTAAAATCTGACTGTACTTTTGTACAATGTCCACCGCGGCGTCATTGGTCAGGACGCCTGCGTTCTGTTTCACATACATGATAAGGTAATACAGGAACACGCCGCATCCAACCGGGATGACGGATGCCAGGCTTCCCCCCAAGCCCACCAGCAGCGGAACCGCATAGGGGATCTTAAACAGAAATGCCAGGGGTGTAAGCACGATCAGGTAACTGTCCCCGGGCTTAAAGCCGTAATAGAGAATGGCAACCGTCAGGATCAGGACCAGTGTGATCAGGGCCATCTCCAGGGATACCGCGTATACATGGGCCACCAGCAGGCAGCCGGCCAGGAACACAATGGCTCCGTATGGCAGCAGGGCGCTTACCAGGCACACCAGGATCACCACCAGAGGATTCTTAAGTTTATTCATATAGCCTATGTTGGCATTCAGACTTAAGAACGTACACAGTGCAAACAGGAAACGGATCACCGGCTGTACGGCGTAACTGTACCTGTTGTAAAAACTTTTTAAATGCTCTTTCCACAGCAGAAGACTTGTCATCGAGCTCTTCCTCCTCTGTTATCCCTCTTTCTCTCGGGCCTTTCTTTCTCGTAACGCCTCACCAGGTGCTTTAACTTGGAGGTGTACATGGTCTGCGACCGGGCCGCGTAATCATACCGCTTGGAGTACACGATCCAGGTGACGATCAGGTAAAGCACAAGGCCCGCCGCATAGATAACGCCCCACTTTTTTGCGGCATCCAGTATCTCATCAATGCTCATCTCATTGAGCAGCTCGTCCAGTTTGTAGAGGACCCACATCAGAAGAAACAAAAGATAACAGAAGGTATACCCAAAAAATGAGCGGAACATCTGTCCGCCTACATAATCCTTTTTAAAATAGCGGTTAATGGGAAATATCTTTTTGCCCACCCTTTTTTCAAATATGGCCAGCTGCGTCATATATCTGACCTTCTCTTCATTCAGCATACAGGCACTCCTTATGAATCTCATAACATATCAATTTAGTATACCACAAGTTCTTCTGTTTTGCGACACCTTAAATGAATTTTTATGATTTTGTAAATAATAAGATGATTTTTTTTATTTTAGCATACGCAAAAACAGGCATCTGATGGACCGTCCGTCCTCCTTCATCAGATACCTGTTTTCTATATTCTTACGTCTAGTGCTTCATCAGACCGGAAACCATGGAGCACTAGAGTGTGTTTGAAAATTGCTTTCTGACAGCTGTACGTTATACTTTGTGGGAGATTTGGCCCCGATGAAGGAGGCGTAGTGGGCTACGCTGACTGAATTGGGGCCAAGTATGCCGCGAAGCGGGGCGTGCTTTGTCCTAAGGGGTACCGGGCAGAGCCTGGGGGATTCCTTAGGGCAGATGGCGGGAATGAATTTTCAAACACGCTCTAGTACAGCTTTGCGCCTGCGGGTATCCGGTCATCCACCATCAGCAGATTCAGACCCTCATGTCCGTCTTCCTCATGCACTGCGGAAATGAGCATACCGCAGGAATCAATTCCCATCATCTTCCTGGGAGGAAGATTTACAATGGCGATGGCTGTCTTTCCGATCAGCTGTTCCGGCTCATAGTACTCACGGATGCCGCTTAAGATCGTGCGGTCTGTTCCGCTTCCGTCATCCAATGTAAACTGAAGAAGCTTTTTGCTCTTAGGCACTGCAACACAGTCTTTGATCTTTACAGCGCGGTAATCGGACTTTGCAAAGGTTTCAAAATCCACCATCTCCTCAAACAGAGGCTCAATTTTAACCTTGGAAAAATCAATGGGCGCAGCTGTTTCCCCTGTCTTTGCAGACAGTTCTGCAATGGCATCGGTTTTTTCAGCCTTCTTGGAAGGCTCCCCGTTGCCGATGGTCTTCATGGTTGGGAACAGCAGCACATCCCTGATCGCCGGTGAATCGGTGAGCAGCATGACCATACGGTCAATACCGAATCCGATTCCTCCCGTAGGCGGCATACCCACTTCCAGGGCGTTCAGGAAGTCCTCGTCCGTATGGTTTGCCTCCTCGTCTCCCTGTGCCAGAAGCTCCTCCTGGGCTTTAAAGCGCTCCCTCTGGTCAATGGGATCATTAATCTCTGAGTAGGCGTTAGCCATCTCCCAGCCGTTCATAAAGAACTCAAAACGCTCCACATAATCGGGATTGCCCGGTTTTTTCTTGGTCAGAGGGGATATCTCCACCGGATGATCCAGCACAAAAGTAGGCTGTACCAGATGTTCCTCCGCAAACTCCTCAAAGAACAGGTTTAAGATATCGCCCTTCTTATGGCGGGCTTCAAACTCAACGCCCTTTTCCTTGGCAATGGCCCTTGCTTCTTCCAGGGTGTGGATCTCATCAAAGTCCACGCCCGCATACTTCTTAACAGCTTCCACCATAGTGATACGCGCAAAGGGCCGGCCCAGATCCATCTCCACACCCTTATAGGTAATGGTTGTGGTGCCCAGGACTGCCTGGGCCACATGGCGGTACAGGTTCTCCGTCAGCTCCATCATACCGTTATAGTCCGTATATGCCTGGTACAGCTCCATCAGGGTAAACTCAGGATTATGGCGGGTATCCAGCCCTTCGTTGCGGAATACGCGGCCGATCTCGTACACTCTCTCAAGTCCGCCCACGATCAGTCTCTTTAGGTAAAGCTCCAGGGAAATGCGCATCTTCAGATCCTCATCCAGCGCATTAAAGTGGGTTTCAAAGGGCCTGGCCGCAGCGCCGCCTGCATTGGCAACCAGCATGGGGGTCTCCACCTCCATAAAGCCCTGGCCGCTTAAATAGGTGCGGATCGCAGAAATGATCCTGGAACGCTTGATAAAGGTATCCTTTACCTCCGCATTCATGATCAGATCCACGTATCTCTGGCGGTAACGGGTATCCGTGTCGGTCAGTCCGTGGAACTTTTCCGGAAGCACCTGAAGGCTTTTGGTGAGAAGGGTCACCTCGGCGGCATGAATGGAGATCTCACCTGTCTTGGTTGTGAACACAGTTCCTTTAACGCCCACGATATCACCGATATCCATCTTCTTAAAATCTTTATAAGGTTCCTCGCCTATGCTGTCCCTGGCAACATAGACCTGGATGGTTCCCTGCAAGTCCTGTACATTGCAGAAAGAAGCTTTGCCCATCACACGCTTGAACATCATACGTCCTGCGATGACTGCTTCCTTTCCTTCCCACTGCTGGTAATTATCTTTCACATCCATACTGTGGACAGTCACATCATATTTTGTAATCTGGAAAGGATCCTTTCCAGCTGCCTGAAGTTCGGCCAGTTTCTCCCGGCGCGCTTTCAGCACATGATTCAAATCCTGTTCCGTCTGGTTAACCTTCTGCTGCTCTCCCACGTTTCGCACTCCTTTGTGTTCGTCTATTCTTAAACCGTGTCCTCTATGACACTCTCTGGATCTCCAGTACCTTGTACTGGATATCTCCTGCCTGTGTCTCCACGTCAACGCAGTCTCCCACTACCTTGCCTATAAGGGCACGGCCCACCGGAGACTCATTGCTGATCTTATTCTGCAGGCTGTTGGCTTCTGTGGAACCTACAATATAGAATTCCATCTCCTCGTCATACTCCACGTCCAGAAGCTTTACCTTGCAGCCAATGTTGATCTTATCAAGGTCGATCTCGTCCTCAACCACAACCTCCGCATTCTTAAGCAGCTTTTCCAGCTCCTCGATACGAAGCTCGATATCCCTCTGCTCATCCTTAGCCGCATCATACTCAGCATTCTCGGACAGGTCGCCCTGTTCCCTTGCTTCCTTGATCTTCTGCGCAACTTCTTTTCTCTTTACAACTTTCAGATTCTGCAGCTCATCCTCATACTGTTTGAGTCCGGCATAGGTTAATATGTGTTTCTTATCCGCCATCTTACCTGCTTCCTTCCTTTACTTCATATAATTTATGTTTGATTTCACTTAAGTATCTCTCTCAATGTCCACACATTCTGTGTATTATATAAGAAAATATGATGATTGTCAAGAATGGTTTCCATCTTTTCCCCCTGTATTTACCGGGATCCTCTGATTCAGCAGTTCGGCAAGCCCTTCCAGGGTTTCCACCTGGTTGATCTCATTTCTCAGGGCCGCGGAGTGAGGCATCCCTTTGGTGTACCATGCCATGTGTCCCCGCATCTCACGCATGGCGGTGGACTCCCCCTTATACTCCACCAGCATACGGCCATGGCGCAGGACCATTTCGCGTATCTCTTCTATAGAAGGTTCAGGCAGAAGTTCCCCTGTATCCAGGTAGTGGTTGATCCGTCTGAATATCCATGGGTTGCCCTTGGCTCCCCTGGCCACCATCAGGCCATCGCAGCCTGTTTCCTCCATCATGCGCTTGGCGTCCTGGGGAGTGAAAATGTCCCCGTTTCCGATTACAGGGATCTTCACCGCCTCCTTCACCCGGCGGATGATATCCCAGTCGGCCCTGCCTGAATAGTACTGCTCCCTGGTCCGCCCGTGGACAGCCACTGCAGCCACCCCGCAGCTCTCAGCCATCCTGGCAAACTCCACCCCGTTGACGCAGCTGTCGTTAAACCCTTTCCGGAATTTCACCGTCACCGGCTTTTTCACTGCCCTGACCATGGCTGTAAGGATCTCACCCGCCTTCTTGGGGTCCTTCATCAAGGCGGAGCCCTCCCCATTATTTACGATCTTCGGCACAGGGCATCCCATGTTCACGTCAATAAAATCATAGGGCCCGTCCTCGATCCTGGCAGCGATCTCCCCCATGATCTCCGGGTCGGAGCCAAACAGCTGTACGGCTGCCGGACGTTCCTGGGGATGGATCTGCAGCAGTTCCTTTGTATTCCTGTTATTGTAAAGGATAGCTTTGGCGCTGACCATCTCAGTCACAACACAGCCGGCTCCCTGCTCACGGCAGAGCAAACGAAATGGCAGGTCCGTCACTCCTGCCATGGGCGCCAGTATTACATTATTCTCAAGAAGGGTGTTTCCAATTCTTAATTTCATCTATTCTTCCCCATCTTCATCCGGCGTGATCTCTTCTCCCAGGAAAAATGTCCTGTAATACAGTTCCAGAGCCTTAAGCAGCTCCCTTTTTTCTTCCTGATACTGCTTGATCTTAAGGACACTTCCGATCTCGTCAAAGAGGTAGTCCTCCTCAGGAGCCGTCACCTTGAATTCCAGGCTGCCGCTGTCGTCAAACTCCATGGTCAGGATCCCGCCCACATCCTCTGTGTACAGGACGCACATGATGTGCAGCTCGTCCTGTATGGACTGTGGAAGGGAGGAGAAATCCTGGTTGAAATAATATTTCTGCTCATAGGAATTGGCTCCGCAGAGCACCTTTGTATCCATCATCTTATCTCTCCACAAAAGTCCGCTGCCCCCATAATCATTTCAGAGGCGCGGACCTTCCATTCTCAATTATTCGGTTTTTCTCATCATCATACAGACTATCTAACAAGCATCTTGGCGATCTCATACTGCTCTTCCGGGATATCCTTTGACATGTTCAGGGCTTCCTGAATGTCGTAGTCCACAAACTCACCGTGCTTATATGCCACCAGACGGTTGCTCTTGCCCTCTGCCAGAAGTTCTGCCGCCTTGGCGCCCATGATGGACGCATAGACTCTGTCCTTACAGGTGGGTGTGCCGCCGCGCTGCATGTGTCCCAGGATCGTTGCCCTGGTCTCAATGCCGGTAGCTGCCTCAATGCGCTTTGCCATGGAACCGGAATGGCCGATCCCCTCCGCATTGATAATGATATTATGTTTCTTGCCCCGCCTGCGGTTGTCAATGATCCTGTTGATCAGGGCCTGCTCATCCCCGTCATAGCGTTCCGGAAGCAGAATGTCCTCAGCTCCGTTGGCAATACCGCACCACAGGGCGATATAGCCCGCGTTCCTTCCCATAACCTCCACGATACTGCACCGCTCATGGGATGTGGAAGTATCACGGATCTTATCAATGGCCTCCATGGCAGTGTTCACAGCCGTGTCAAAGCCAATGGTGTAATCTGTACACGCAATGTCCAGGTCGATGGTTCCCGGAAGCCCGATGGTATTGATCCCAAGGGAGGAAAGCTTTCCCGCGCCCCGGAAGGAACCGTCTCCGCCGATCACAACCATACCGTCAATCCCATGCTTGCGGCAGATCTCAGCACCCTTTTGCTGACCTTCCGGTGTGGTAAATTCCTTGCATCTGGCTGTGTAAAGGATGGTACCGCCGCGGTTGATGGTATCAGATACACTTGTGGATTCCATGTCCACGATCTCTTCTTCCAGGAGTCCTGCATAACCGCGCATGATCCCCTTTACTTTAAGTCCCTTGTTGATTGCCACACGAACCACTGCGCGGATCGCCGCGTTCATACCCGGCGCATCTCCGCCGCTTGTGAGTACTCCAATGGTTTTCACTGCCTTTGCCATAGCAATTTACCTCCTTGTATTAAGCACATGCTCTCATCTGCCTGTGCAATGTCACTCTTATTCATTCTCTCATGTTATGCCCAACGCTATTCTAATGCATTTTTCCCAGCTTTTCAAGACCTTTTTCTACCACTTTGACATTTTTTTCACCAAGTTCGGTTTTAAGTTCAGCTACGAGCCGGTCCGTGACCTGGACGCTCCAGGCGGCCGGAAGCATCTTTTTCGCCCTCTCTTTTTGAAGGTAAATGATGACCCGGTCCTTTCCCTCGCTGGTCTTAAGCACATTCAAAAGCCTGGGTTCACTGGCCTGATATCCTTCCTTGTCCTCATACTGAAGCCAAAGCTCCTTGGGCGTATGTTCAAAGGGCACAACCTGTTCACACACCAGCTTTCCCACCGGGTCATCCCCGATGGATACACGGCCCCGGATAAAGAGCTTGGCATCCTCTGTGAACAGCTCCCGGTTGGCTTCGTAATCCTTGGGGAACACAATGACCTCCACCGAGCCCATGAGATCCTCCAGGGTAATGAAGGCCATCAGCTGGTTGGTCCTGGTGGTCTTCACCGTCTTTCCGGCCACCAGTCCTCCTATGACAGCCCGGGTGCCGTCCTCCACCCCGGCTTTCTCCGTCTCCTCGTCCACGATAAAATCAGCCGAGGTTGCCGATATGTTCTTACGCCACGCCTCCTCATAATCGTCCAGGGGATGACCGCTGATGTACACGCCCAGGATCTCCTTTTCAAATGCAAGAAGTTCTTCCTTTGAGTATTCCCCCACATCGGGAAAGGTAATCTGGTATTCGCTCCTGTCCTCCTCGCCCGCTATGTCAAACAGGCTCAGCTGGCCCTCAAACATGGACTTGCGCTCCCTGGCCTTTTCATCCAGCATGGTGGGCGCCACCGCCATCTTCTGGCGCCTTGTTCCCGGCAGGGTGTCCAGCGCTCCCGACTTGATAAAGTTCTCCAGTGTCCGCTTGTTCACCTCTTTCATGGTCATCCGGCCCACAAAATCCTCCATAGAGCGGAAGGGACCATCCTTCTCCCGCTCCGCCAGGATGGCATCCACCACCGGCTTTCCCACGCTCTTGATGGCGGACAGGCCGTATCGTATGGCGTCCCCGGACACGGAAAAACCGCTCTCTCCCTCATTGATATCCGGCGGAAGCACCGGGATATTCATCATCCTGCGGCAGGTGAGGATATATTCGGAGAATTTCCCCACATTGTCCATGACCGATGTCATCAATGCCGCCATGAACTCCCGCGGATAATAATACTTAAGGTAGGCCGTCTGGTAGGAAACCACCGCATAGGCCGCTGCGTGGGACTTGTTAAATGCGTACTTGGCAAAGTCGATCATCTCGTCATAGATGTGATTGGCCGTCTTCTCGTCAATGCCGTTGTTCACGCATCCCTTTACGCCCTCCTCCTCATTGCCGTACACAAAGTTGTGGCGTTCCTTTTCCATGACCGATGTTTTCTTTTTACTCATGGCGCGGCGGACCAGGTCGCTCCGCCCCATGGTATATCCCGCCAGGTCACGCACGATCTGCATTACCTGCTCCTGGTACACGATACAGCCGTAGGTGGGGCTCAGTATATGTTCCAGCTGGGGGCACTCATAGGTGATGCTGGCCTTATCGTTCTTGCCCTTTAAGTATCTTGGGATAAAGTCCATGGGACCCGGACGGTACAGGGAGATGCCTGCAATAATATCCTCCAGGTTCTCGGCCTTAAGCTCCTTCATGAAGCTCTTCATCCCCCCGCTTTCCAGCTGGAACACGCCCTCCGTCCTGCCTGTGCCGATGGATTCCAATACCTGCCTGTCATTAAAATCAATTTGGTCAATATCTATGGAAATTCCGTAATCCTTTTCCGCCAGCCTGACCGCGTTCTGGATCACGGTCAGGGTGCGCAGGCCCAGGAAATCCATTTTAAGAAGCCCCAGCTCCTCTATGGTGGTCATGGTAAACTGGGTGGTGATGGTACCGTCCGCCGCCCTGGAAAGGGGTACGAACTCATCAATGGACCTGCTGCCGATCACCACGCCGGCCGCATGCATGGAGGTATGCCTTGGCAGCCCCTCCAGACGCTTGGACATATCGATCAGATAGCGGACCTGCTGGTCCTCATTGTACGCCTTTTTAAGGTCCGGATTCATGGTCAGGGCTTTTTCCAGTGTCATACCCAGATCATTGGGGATCATCTTGGCGATGGTGTCGCACAGGGCATACGGAAGGCCCAGGACCCTTCCCACGTCCCTGACCACACCCTTGGCAGCCAGGGTACCAAAGGTGACGATCTGCACCACCTGGTCCTTGCCGTACTTGCGCACAACATAGTCAATGACTTCCTGGCGTCTCTCGTAACAGAAGTCAATATCAATATCAGGCATGGATACCCTCTCCGGGTTAAGGAAACGCTCAAACAGAAGGCTGTAGCGCATGGGGTCGATGTTTGTAATGCCCAGTGTATATGACACCACGCTGCCGGCAGCTGAACCGCGGCCGGGCCCCACCATGATATCCTGCGAACGGGCGTAGTTGATAAAATCCCAGACGATCAGGAAATAATCCACATACCCCATGGTACGGATCACATCCAGCTCATAATCCAGGCGCTGGCTCAGGGTCCCGTCATCATCCGGGTACCTGGTCTTAAACCCCTCCCGGCACAGATGATTTAGGTATCCCCAGGAATCAAAGCCCTCAGGGACCTCATACTTGGGGAGCTTTGTTACCCCGAACTCAATGTCCACATTACAGCGCCGGGCAATCTTATGGGTATTGTCCAGGGCCTCGGGAGCGTAGGGGAACAGGGCCCGCATCTCTTCCTCGGATTTGCAGTAGAACTGCCCGCCCTCATAGCGCATCCGATCCTCATCCTCCACCTTTTTGCCGGTCTGGATGCACAGCAAAATATCATGGGCCTTCTCATCCTCGGCAAAGGTGTAATGGATATCATTGGTAGCCACCAGTTCCAGGCCTGTCTCCTTGCTCATACGCATCAAGCCCTGGTTGACCAGCCTTTGGTCCGGCAGGCCGTGGTCCTGGAGTTCCAGGAAAAAGTTATCCTTTCCAAATATCTCCACATAACGGCCGGCGGCCCGCACCGCTTCCTCATACATCCCTCTTGCAAGGTTGCGCTGCACCTCCCCTGCAAGGCAGGCGCTGAGAGCGATCACGCCTTCATGGTAGGTTGTCAGCACCTCATAGTCCACCCTGGGCTTATAGTAGAATCCATCCACAAACCCCTTGGACACGATCTTCATCAGGTTTTCATATCCTTTGTTGTTCTCAGCCAGAAGCACCAGGTGGTAATAGCGGTCCTCGCCGCTGACCGTCTCCCTGTCAAACCGGGAGCTGGGAGCCACATAGACCTCGCACCCCAAAATGGGTTTGATCCCCGCTTCCTTTGCTGCTTTATAAAAATCAATCACACCATACATCACGCCGTGGTCCGTGACAGCCATGCTGTCCATGCCCAGCTCCTTTGCCCTGGCGGTCAGCTCCTTGATCTTACAGGAGCCATCCAACAGGCTGTATTCCGTATGGACGTGTAAGTGGGTAAATGCCATCTGCCATCTTCTCCTTATCCGTAATACATGTCATATGTGTTATAGTTTAGCATAGAATCCGCCAAATGAAAAGAACCAGGCAAAAGTGATGCGCCTGGTCCTGCTGTTATCTATGATTATACTCTGTACAAAGGGATGGTCATTCCTGGTTTTTTAAATACTTCTCAATCTCAGAAACCGCCAGCTCCTCATCCGCACCCTCAGCCTCTACCATAATGGCCTTGCCTGCAGTCAGGCACAGCGTCATCATACCCATGATGCTCTTGGCGTTCACACGCTTAGCCTCGGCTTCCAGATAAATCTTGCTCTCATACTGGCTTGCCACCTGCACCAGCATTGCTGCCGGCCTTGCTTCCAGTCCTGATGACAATTCAACTGTGATCAATTTCTTTACCATAATTATCCTCCTCATTCCTTTGAATGGTACACAGCCGGCCGGAACCATGCTACGGTTCCCACAGCTGCCATTCCGGTGCCCATACTGAA
The DNA here is from genome assembly GCF_040545455.1 of Enterocloster citroniae. Lineage (NCBI taxonomy): Bacteria > Bacillati > Bacillota > Clostridia > Lachnospirales > Lachnospiraceae > Enterocloster > Enterocloster citroniae. Next base: position 394,024 of record NZ_JBEPLZ010000003.1, on the reverse strand, counting down.
TTGTACTTAATGATACATTAATGAATACACGCCGTACTACTTCCCCGGCAACTGCTGCCGCATATCATCTGCGATCTGGCTCAGTTTCCTCAGCCGGTGATTGACCCCCGACTTGCCCACGGGCGGCTCCAAAGCCTCCCCCAGCTCCTTCAGGGTCGCTTCCGGACGTTCCAGCCTTATACGGGCCATATCCTGAAGTCCTTCGGGAAGCCCCTCAAGACCTATGGTGTCCTGGATATAGCGGATATCCTCCATCTGCTTTACCGCGGCAGACACCGTCTTATTGATATTGGCAGTCTCACAGTTCACCTGACGGTTCACGTTCCCCCGCATCTCCCTGAGAATACGGATATTCTCAAACTCCATCAGTGACACAGGTGCTTCCATCACATTAAGGATGTCCACAATCTGGTTCCCCTCTTTGATATAAACCACATAGTACTTTTTCCTCAGCACGATCTTTGGTTCCATATCAAAAGCGGCTATGATGCCTTTAAGCTGCTCAGCCTTTGCCATGGAAGAGCATGTGATCTCAAAATGGTAAAATTTCTCCGGGTCGCTGATGGACCCTGACGCGAGAAATGCTCCTCTGATAAACGCCCTTCTGCAACAGGCATTCTGAACCACCACATTGCGCACCAGTGAAAGGTTCTCCCGAATCTCCCCCTGGTCATCAATGAGCTTGGCCGCCTGAAGTACCTTAAGTGCATCATCATGTTCCCTGACTGCTACAATATATGTCCGGTTTCGCGAAAGATTCCCACCTCTGCGAATTGAAACATCAGTACTTATATTAAATGTTTTTTTCAATAATGTAAAGTACTTTCTTGCAACTGCCACATTTTCCGTATGGATTTCAATGGTAAAATGGTCGGATGCCGATATTTTCACACGCCCGCAAAGGCTTAAAATTGCGGCTGTCTCAGCGATCTGGCAGTGTCTCGCTGCCGGAACCTGTCTGGAAAGCTCATCTTTTACTCTGGAAGAAAACGACATTCTATCACTGCTTCCTTTTATTGTCTTTGTCAATGTCTCTGTGTTCTATTTTGATCCCATACTCCCCAAACGCAGCAAGGTGCCCGTAAAGGGCATTGGCCATGGCAACGGAACGGTGTTTGCCCCCGGTACACCCCACCGCGATCACCAGCTGGTTCTTCCCCTCGCCAATATAATTGGGCAGCAGAAAATCCACCATATCGTACAGCTTGTCCAGAAACGCCTGTCCGGTCCCGCCCTGCATCACATAATCACGGATGACCTGGTCCTCCCCGGTAAGGGGGCGCAGTTCCTCCACATAGTAGGGATTTGGAAGGAAACGCACATCAAACACCAGATCCGCATCCTCGGGTATCCCGTACTTGAAGCCAAAGGACAGGACCGTGACAAACATGTTGCTGTACTCCCTGTCCTGAAGAAAAATCTTCTCCAGCTCCTGCCTCAGTTCCCTGGTAAGGAGTTTGCTGGTGTCAATGATAAAGTCCGCGTCCTTTTTCAGGAAAGCCAGCTTGACCCGTTCCTTCTCAATCCCCTTATCCAGCCGTCCCGTGCCTGCCAGCGGATGGCTGCGGCGGGTCTCCTTATAGCGTTTGATCAGCGTTGCGTCATTGGCGTCCAGAAACAGGACCTGGAAGTCCAGGCCCGTGTTTTTCCATCCCCGCAGGATCTCGTCCAGATGGTTCAGCTCCTCGCCGCTTCTGATATCGATCCCAAGGGCGGCCTGGGCGATATCTCCGCCCCCTGACACAAGCTGGGCAAATTTATCCACCAGGGATATGGGAAGGTTATCCACGCAGTAAAATCCCATATCCTCCAGCATCTTTAAAGCAATTGTCTTGCCTGCCCCGGACATTCCCGTTACAATCACAAGCTTCATCTTTCTACCTCAGTCATCTCATTACACTCCGGATCGTCAAAATTCACCCCAGCGCTTTACTTCCATTTCCAGCTCCACACCGGATATCTCCTTCACGGTCTTCCTGATATGGCTGCAAAGTTCCATCACATGGCCGGCTGTGGCATGATCCTTGTTGATCACAAACCCGCAGTGCTTTTCAGACACCTGGGCTCCCCCCACCTGATATCCCCTGAGTCCTGCATCCTCTATGAGCTTTCCGGCAAAATACCCCTGGGGCCGTTTAAAGGTGCTGCCAGCGCTGGGGTATTCCAGGGGCTGCTTTTCTCTTCGCCTGGCTGCCAGTTCCCTCATCCGTTCTTCAATGGCGCCCCTGTCCCCGGGCCTTAGTTCATAGACAGCTTCCAGCACAATATATCCGCGGGAAGGAATGCAGCTGGTACGGTATCCCAGTTCCAGATCCCCGGCGGGCAGGTCAAGTATACGGCCCTCACCGGTCATCACTCTGGCCGACTTCAGTATATCCTTCATCTCTGAACCATATGCCCCCGCGTTCATCACCAATGCGCCGCCTGCGCTTCCCGGTATCCCTGCGGCAAACTCCATTCCGGTCAGGGAATGCTCCAGGGCCAGATGGGCCGCCCGTCCCAGGAGCTGCCCCGCTCCTGCCCGCAGCAGATTCCCATTTACCCCAAGTCCGCTCAATTGCTCCGTGGAGATGACCACACCTTCACAGCCCTTGTCACTGACCAGAAGATTACTGCCATTTCCCAGGATCCTCCATAAGACCCGGCTCTCCCTGCATATACGCAGGACTTCAGCCAGATCCTCCTCCACGGCAGGGCACACAAACAACTCGGCCGGTCCCCCAATCCGAAAAGAGGTGTGCCTGCTCATGGGTTCCATGGGCATGCACACGGATTGTTTTGACACAAATGCGTCTTTTATTATTTGTTCCAAATTCAAATTCCAGTCCTCGCTAAACATTCATATTAATTAGTCTTCGCTGGCCTTGCCAAGATTGGCCTGCACTCTCTTGTACAGTTCCTGGGCAGCATTATAGCCCATCTTCTTCTGACGGTAGTTGACAGCCGCAGACTCCACGATAATAGCCAGGTTGCGTCCCGGACGGATCGGTATGGTATGGCACACCACCTGGTTGCCCAGGAATTCCGTATAGTTGTCTTCCAGACCCAGCCGGTCATACTCTTTATCCTTGCTCCAGTCCTCCAGCTTAATGACCATATCAATGTTCTGGGTATCCTTAACGCTCTCCACACCAAACAATGTCTTCACATCAATGATGCCGATACCGCGCAGTTCAATAAAATGCTTTGTGATATCAGGCGCGCTTCCCACCAGAGTGTCATCGCTGACCTTGCGGATCTCCACCACGTCATCTGTCACAAGGCGATGGCCTCTTTTGATCAGCTCCAGGGCAGCCTCACTCTTGCCAATGCCGCTCTCGCCCATGATCAGCACGCCTTCACCAAATACATCGATCAGCACGCCGTGAATGCTGATGCAGGGAGCCAGCTTAACATTCAGCCAGCGGATGATCTCCGCCATCAGGGCCGAAGTCGTCTTATCGGACACAAGACAGGGCACGCCGTAGTAGTTGCAGTATTCCAGCAGGTCCTCATCCGGCTCCTGGCTGCGGCTGAACACCAGACAAGGGATCTGGCTGGATGTCAGCTTATCATACATCCTGCGCTTCTGCTCCCGGTCCATAGTATTAATATATGCTTCCTCCACATATCCAATGATCTGAACCCGTTCTCTGTCAAAATGATCAAAGAATCCTGTCAGCTGCAGGGCCGGACGGTTAACATCCGGATGGGTCAGTACGATCTTGTCCGTATCAATATCCGGAGTGGTGTTGCGCAGCTTCATCTTTTCAATTAATTCCGTTATGGTTACTCCATGCATGGTAATACCCCCTTAGGCTGGTTCTATTTCTATCATACTATCACAAATTGACCTGGTTGTCATGTGTTTTCTCTCCTGCACATTTCCATATTCTGGATATTTCTATTCATCAGCAGGTTTGTGAAAAAAGTCATACACGGCCTGGGCAGAGCGCCGGTTCATCTGGGGAGCCTGCTCCAGCTCCTCCACCCCTGCCCCGCGGACAGACTCAATATCCTTAAAATGGCGCATCAATGCTTTTCTTCTGGCCGGGCCGATTCCGGGAATGTCGTCCAGGATGGATCTCACCTGCCCCTTTCCTCTCAGGCTTCTGTGGTATTCAATGGCAAACCGGTGAGCCTCATCCTGTATTCTTGTGATCAGGCGGAACCCCTCGCTGTGCCTGTCAATGGGAACTTCTATATTATTGAAATAAAGCCCTCTGGTCCTGTGGTTATCGTCCTTGACCATACCGCACACGGGAATGGAAAGACCCAGCTTGTCAAGGACCTCCAGGGCAATGTTTACCTGTCCTCTTCCGCCGTCCATCATGATCAGGTCCGGGAACCGGGTAAAGCTTCCCATACTGAGGTCGCCGCCTTTGTCCTCCAGCTCCCTGACCTCCCGCATCCCGTGGGAAAAGCGCCTGGTGAGCACCTCCTCCATGGAAGCATAATCATTGGGTCCCTGAACGGTCTTGATCTTAAATTTCCTGTAATCGCTGCGCTTTGGCTTTCCATCCTCATACACCACCATGGAACCCACGGACTCCACTCCGCTGGTGTTGGAGATATCAAACGCCTCCATACGCCGGATTCCCCCAATGCCGATCAGCTCGCCGATCTGGTTCATGGCGCCGATGGTGCGCAGCTCCTCCTTCTTGATCCGCTCCTTATCCTGGGACAATACAAGCTCCGCATTCCTTGCAGCCAGTTCCACCAGGCGCTCCTTCTCCCCCTTTTTCGGCACCACAATACGCACCTTCTGGCCCCGTCTGGCAGTTAGCCACTGGCTGATCACCTCCTCATCAGCCAAAGGATGCTGAAGCCACAGCTCCCTGGGAATAAAAGGCGTCCCTGCGTAAAACTGCTTGACAAAGCTGTCCAGGATCTCCCCCTCGTTCTCCGCCATGGTGGCTGATACATGGAAATGGTCCCTGCCGATGAGTTTGCCTTCCCTGATAAAGAACACCTGTACCACCGCATCCTTTTCGTCCTTTGCCATTGCCACAATATCCCGGTCTTCCATACTGCTGCTGGTGATCTTCTGCTTCTGGGCCACCTGCTTCACGCTGCTAAGGAGCTCCCTGTACTCAATGGCCCTCTCAAAATCCAGGTTTTCCGATGCATTCTGCATCTTTTCCTCCAGGGTTTTGATCAGGGGATCATATTTTCCGTTAAGGAAATCCAGGGCCAGGCTGAAGTTGGCCTGGTAATCTTCCCTGGAAATATAGCCCTGGCATGGGGCATCGCACTGCTTGATATGGTAGTTGAGGCAGGGCCTGTCCTTTCCGATATCTTTGGGCAGGCTTCTGCTGCAGGTGCGGATGCGGTACAGCTTGTGGATCAGGTCCAGGGTGTCCTTCACTGCGCCGGCACTTGTATAAGGCCCAAAGTATTTGCTTCTGGAATCCTTTTTCATATCCCTGGCAAATAAAAGGCGCGGATAGTCCTCCCCTGTGGTGGCCTTGATATAAGGATAACTCTTGTCATCCTTTAGCATGGTGTTGTACCTGGGCCGGTGCTCCTTGATCAGGTTGCACTCCAGCACCAGGGCCTCCAGCTCCGAGTCCGTGAGTATATATTCAAACCATGCGATATGGGAAACCATCTGTTCGATCTTGGCTGTTTTGTTGCGGCTGCTCTGGAAATACTGGCGCACCCTGTTCTTCAGGCTGATCGCCTTTCCAATATAGATGATCTCATCCCTGTCATTATGCATAAGATAAACTCCCGGGCTGGCCGGGAGTTTCTTCAGTTCTTCTTCTAAATCAAACAATGCTGTCCTTCCTCCATCTGAATCTTTTCAAAACGGTACCGCTGCCCTGTCTTCTGTTTTTACCGGGCCGCGGGATCCTGTGACGGTCCGCTTTCCGGCCCCTGTGTCTCCGTATCCGGCAAACCGGCGTTCTCCGGCGCCTTAGATGCCCTGGACTCCTCTATGGCCTGCTCCTCTGCCGCTGCCTCCTCCGGGGTCAAAAGGCCTCCGTAGTGATAGGAAACGCCTGCATCCCACAGGATCCACTCATCATATCCGGAATCATAGACTGCCTGTATCTGCTGACGCACCTCTTGATCCCCATAGTTCATATAATCCTTAAGATAGGATGCGGTAAAATCCTGGAGCCACGGGCGTACAACCGCCTGTTTCTTATGTTCCTGTCTGGATTCTGCCAGAAGCTCGATGGAATCCTTAAGCGCATGCCTGATCGTATCATACGGCTGTTTGTCCGGATTTTCAATACCAAAATTTCCCGGCCCGTAATGGGAGGGATAGATCATAGGACAGATATAATCCAAATGTTCCGCCATATCCCCATACTCCTGCCCCACAGCCGCGGCATCCTCCTCGCTTCTCATGATGGTTCCAAACACATCCGCAGACACAAAAAGTCCCTCTTTGGCCAGCTCGTCATATGCGTAGCTGACAAATTCCGTGATCGCCTGCGTCTTGTCCCGTCCCCTGGTATCCGCCTCGTCAAACACCACATCCTTCATAGTCCTGTCCACGGCAAAACGGATATAGTCAAACTGGATTTCCTTAAATCCCATTTCCCCGGCTTTTTTGCCTACCTCTACCAGGTAATCCCACACTTCCTGTTTATATGGGTTTACCCACGCAAGGCCCTTGTTATCCCGGTAAATGCTTCCATCCTCCACATGCAGGCTCCACTCAGGCTTCTGTTCAGCCAAATACGGATCCCGGAATGCAACCACCCTTGCAATGGGATAGATGTCATGTTCGTTCAGCTTCCGGACCAGCCCCGGCAGATCACCGATAAAGGGCTGACAGGCATTGATCTCATTGACCGTGGGCGAATCCATGGCAAAGGTGATCCTTCCCTGATCGTCCTTCACATCAATGACCACTGCGTTGAGCTCCGTTTTGTCGATCTCCTCAATGATCCGGTCCATCATATCGCCAGTCCCAGCCACATAAGCCGACACGTAGATGCCTTTTACCTTAACCGGATTCCTGGGAGGATAGGATGATATGGAAATCACCTCCGCCTCCGCGGGAGCCGCTTCTTCTGTGGCCTCTGTCCGTACTTCGGCTCCTGATTCCGAAGTGCTCTCCTCCACCCTTGTCATCTCTTCCGATGGTTCATATCTGGTGCACCCGGTGAGAACCAGTGCGATCATTCCTGCTGCTATCCACCTTTTCATACGTAACCTCTGTCTTTCTCTTTCCTATCTCTTTACCCCAGCTGACAAGGTGGGCTTGTGTGACCTTGTCCCCTTAGGTATCTATATGTAAAAGGCAAACGCCTGTCAATCCGGTGAAGCCGGCAAAACTTCAAGTTCGTTCCCACTATAATAGCATATCCTTTAAGTTTTGTACATAAAATATGACATTTTTGTTACGTTTTGATTAATTTCTCCCACTTTCTGTAAAAATATGAGACTAAAAATCCCGGCGGGAAGTGATCATCACTCCGGTCTGCCGGGATTTCTTTCTGGACCCTTCTATGAGCCGTTCTATGGGACATTCTCTGTCTTATTATCTATCGAACCTCTGCCAAATGCTTTTTAAGGGCTGCCCTTACGGCTCCTTTTCCTGCGATCAGTTCAGTGAATATGCTCTCCACATATTCTCCCAGGCCGGCCTCATACAGATCCACGCCGAATATTTTGGCATCGCTTAAAATGGGCTGCAGGACCATGTGCACATCGCACGCTTCTCCGATCCTGACACTGCTAAGCTTTGACGCCAGACCTTCATACATAGGATCCGGGCTTACGGTAAAGGCATTTCCTTCATCATCCACGCCCAAAAGATAGCGGCACCATCCGGCCTGCACCATGGGGATGAATTTGAGGGATCTGACATCCAGCTCAGGTCTTGCCATATATTCCTTAATGGTTTCCCCAAATCGGATGGAAAGCTTCTGTGAGGTGTCGCAGGCAATCCTCTGTGGCGTGTCAGGCATGAATGGGTTCGGCACACGGATCATCAGAACCTCATCAATAAACTTCTCAGGTGAAAGGATGCCCGGGTCTGTGACCACGGGAAGGCCCTCCTTGTATCCGATGATCTTCACCAGCTTTACCAGATCCTCGTCTTTCATTTCCTCGCTGATTTTGGTGTAGCCAAGAAGGCATCCGTACACAGCCAGGGTGGTATGCAGCGGGTTCAGGCAGGTACATACCTTCATACGCTCCACCTTTTCAACCGTATCCCTTGTGGTGAACATGACTCCGGCCTGCTCCAGAACAGGGCGTCCGTTTGGAAAAGCATCCTCGATCACCAGATATTCTGCCTCCTCCGCATTGACAAAAGGAGCCACGTATGTATTTTTGCTTGTGATAATGCTCTCCGTATCTGTAAATCCAGCTTCCTCCAGCATTTTCTTAACGCTGTCATCAGGACGAGGAGTGATCTTATCAATCATGCTCCATGGGAACGATACCTTTGCAGGATTCTCAATATATGCCAGAAATCCTTCTGCCGCCAGTCCCTTCTCATCCCATGCCTTGGCATAGGCATCCACTGCTGCCAGCAGTTTGTCGCCGTTATGGGAGCAGTTGTCCATGCTAACCAGGGCCAGGGGTGCCCCGCCGTGGGTGTATCTCCAGTGGCACAGGGATACCAGCTTGCCGATATAGCTGTCCGCCTTGTCAGGACCTGCTTCAAAATCAGACAATACATCCTGGCGGAAGGATCCATCGGCGGCAGTGATGCTGTAACCCTTTTCCGTAATAGTAAAGCTGACCATCTGGAGTGTGGGACTGGCAAAAATGTCCTTTAAACGGCTCCAGTCCGCCTCGTCCTGGCGGTCCACTGTCAGGGATTCGGCCAGACTGCCGATCACGGTCTTTTCAATGGTTCCGTTAGCCTTCAGGGTCACCAGCAGGCTTAAGTCATCCTGGGGCCTGTATGCCTTTTTAATGATCTCATAATCATATCCTTCAGCCACAATGATACCTGTCTTTTCAACGCCCTTATTCAATAGCTTCTGCTGCAGAGCTGCCGGAAATGCGCGGAAAATATTCCCCGCTCCAAAATGGATCCACTGAGGGCACTCCCTGGTTGCTGCTTTCATGGCTTCCCTGTCAAACTCCGGCAGTTGAATGCCGGCAGCTTCCCACTGTGCCCCGTTCTTCAGTTCACTGTCTAATAAATGCATGATCTTTCCCTCCTGAATGAATGATATTGCCCACTGTTGTATTGCCCACTGTTGACTTTTTAAACCTTTTTGTATTTCATGACCCTATCTTATCACCCAAAAAGCCAATAATCCATGTCCCTTTTTGCCGACTACATTGCAAAACTTGCTGTCACCGGGATAATGTCCGCTGCCCCATCCCGTGAATACCCACGATCACCTTATCAAGTATAAAAGAGACACCGCCCTCTTGACTTTCCTGAACATAAAAGGAGACCGTGGCGTTATGACCGGTCTCCTTTTACTATGTTGCCTTTATTATGTTGTTTTTCTTGTGTTACTTTTCCTTTTGTTGCTTTCCTTCACTTAATCACTGATGAAACACTGGAATGTTCCTTCTGGTCAAACATACCCTCAGAACTGGCCGCTGCCGCATTCACCATGATCAATAGTGCCGCCAGCAATACCCATGCAAAACTGCCCAGAACCTTTCTGATCTTCATCTTACTCCGCCTCCTGGATTCGATTCATAAGCTGCATCTTCCACGCTGCTTAGTCTCAGTCCGTTATCTTATTATACAAACTTTTCGGAAAAATGCAAGTCCTATTCCTCTTACTCTGTCTTACATTTTCCTTAAAAGAGAAGATGTTTTTTTATCCATACTCAAGGGGAATCCCCATTATTTCTCCGTTCTCTATATAGAAGCTTATGAAATAAGGCTTTTTTCACCTTTTTTTGCGGTAAATTCCGCACCCTTTGAGCCAGAGGACTATTTTATACGTTAAACTTGATTATAGTTTTTTAAGCGACTATGGTCATATTTTTAGCCGTATTTTATTCTATAAATATATCACAAGAAGAGAGGATACACCGTGATTACATATGAACCTTTTTGGAACACTTTAAAACATTCTGAGGAATCTACCTACACTCTGATTTATAATCATAATCTATCAAGCTCCACCATTGACCGGCTGCGCAAGAACAAACCTCTGAGCACAACCACCATCAATGACCTGTGCCGGATTCTGGACTGTGATATCAATGACATTATTTCCTATCAGCGGTCGGAAAACGATCAGGTGCTTTAGACAGCACTTCTTTCTGCTATCTCAACCGCCATCTTTGCCGCTGAATCCACCGCATCTTTGGCATCATCCTCCCAAAGTGCATATCGGATCCCGCCATGCTCCCATGTGGCCAGAACGCCATGTATATCAGAATTTTCTATGGTAACCTCCAGGGTGATCTCAATCCTTGCCCCATCTTTTGCCGTAGCCATCCAAGTCTGCTTCTTTTGCTCATCAAACATATAATAAAAGACCGATGGATCTCCATCCTCTGTCCTGCATGCCCGGACAATGACATCTGATCTTGAAAACTCATCATAGAACATGACCTGGCGGACGCCGCCCTCCTCCGTGCTGTACACCGGATCACTGTACCAGTTTTCATTCATCGGCAGCCCAATCTTTATCTCCTGCATTTCATGAGAGGAAAGAGCCCCACTGTCATCCGCACCTGGCGCTTCGCCGGACTGTCCTGACGCTTCTTTTGGCAGATCCCATAAATCGCCGGCGGATTCCGGCTGTTTTGAGCCTGACTGGTTGGCAGACGTCTCCTCTGATGGCAAAGCAGTCTCCTCCGTTGGCAAAGCAGTCTCCTCCATTGGCATATTCCTCTCCTCCGTTGTCACCGCTGCCGGCTGCGCAGACTCGGTCTTTCCCGTCCCTGACTGGCAGGCAGTGAGCATTAAACCTGTACACAGTGCAGCGGACAGGATCCTCGTTTTTATCCGAATTTTCATTAATACCTCCTCTTTTTCCGTTTCCCGGGACCACATTATGATTCATATTTTAGCATATAGCCCGGTTAATTGCAAAAGAAAGGATATGGCCCAAAGCCATATCCCCGGAATACCTCTGCTTATAATACCTCTGCTTATAATTCTTCTGCTTGTAATACCTCAGCCCATCGCGTCTCTACTCATATATAAATCCGGATAGATCATACAGATCAACGCATCCTGAACATGCTCCATCTGCCCGGATGCTTCCCTCCATCCCATATACTCTGGTGGTAAAGACTTCCTCCCCTCCGTTGACAAACACTTCCAGGGATGAAGTGTCGGAAAACACCTGAAGTTCCCTCAGATCATCAACCATTACGCTCCTGTTTGTCCTCCCGCTGCCCTTCCCCCCCATATCCAGGGTCAGCAGACGGTTTTCATAGTTCAGGGTAACTCCGGCGCGGAGGGTCAGGGTCACCCGGTCACATGCGCCAAACTGAAAGCATGCCTCGTAGACGATCTCTTTTTCCCCGGCCTCATTCAATTGTCCCAGATCATATGTCCTCCCATGGCAGCGCATGTGTTTCAACTCCTCCACCGGGGTCTGGATCAGGCGTCCCCCGGCCCAGTGAAGGACACGGGGAATGGTCAGGGCATGCTGCCAGCCGGCCTGTGTGGTGGGGTTGGTATAATCCGCATCCGGTATCCCCATCCATCCAATGAGGATGCGTCTCCCCGTTTCATCCTCAAAGGTTTGGGGAGCATAGAAATCAAAGCCCCTGTCCACCATGGATATTTTTTCTTGGTTGTCCTCCAAGCGATTCATACGATAAGTATTTGCCCCAAAATCATAATCCAGCCCCATAACCGTACACTGGTGCACATTCCAGAAGTCCACGCCTCTAGGAGCTACTCCCTGGGGGCAGCAGATCAGGCACAGCTGGCCGTCCAGCCAAAAGAGGTCCGGGCATTCCCACATATAACCAAAGGGCGCCTCTGTGGTGATCCTGTTATAATATTCCCAGTCCTTCAGGTTCTCCGACCGGTAAAGGAGGACCATCCCTTTGCTTTCCTTATCCCTGGCTCCAAGAGCCATATAGTAAGCGGATCCGTGATAAAAAACCTTAGGGTCGCGTATATGACAGCTCATATCCGCAGGATAGTCACGGTTGGTCATCAGGACCATTTTTTCCGAAAATTCGTATCCGTCCCTGCTGCTAAAATAGATGGTATTGCTCTCCCGTCCGCTCATAATATAATCATGATCATCCCTGTCAAAGCATTTCACATTACCTGTGTAAAAATAGTGGATAGTGCCGTCCTCCACAAAGGCAGAGCCGGAATAAACTCCATGGGCATCAAAATCATGGTCAGGAAATAGTACCGGTTCCTCGCTGGTATAACGGACAAAATCCTTTGTGGTATAATGCCCCCACAGCTTGATCTCGCCGGTGGGTTCAAAGGGGGTATATTGATAATAAATATGGTACAGGCCATGGAGCTGGCACAGCCCGTTGGGATCATTGAGCCAGCCGGTCTCCGGCATCAGATGGTATGCCAGACGGTTCGGGTCAGACTTTACCCGGTCCCTGTATGCCTGATGTTCCCCATACCATTTTTCATAATCTTCTTTGTTAACCTTATGATACTTTTTCAAAGCAAACTCCTCCTGGCGCCTGTGCTCCGACTGTCTGCAGTCATTTTTATTTATATACGGCGACCGCCCTGGTATCTTTGTCTACCTGTGAATCAGCGGATCGCCGGATCCTCAGACCTGCTCCCTCAGGTAATATCATCATGGTCTGTGGATTCAGCCCTTTTTCCCGGATGAGATCCAGGTCTGCCAATATCAGCGGATCCCCCTGCTTTACAGTGTCTCCCTGAGCCACATAGGCTTCAAAGCCCTGGCCGTCCAGCTGTACGGTGTTGATCCCTATGTGAATGAGGACCTCCACACCTGATTCTGTCCTGATACCCACGGCATGCCTGGTGGGGAACAAAAGTGTGACCGTTCCGTCACAGGGAGCATACACCATGCCGTCCTCCGGGTTGATCGCCACTCCATCTCCCAGTGCCTTTGAGGCAAACACCTCATCTTCGGACCGTTCAACGGGAATCATCTCCCCTTTCATGGGCGCATAGAGTACGGCTGTCTGGGTATCCGGTGTCTCAGGTGCCGGTAGCCCTGATACAGGCGCAGCCTTTGTGCTGTCCTGTTTCTCAAGCCCAACCTTTTTCCAGAATACAATGGTCAATGCAAAGGATACTCCCATGGAGAGAATGATCCCGATGGCAAAGTTCATATAATGATCCGGTTTCATGGAAATGAATCCGGGAAGGCCGGCTGCTCCCAGTGCCTGTGCCAAGGTCTTGGTCGCCGCCAGATAGGCGCTTCCCACTGCGGAACCTGCCATGGCCGCATAGAATGGATATTTTAACTTAAGGGTCACACCAAACATGGCCGGCTCCGTGATCCCCAGAAGTGCGGATATGCCGGAGGCGGAACAGATGGATTTGATCTTGTCATTCTTTGTCATCAGAAGTACGGCCAGCACAGCCGCGCCCTGAGCCACATTGTTCATGCTGGCCGTGGAGAAGATGAAACTGCCCCCGGTATGAACGCTGTCGGCAAGAAGCTGTGTCTCGATGGCAATAAAACTGTGGTGCATTCCCGTCATGGTAATGGGTGCATAGGCAAAACCGAATAAGGCTCCGCCCACAGGCCCCAAGGTATTATAAAGCCATGTGATCCCGGCCGCCAGCAGATTGCCCGCCTCCCTCAGGACCGGTCCCACGAAAATGAACGTAAGAAAGGAGGTAACAAGGATGGATAGCAGCGGCGTGGTCAGGTTATCCAGCCAGGACGGCGTCACCCTGCGCAGTCTCTTTTCAATATTTGCCAGGATCCATGAAACTGCAAGTACGGGAAGCACGGTTCCCTGGTATCCGATGGCCGCTATCTGAAATCCGAATATATTCCACATGGGAGGATCCGCGATTCCGATCTGGTAAGCGTTCAGCAGATCCGGATGGACCATGATCATTCCCATGGCGGCTCCCAGAAACGGGTTTCCCCCAAATTTCTTTGTGGCGCTGAAGCCTATGAGTACGGGCAGGAATACAAAGGGTGCATTGGCAAACGTATTAATGGCAGTGGCCAGTCCCTGCCACTGGGGAAACAGGGCAATGACCGCCTGGCCGTGGATCAGAGGTGATGTCAAAAGGTTGTTAAGGCCCATCAGCAGACCGCCTGCAACAATGGCCGGAATAATGGGTACAAAGATATCACTGAGCATTTTAATAAATCTTTGAACCGGATTTCCCTTTTCCTCATTCTTATCCTCCGGCTTTTCCTCCATGACACCCAGCTGCTTCTGTACTTCTGCGCAGACCAGGTTTACGGTGCCTGAACCGAAAATGATCTGAAACTGTGACTGTGTGAGGAATACTCCCTTCACCCCTTCAATATCACTGATGGCCTCCTCGTTGCGCAGTCCGTTATCTCTCAGCTGAAATCGCAGCCTTGTAGCGCAGTGGGCAACTGATCTGATGTTCTCTTTACCGCCTACATACTGAATTACCAGACCTGCTATTTTTGCGTAATCCATAATCTTTCCCCTTCCTTTACATTCAATCGTCCTTGGCGGATCTGCGCGGGCGTCCGCCATGCGTCCATGACAGGATTCCCCTGAGGCGTTCTGCCCATCCTCCGAAGGTTTTTGGTATCGGTTCCATACTTAAATATTAATACCTTTTGCCCTATATGTCAATTAAAATTTGGCACCGGTTCCATTTTTATGTGTAAAAAAACGCAGGGCTTTTTTGTGCACATTGTACAGTCATCAATGATACGCAAAAAAGTCCCTGCACTCATTTCCTTTTTTTTACACTCCCCCCCTCGATCATATGGTAATCTACGATCTGTTTTTTCGGCACCGGTTCCTCCTTTATAATCTTAAGAAGGGTCTCCGCACCCAGGTATCCCAGACCGTAAGAGTCAAATTTCAGGGTTGTAAGTTCCGGCTTTAAAAGGGTACTTTCATCATAACCGCCAAAGCCCACCACGGATACATCCTCCGGCACCCTGAGCCCGCGCTGGGCCAGCACCCTGTACGCGCCAAAAGCCAGACGGTCCGTGGCGCATATCAAGGCGTCAAGGGGACCCTGATCCAAAAGCTCCTCAGTCATCCTGATTCCGCTCTCATAGCTGTAATCCCCCGACACTGCCGATACATTGTCCACGTTCCACTCTCTCAGGCCGTCCAGCACTCCTCTCTTCCTGGTAATGCCCACGGCCTCATCAGACTCATACACCCCCAGATATCCCACACGCACAGGATGTTCTCTTCCGATATAGGAGCCCATGGCCTTCCCTGCCCCATAATCATCATAGACAACACAATTTCCCTGGTCATAATCCTGGGCCAGCACCACCACCGGTATGGGACTGTTCCTGATCAGTTCCCTGTGTTCCTCTGTAATGGTAATTGCGCTGAGCAGAATGCCATCCACCTTCAGGGTGATAAGGCGCTGTATGTTCTTTAATTCCAGTTCCACACTGTGATCCGAATCTTTGATCAGCGCCTCATATCCCTGCTCCCTTAGAAAGCGGCCGATGCTTGTGACCACCCTGCTCGTGATCTTGGAGTTCAGGGTGGGGAGCACCACGCCTATTACATTGCTTTCCCTTGCCTTCAGCCTTGCAAACGCATTGGGCTCATACTTGTACTCCTCTATGATCTCCTGGATCTTTACCCTGGTGGACTCTTTTACGCTTCCTCCGTTAAAATACCTGGATACCGTACTTTTGGTGACACCTGCCATGGAGGCGATATCATCCATGGTAATCTTCCCCGGCATATCCAACACCCTCTTCCTGTCAATCTCCTGTCAATAAAGCCGGGCGGTGTGCTGCCCGGCTCCCTTCTATGTGCTAGTATAGCAGAAATGCATCTGAATGTCCTCTGTTTTTTGCCGGAAACAAATACCGGAAGCAAATACCGGAAGCAAAAATCATCAGTCCTTTATACGACCCGGCTACCAAAGGGCATCAGCGCCAGCTTTGCCAGCTTAAACTGCTGCAGCCCGAATGGGATCCCCACAATGGTCATGCACAGCAGTGCTCCGATGATGGCTGATTCAATGGCCAGGGGCAGACCCGATACCACCAGCCAGATAATATTAAGCAGCAGAGAACCCGCCCCTCCTCCGTATACGACTTCTTTTCCAAAGGGAAAGAAGCTTAATCCCGCGAACTTAAAGCATTGCATACCCACCGGTATTCCTATGATGCTTATGCACCACAAACACCCTGTGAGGAGCCAGCTGAGACCGCTGATGCAGCCTCCGAATATAAACCATAACACATTTCCCAGACAACCCATTATTCATCCTCTCCTTTCTGTGGATCAGCCAACGATGACTGAAGATCATACAGCTGGCCGCGTATACGTGTTACCCTGTCCACAGCCTCACGTACCTGGTCTGATGCCTCGTAGATCTTGGACTGTACCATCCAGTCAGCCACGATTCCGTCAAAGAAATAGTCTGCGAATGTCAGAAAATTCCCCACATCCAGTTTAAATTCCCCCGGAAGGTCCACATCCAGCAGTTCCCGCTTCAGCCTGCGCAGCTGCAGCCTGGCGGACTCCATGGACTGCCTTGCCTCATCCATTCTGGAATGCTTCATAAAGGTGCCAAACAATCCTCCGCCCAGCATATCCCATATGCCCCAGCCAGCTGCCTTTGACAGGGACTGCCTTGCCTCCTCCAGGCTTGCCAGCGCCCTGTTGGCCGCCGCGATCGCCTCCGGTATTTCCTTGTACATGTTCTTTTTCTCCATAACAATCTCCTTTCTGTCATCTGACACTTAAAACATGTGCGCGGCAGATGGTGTTAGGATTCGTTTACGATATTTAAAAAGACTTCTATCGTGGTCGGCATCTGCCACAATAAAAGTCTTGCACATTTCATTTTATACGGGTGCTTCTCAGCACCAAGAAGACGATTTAAAATCCACCTGTGAACATCTGCTTCCAACTGGTCATACAAAGGTGGTTCGCTACTCCCTTTTATTAGAATGTATTATAACATTGCTTTCATACGGTGTCAAATACAAAACTTTGAATATTATATTAACATTTTGTGACAGTTCAGGACAGCTTTTCCCATTGGTGGTTGGTCCGGCCGTCCACGGCAGCCCCCGCTCTCCCGTCAGCTTATATAGAGGATGGGGACCGGGCCCAGAATCCGGTTGATCTCAGCCCTTAGAAACAGTTCCGCATCCGCCCTTGCCTCATTGCGGTAACAGTACCTGCCTCTGCCGCGCCCTGTCATCATGCCGCTGTCATACAGGTCCGGGGCATTGGGAAATGCCTCGCTGTTTATGGCTCTGTGCACATAGGAGTAGGTCATCAGGATAACTTCCAGGAACATCTGCTTTTTCATGCGTTCTGTCAGCCCGGCCTCCAGTTCCTCCAGCAGGCCGGTATAAAGTTCTCTCCAGTTTTCCGTAAGGATGACCGGCGCGATCAGAAGTCCGCAGGGATACCCATGGTCACACATGCGGTTGACAGCCTCTATGCGCTGGGCCAGGCTGGATGTGCCTAGCTCGATCCGGCTGATGACGGACTGAGGATTCACGCTCATGCGAAAGATCACCTTTTCCCTGTGATCCAGATCCAGGATCGGATCCACCATATGAAACTTCGTGGGAAATGTAAGCTTACCTGCGCCCTCCAGTGCAAAACGGGAAATGGTATACTGCAGATTGCCCGTAATGGTATTTTCCAGCACCAGGTCGCTGTTGCTCCCTATCTCAAAGGTAAGGGGCTGCTCGCTGGTCCTGGCCCGTTTAAGGATACGGTCAAGCATCTGCTCTCTGTTTACGAACAGGCGCAGATAGGCACATTTGTTGTAATTGCACACCAGGTAGCAATACAGGCACATGGCCGTACAGCCGGAGGAAGTGTATGGCACAAGATAATCCGACACCTTGTGATTCTCCACATATTTGTGTGTCTTTCTTATACCGATTATCAGGTTGCGCTTCATATGGCCAAACTCTGCATTTGGTTTTTCCTGCATTTCTTTAATGGAATTATGGCTCTGGATGGGGATCCAGGGCAGGTCCCCAAAATCATCCTTTAACTTCTGTCCCAAAGGGTAGGAAAGACTGTCCGGTTCATAATACACTGCGTCAAATTTCATGATCTCACCTTTCATCGCATGGATTTATCCCTGTTAGTATGCTCCGGATGAATCATGATTATCTTATCTGTCGGCGATTTTATTTAAAAACCTCCGGATTCCCTTCCCATCCCCGACTGTGCGGATATCAGCCGTCCGCATGTCGTCATTTTCCCAACTCCTTTTTCAGATCCCTGATATATGCGCTCTGCTGCTTTTTCAGATACATTTTTGCAAAAGGTTTCATGACTGCCTTTTTAACAGTCACCTGTTCCGTGAAATCAACAGTTGTCTGCCCGCTGTTTTCTGAGAATATGCCTATCCAGTGCCCGCTTATGTTATCATTTTCCATATCAAATTCCCATCGCTCCATGGGTATGCATGCGGTCACTGTAAAGACAGTGGAATACCCGCTTTTTGTATGCTCTATAAAAGTCTTATCATCCTGTATCTCTATCCTGTCCAGATCTCCTCTCCATTCATAATGGTCCAGGGAGGTCACAGTGTCCCAGACCCTTTTTATATCCCGGGGCAGCACTGCTTTTATAGTTGACTCCGTCATATCGGTCGCTCCTTTCCAACTGTCACCGGCAGCCAATATTCATATTGGGCATGGTCAGGATCAGCATGTATGTAAAGTTCCACATCCGGGGCTGTTCCGTATTCATAACCGGAATTCGGAAGCCATTCCGTTACCACACGGCGCTCCAGATCCTGTAATGTGCGGTTGGTACCCTCCCCCGGAAATATGGCCCACATGGAGGAGGGGACCGTGTATTCCTCAAATCCATGGCCCGTCCGTGTGGTGGGAACCGCAATATAGTATTTCCATACCTCGCGGCTGCCGCAGGCTGTCAGCCCCAGCAATCCTCCCGGTTCCCGGTCCATGATTGAAAGCATCCTGTCAATGGTACCGTCCATTACTGCCCGGTCCCACATATCCGGCACGGTCTTAAAGTTCTCCTCCATATCTCTAGCCAGCACTCTGGATATACCGGCAACCCTAAAGCAATCCCTGCGCTCGATCCTGTAATTCAGTTCCTCCGTCCCCTTTACCACCAGTTTAAAACTCAGGGGCGGATATGTCTTTAACATCACCCCCTCCTGTTTTGCCCGGGAGGGTGCCATGCCATGGACCGTACAGAAGGCGCGGGTAAAGGCCGTGGGGGAGGAATAACCGTACTTCAGGGCAATGTCAATGATCCTTCGTCCCCTCTGCAGATCCACTGCTGCCAGGGACATTTTCCTGCGGCGGATATATTCAGATAAGGGGATATCGCTCATAAACACAAACATTCGCTGGAATTGATAGGCGGAACAGCACACGATTCTTCCAAGGGCCTCGTAGTCAGTCTCTTCTGTAATATGTTCCTCAATATACTCCATCGCCTGGTTAAACCTGCCCACCCATTCCATAAATATCCCGCTCCTCTATCATACGAAATTTTAGTTCCTTTATCCTCTCATTTCATGCACAAAATTGAGAGGCGCCCTTACCTTTGGTAACAGCCGCCTCTTAAATCATGCTCTTCTATTATAATGCATTAGATCCAAAGGGGCAAGCCGCTTTGGTATCCTGGCAAATATCCATGGATTTTAACCGTTTTCATTTGCAAACTGGCTGTTATACAGCTTTGCATAAAGACCATCCCGGGCTATCAGATCCCCATGGGTCCCCACCTCCTTAATATCCCCTTCCTGCATGTATAAGATCATGTCCGCATCCTTGATGGTGGAAAGCCTGTGGGCGATCACAAAACTGGTCCGCCCCTTCATCAGGACTGCCATGGCTTCCTGGATCAGTACTTCCGTGCGTGTATCCACGGAGCTGGTCGCCTCATCCAGAATCATGATGGGACTGTCTGACAAAATAGCCCTGGCAATGGTCAGAAGCTGCCGTTCACCCTGGGCCAGGTTCGCAGCTCCCTCCTGCAGTACAAACTGATACCCGTCCGGCAGGGTATGGATAAAGGTGTCCGCCCTGGCCGCCCTGGCCGCTTCCATCACCTCTTCATCCCCCGCATCCAGTCTGCCATAACGGATATTTTCCATGATGCTGCCTGTAAACAGCCACGTATCCTGGAGGACCAGGCCAAAAACAGCCCGAAGATCCATACGCCGCATCTTTTTGATCGGAATGCCGCTTACAAGGATCTCTCCGTCATTCACATCATAGAAACGCAGCAGCAGATTAATCAGCGTGGTTTTGCCCGCGCCGGTGGGCCCCACAATAGCGACCTTGCTTCCTGGTTCCACCCTAAGGCTCACATCATGCATCAGGGTGTGATATGGCAGATATCCGAATTTTACATGCTTAAATTCCACGGAGCCGTCCACTGATTCCAAAACCACGGGGTGTTCAGGATCCGCGACTTCCTCGGTCTCATCCATAAATTCAAACACCCTGGCCGCTGCCGCTGCCGTGGACTGGAGGACATTGGCGATCTGCACCGTCTGGTTAATGGGCTGTGAAAACTGTCTCAGGTATTGGATAAATGACTGGATCATACCGATCGTCATTCTGCCGTCAATTGCAAAGGCACCTCCCACGATTACCACAAACACATACCCAAGGTTTGCCATTCCCTGGGTAACCGGCATCATGGTGCTGGACATAAACTGGGATCTCCAGCCGCTGTCATACAAGGTCCTGTTAGTTTCCTCAAATTCATCAATGGTCTCTTCCTCCGTGCCGTAGGCGCTGACAATGGTATGACCTGTGTACATTTCCTCCACATACCCGTTCAGTTCCCCCAAGGTCTCCTGCTGGTTCTTAAAATATTTCTGTGAAGCCCCTGCTATCTTCATGGAAAAGACAAGGGCAAGGGGTACGGTCACAATACCGATCAACGTCAGGATCGGGCTGATAAAGAGCATCATGGCCAGAATACATAGGACGGACGTCACAGCTGTGACGATCTGCTCCAGACTCTGCTGCAAACTGTTGGATATGGTATCCACATCATTGGTGATGCGGCTGAGCACATCCCCGTAGGTATTTGTATCAAAATAGTTCAGGGGAAGCTTTACAAACTTCCGGTCAATGCCGTTCCTCAGATCGCGGATGGTCTTCTGGGAAACCCTCACCAGGATGACCGTGCTGATATATTTAAAAACAGCGTAGAGAATATAAATGGAAGCCAGAAGGATCAGTATAACAGCAAACCTGCGTATCTCACCGTAGACCGGCTCCCCTCCTGTTACAAGTCCTGCCAGGGCATCCGTTGCCATTCCCAGCACAAATGGGCCGAAACTGTTAAAAAGGGATGAGAGGATGATAAAGACAACCGAGACGGCCAGACCTTTGCGATAGGGTCCCATAAAACGAAGAAGGCGCCTGAAAACAGCATTGGGATCCGGCTTTTTATTATGGCTGCTTGGTTTCATTTTTCCCTGCCTCCTCCTGGGTGAGCTGGGAATACACAATCTCCCGGTATACCTCGCAGCTCTTCATCAGTTCCTCATGCCTGCCCTGGCCAACACACCGGCCATCCTCCAGCACCAGGATCCTGTCCGCATTTTTAATGGTACTGACCCGCTGCGCCACCAAAATCACAGTGGCGTCACCGGCTTCTGTCAACAGAGCCGCTCTCAGGGCCGCGTCTGTCTTATAATCCAGCGCTGAAAAGCTGTCATCAAACAGATAGATCTCCGGTTTTCTGGCAATGGCCCTTGCAATGGCCAGACGCTGCCGCTGTCCGCCTGATACATTGGAACCGCCCTGGGATATGGGTGCCTCAAACCCGCCCTCCTTGGCAGTGACAAAATCATAGGACTGCGCAATGGATACCGCGTGCTCCACATCCCTCTGATCCGGATGTTCCAGGCCGTATCCCACATTTTCAGCAATGGTTCCCTTGAAAAGAAATGCCTTTTGGGGCACCAGACCGATCTTACCGCGAAGTGTCCTAAGCTCCATATCCTTTACATTCACCCCGTCTACCAGCACCTCTCCCTGCTGCACATCATAAAATCTGGGAATCAGGTTCACCAGAGTGGATTTGCCGCTTCCTGTGGAACCTATGATTGCCGTAACCTCCCCGGGCGCTGAATCAAATGATATGTGCTCAATGGCCGGAGCCTCTGCGTGGGGGAAGGTGAACGTCACATCCCGAAAGGATACATATCCCCTTCTGTCCGTTTCTGTCACCCCATCATCACGTCCGGACACGGCGGGCAAGGTTTCTAACACTTCATTGATCCTGCCCGCAGAAACCGCTGCCCTGGGATACATGACAAATATCATGGACAGCATCATCACCGACATCATAATCTGCATCACATACTGGATCACAGCAATGATGTCCCCAATGGGAATCGCTGTATGAATATTGATGATCTGGTATCCCCCAAAGGCAATGAGGGCAACCATGGTCGCGTACAGGATCAGGCTCAGCCCGGGTATCATAATCCCCATGATACTGTTCATGCGGATGGTATTGAGCATAAATTCATCATTGACCCTGTGGAATCTCTGTTCCTCAAACTGTTCCGTCCCAAAGGCTCTGGCAACACGGATCCCTGTCAGCTTCTCCCTGGTGACAAGGTTGATCTCATCCAGCTTTTCCTGCATCTTTCTGGACAAAGGCGATGCAAGTCGGGCTATGATCAGGACAAAGGCGATCATGACAGGCAGGGAAATGATCAGGATCATGGACATGGTCGCACTTTTTGCCAGGGCCAGCACCACCCCGCCAATACACATGATGGGAGCCATCAGGCAAACCTTAAGAAGCATATTCATGAAAGTCTGGACCTGGACAACGTCATTGTTGGTTCTTGTGATCAGGGATGAGGTGGAAAAACCGTCAAATTCTGTCTGGGAATAGAACTGTACCTTTCGGAATATCTTACTCCGCACAATCTTCCCAAAGCCAACGGATGCAAGGGAAGCAAAAAAACCGGTTCCCACACTGCACACAACCCCCAGCAGCACAAACAACAGCATGGCTCCTCCAATTGATACCACCTGTACCTTATCCCCATTCGGAATCGCGGTATTGATTACCTCCGAGAGATACATGGGCAGGGCAAGATTGGCGGCCACGGAACCGACCACGGTGATAAAAAGCAGCAGAAGAGCCCATTTAAACAAAAACAATTCCTTATACATATGTTTCATGCCAGACCTCCAGTATATATCTGGTCACATTATGCGCTGTTTGCCTATGATCAATACCTTTTTTGCCGTGGACAAGAAAAAAGCCGCCTTTTTTGGCAGCTTCAGAAATCTTTGATGGTAAATCCCCGGTCCCGGATCAACACCTCATCCAGAATTGCCCTGATCCTCTCCACCTTCTCCACTCTCTCGGCAATGTACCTGGGGTTCTGGCCCGTCACATCGCAGCGGCGGACCTCAAGAAGCCTGCGAAACTGATCCTCTCCCATTCTCTTAAGCCAGGTCCGCACACTTTTCCTGTTTTCATGCAAGTCCACATCATGATACCTGACCAATTCCACGATCCTGTCCCTTAAAGTTCGGTCAAACTGCAGCCTGCCCAACACCTCATCCGTGATACGGGCAGAAACAGATCCATGTCCATAGAAATGTCCCACCCCCTTCTCATCCTCTGTATAGCAATGGGGTTTTCCAATATCATGAAACAGGACCACCAGCCTGACGATCAGATCACCGTTTGCCACGGACAGGGCCTCCAGCGTATGCCGCCATACGTCATAGGCATGGTATGGGTTGTTCTGTTTAAATCCCACCATGGGCTTAAGCTCCGGTAGGACCTCCATGAAAATAGGCTGGGCACATCTGATTTGATACACCAGGTCACTTATATTACCGGAGAACATCTTTATGATCTCATCCCCGACCCATGGTCCGGGAACTTTTATCAGCCTGTCCTTGTGGGCAACGGCTGAGTCCAGGGTATCTTTATCGATCCCATACCCCAGCCGGACTGCGAGGCGGACGCAGGACAGGATCTCCTCCGCCTTCCATACATCCTCCGGCTTTCCTATACACCGGATCCTCTGGTCCGCCAGATCCTGCCTACCGTCAAAGGGATCGATCAGCCCCACCCCCAGCCCATAAGCCATGGCTTCAATGGTGAAAATGCGTTGCTCCAGCTCTCTCTTCAGATCGGTCATATCACCGGCCACATCAACCCGGTCACATGGCTGGTATCTGCAGGATCCCGGGGCTTTCCGTCTGTCCCCGGGAACCATTTTCCCCTGGGAAAATATACCGGCCAGCTGTTCCTTGGGAGCTGAGGTACAGATCTCCCAATTTTCAGGACAGATTCCCAAAAGGCTGTCCCGGACACACTCCCCCACAATATATGCTTCATACCCTTTCTGCTCCAGTTCCTGTAATATACATACAACAGATGAGGGCATATCAATTTCAATTTTCAATTTTAACCTCCGGTTTACCATTTCCATGGATTATAGAAATGTTCCAGAACACCATGCTCAGATGGTGCCCCGGAAATTTGAGTTGTGAATGTGTTCCATCAACAAAATATTAATGAGTTGGACCATTTATGTGTATGGAATCTTAATATGGACCAGGTATATATTAAAATCATACAAAAGTACGGAAAGGAGATGAATCCATATGAAAAAGGATATGATAAATGACCTGAAAAGCCTTGCTGTCATGAGCGTCATTGCAGTGACTATCATAACATTGAGATTCCTTATCTGGTTCAGATAATACGATCTGAAACAATCGGTAACCGTATTCACCTGCACACAGATGGGCCCTTTGTCTAAAACTCACCCGCTAACATAAGCATACACTGTATTTTACAAATTATCAATATGCCCGGCCGCGATTGAACGAGGATTCTCCCTTGACACACATAGATAATCCAGGTATAATGCAACATATACCTGGATTATCTATGTATGTGCCTTTTATTTTCTTTCATTGGCACACCAACGATATGAATGGGAAACGGATCATAACAGGTTACAAACAAGGAGGTCACTCTATGGACAAACGCTATATGGCTCTTGGCACTTCCATGCTGGTGCTGAGGCTTCTGGAACAGGAAAGCATGTACGGGTATCAGATCATCCGGGAGTTGGAACAGCAGAGCCGGAATGTATTTCAGCTTCAGGAGGGCACCCTCTACCCCATCCTGCACAATCTGGAGGAGCAGGGAGCTGTCAGCAGCTACCGGCAGACAGCGGACAGCGGACGGATCCGCAAATATTATGCCATTACTCCCACCGGAAGACTTTTGCTGGAAGAAAAAGCCAGAGAGTGGGAAATCTATCAGACCGCCGTCAACCAGGTGATGGGGGGTGTTGTCTTTGGATAAGAACTCCTCCCCTTCCCCTACTTCCCACTTTCTTAAAGAAGTAACTGAACAGATCTCCTACAAGCCCCTTCGGCCCTCCATCCGTCAGGAACTGGAATCACATATTCAGGACCGCATGGAGGACTACGAATCCCAGGGGCTTTCCCCCAAGGAAGCAGAAGCTCAGGCCCTGCGCTGTATGGGTGATGCAGCCGCCATCGGAACCAGACTGAACGAAGTCCACAAGCTTCAGAAAGCCCCGCTGCTCACAGCAGCCACCGCCCTGCTGCTGCTCACAGGACTTGCATTTGCCATATTCATGCAATGGCGGCCGGTCCAGATCGGAAACCGCTTTATTTATTATATCATGGGCGTTGCACTGCTGATATTGGTTGCTTTACATGGATATCCTCTTTTGATCCGATACCGGAAGATTCTTGTATTATCCGTATGCCCCCTGTATCTGGCCGCCAGGGCAGGGATCTTCCTGCTCTCAGAATATCATGGGTATGTGATAGGAAATTCCACAATCGCTTACTGTGCCATACTGCTTTCCGCGCCGGTGATCACAGTGATTTTGTATTGTTCCCGTTTACATAAAAGGCAGTTTCTCATCACCGCTTCCCTGTGTGCCGGCATCTGGATGCTTCTGGTATATACATCCTGTCTGCAATTATATGATACAGTTCCCATTATGTCACTTCTCAGCATGCTTGCCACCCTGTGTTATATGGCCCGGAACTCGGTTTTTTCCGGAAAACGCCATGCACCTTGCATCGGCTTTCTGGCCGGGCTGGTACTGATAGGGAGCCCTGTGCTCCTCACAGGCACCGGCCGGAACAATGCTGCAGCATTTCTTTCCCCGCAGTCAGCGGTTCACAGCACATGGGATGATACTTATAACGGCATCCTGATCCAGGAACTCCTGTCAAAAACGCCGCTCACCCATGGATTGGAACTGTCTGCGGAGAAAATGATGGAATACGGCTCCGGTGCATGGTACTTTGAATCCCGGGATTTCAGGCAGGTCGGACTGGATATCACCGGTACACGGACCGTACGCCGGCAGCTGGAGCTTCATGAAGTGTCCAACGCGCTTTGGGAACAGGGATATA
This sequence comes from Enterocloster citroniae, assembly GCF_040545455.1. Classification (NCBI taxonomy): domain Bacteria; kingdom Bacillati; phylum Bacillota; class Clostridia; order Lachnospirales; family Lachnospiraceae; genus Enterocloster; species Enterocloster citroniae. Next base: position 367,586 of record NZ_JBEPLZ010000003.1, on the reverse strand, counting down.
TGCCCCGTTACCTCCAGTACCACGCAGGTAATGTAACCCTGTGGGATATCCTTCCCATACACTATTACAACAACTATATAATCGCAGTGGCCATCCTCCTCTTTGGATGGATTCCAGGCCTGTTCCTTGTGGGGGGCATCGGATTATTTTATCTGATCCTTTTCTCCTGCATCGGACGCATACGCGGACTGCTGGCTTCATCCCTTGGATTTTGCTGCAGCCAGTGCCTGCTTTGGCAGGGAGTGTTTTATGTGCTGGGGAATTTTGGATATCAATACGGCCAATTTCCTAATATGCCATTGCTTTCAGAAGGACGGTTAAGCATCATGCTCAATCTTCTTTTGTTAGGTTTGATATTCTCAGCCTACCGCTTTGATCATGTAACGGAGGAACCGGTAAACTATACTCCTGTTCCCTCCCCGTGATGTTTTCTCCCCTCTCCAAAAGTGCTGACCCTATCAATCAACCTATCAATCAAACGCCATCCGTAACCGTGTGCATCAGACATGTACGGTCACTCATTTATAACTATTGAATATACTAAATTAAAAGAACAACTAGGAAATACGATGAACCTATTTAAAACAATACCACTTACCGCTGCACAACTTACAAATGATTCGTTTGACGCCGGCTTTATGGTTGACCCAGACACTGCGGTCGATCCGGCATTTTCCGTTGACCCGGACTTTTCAGTGCCAGACTATGATGTAATGATCCCTTCGGATGATGAAGATATCGACCCGGATTTTTCAGTTATGCCACCCGTTTATCCTGACCGGCCATTTCCCGACCGGCCATTCCCCGACCGGCCTTATCCCGACCGCCCTATTTATCCTCCATTTGTTCCAACACCCATGCCCTGCCTTTTCTGCAATAACGATCAGTGGGTACGGGGCGCGATCCGTTTTCTGAATGCGGCAACGGGATATAATGCATTTACCATCTACATTGACAACCGCCCTGTTTATTCTAACCTTAATTTTCCTGAACTGACCCGTTATCAGCAGGTTTCACAGGGATACCATACCTTTGCGGTGGTGGGGAACGGATACACCTATGTACGGAAATCCATGTATATTGGGGATGGGATGGCTACCATTGCAATTATCAATTCCTCCACAGGGCTGGATCTGACCTTAATTGCAGATACCACCTGCCCTATGTCCAACGCGAACGCATGTTTTCGTGTATGTAACCTGGCCTATTACAGCGGTGCCGTCAATGTTGCCCTTGGAAATATCTACTTCAACTCTGTCCGGTTTAAACAGGCAACCAGCTTCAGTTCCATGATGAGCGGAAGTTATACGGTTCATGTTTCCCGTTCCGCCAGGCCGGAAACAACATTGCTCACCACAACCATCAGCATGAGGCCCAGACGTATCTACACCCTCTATGTATTAAACTGGAATCCATCTTCTGATGCGATCCAGACATTGATGGTGGAAGACCGGAGAAACTGACAAGAAAAACAATCCCTTGGTTTTTCTGGGATTACCTGTTATGTTTAGCATTTGACTCCGCATTCATGGGATAAAAAGAACTGCTGCCCCTGTACTTCACTTCATGGTCAGCAGTTCTTTTTGTGCCTGTTATTATGTATCTGTTATGATGAGCATTTTACAGTTAATATTGTTTGAATATCCTCATGATTCCTCTCACAGAGGACCCTGTATTGGACCCATCCTCCATCCCCGCAGGGATACCTGTTATCTATCAATTCCTGCGTATACCGGCTCACATGTCTGTATACCGACTCAAACTGTTTATTTGATAATCGGGTCATCACGGTAAACGAATTATATTCAGGAAATACATTACAGATGAGATTCTTTTTCTTCCTGTGAGCAATCCCCCAACCATATTGATTTCCATAGGGAAACACAACCTGCGGTTCTGTTTGGAAGGTTTTTTCCAACCATTCATTGAGGTAAGTAAATAATTCAGCATTTTCGCCGCAATACCCTGTCATATCAGCTACTGTGGGCTTTACCTGTTTGTTGAGCATTCTTTCATACATATTGATCACCAATACTTTACAAGTGCTTTATCCCATGGAATCCATTTATCTTCATCATTCTGGTCCATAACTTTTTTGATTTGTTCATAGGCGGCTTCTCTTTCTTTGCTCTCCCCATGTCCAACCGAACTGTCCCACTGACGGTATGCTGTCATATAGTGATCAAAAAAATCTTCCCACGAAGAAAACGACTGCTGGATCGTTGGAGCCATGGCGTACTGCATGGTCCTATACTCAACCATATCCATCCATCTGGCGCCTCTCATGGAACTGCACAGCATCATGGCCCTGCTGAAATCCCATGCTTTCACTGCTTTGTCATCCGTTGCCACCCCTTCACTAAAAAGATGGTTGACCATGGAAATCCCACCCTCTTTGTCTGTTATTCCCCAGTCCCGGGCCATAAGCGTCTCATCCGATGGCAGCTGAGTAAAATGCAGATCCGCCCACACCTCTTTTTCATCCTTATATTTTGTGTGGATTCCATAGGTCTGATCCATCCACTGCACACAGGTAGATCCGAAAAGCGCATCCTCCTGATCCATGGCAGCCAAGACTCCCCGTCCATCTGTTGTTATCACCTTATGGTCTCTCCATACGTCCGTGCCCGTGTATTTAAAAAGCTTTCCATCCGACATAAAGCTGTAAAGATACCCATCGATCAGATGATTTCCGGTGAGCATTCTTCCATCCGGGCCAAGATAATAGGTGTCACCATTTGCATTGATCCATTGATCAGCCAGCCTTTGTTCATTCTGATAATAGTACCAGCCGCCCTCCTGCTGCCGCCATCCATCCATGGCATAGGACGCAAAGGCTACCGACAGTGTCAAAGTCAGCGTTACAAAAGCCATCAACACATTTCTCATCACAAATCCTCCTTCTCCATTCATTCCCTGCGGTTCCTAACCTGACGTTTTTTGGCGCCTATGGGAATATGTTCTATATGATCAATGATATCATTTAGATGGTTTTATGGCAATCGATGGTTTGGCGTTTCCTCCCTCCGCCTCACGGATTTGCGGATCTGCTCCTGACTGCTGAAAATAAAGATAGCGCTTGGCAGCATTAACTGTAAGTATTATAGCTGCAATATGGAGTGCATTCTCACGGCATAGGATCATCCTCTTGACAGGGTTGCCGATCCGCGAAACCCTTGGCAGGATGGCAGCCATATCTTATTTTTTAAGTATTCTCTTTAAACCGGCAATATCCAATAATAAATTCACGGTCTCAAATTTACCCTTGTAAAATACTGCCCAATTATTAAAAACACAAGGCAATTCTTTTGCTTTTTGCAGCGTATCCACATAAATAAATGATACCGGAATATCATTCTGTTCACAATACTGTTCTATGATCTCTATGTTTTGACGGATATAGGGACACTGCATATCATAATAAATCGTAAGCTCTTTGTTTTCAATTTCCTGGCTTTTTACATTCTGGGCAAACCGGGGTTTTGTTCCATCCAAGGACAGTGCCAGTAATTCATATCCTTGATCCGTGGTATCAACAACCTCAAAGCCATACTTTTTGGCAAATGCCTGGTCCGAAAGCCAATGCTTTTGCTTTTTTGCTCCCAGCATACAGATACCGGATTTCCCTTTTGCTTTGGCGTCATCCAGACAATACTCCATCAGAGATTTCCCATACCCCTTTCCTTTGCAGTTGCCGGAAACCCACAGGCAGTACAGATAATAATAGTTGTCACCGATTACGGGAACCCAGGCTGTTTCAAGCGGCGCATATTCAATAAAAACAGTAGCCTTCGCGTTTAGCTTTCTAAAAACATGGCCTTCCTTTAGACGGTCTGAAAGCCACTGCCGCTTTGCGTCAATACCGGGATGCGGCTTTTTGCTGCGGATAATACAGCACAAATGCTCATGGGCAAGGTTTTCTGCTGTTAAATTTATAAACTCAGTATCCATACGTACCTCCCTTTACAGGTCAATTCCCCTTGTTAAATAGGGCAGTCTATTCCTTTCCAGACTGACATAAATCATATGTATAGTCTAATCGCGATCCGGCTTAATGTCAAACAGCTGATGGGATCTTTATATACTGTCCCCTGAGGACGTCATCAATATGTCATCAAAAATGGAATGAATAGCCGCATCCGCATTCTATATCGCCCTTATTATACAATTCACCCTTCATTCTCCTGATATGAGCCATGCCGCCGCAAATGGGGCATATAAAATCCGCCTCGCCAAAACCATCTGTAACTTGCAGGGCCAGCAGGGAAGCCCTGATAAAATTATATAGGTTCTCTATGGATATATCCTCCTTATCTTTTGTTAAACTACCGTCATTCATTCTCATCCCTCCTGACTAATACCTGCAGGTGAATAGATTCCAATCCCTTCCCCTCCGTCTCTAATCTGTTATCTATGACATTATTCGCAGATCCATCCGCTGTCATTGACAAAGGGTTCTCCCATAACATTTATCCTGCATCCTTTACATATGGCATGTATCTGACCGTTTACAGCCCTTTCAGACCGCGCCCGTCCGCCGCACACCGGACATATGAACACGGCTTCATCTGATGCCTTCACTGCCATCACCGCAGCTTTCATAAATTTACGAAATCCTTCTATCTCCGCGTCCTCATCCATATACTTGTCCCCATATCAATCTGACCGATCCAATCACCCTGCCTATATCTCAGAGCGGTACGCTATTATTAGAACCATGGCCTTAACCGCAAATACAAACATACGTTCTATTTATATGATAGCACGAACATTTGTTTGTGTCAATGATAAAAAGTATGATCCTGCCGTCCCTGGCAGATAACCCGTCCAATCCCTAAAAACAAGATATTTCATGGAATTTATTTCTAATAATAGCTTGACAACCATATAAGAAAGTTTTATAGTGAAATTAGAATTATTCTAATTTTAATTTTATCTTCTAGGAAGATGAAAATTGCAAGGCAGAACTTGATGCAGTCTTCCTTAAAGATCTTCAATTATTAAAAAAACGAGGGATATAACATGACTCGCTATGGACAGAGTATATTGGAAATCGTTAATTGTACAGATGAACACATGACCGCGGAACAGATATTTTTTACACTGAAGAAGAAATTTCCCGCCGTGGTCATGGCAACCGTTTATAATAATCTGAACAGTCTTTACCAGAAGGGAATGATCCGCAAGATCAGCGTGGAAGGCCAGCCGGACCGGTATGATAAAAACACCAGGCATGACCATTTAGTCTGCCGCCGCTGCGGAAAACTGGCTGATCTAAACCTCTCAGATATGACTGCTGAACTGGAAAAGCAAGTGGGTTTCAAGATCGACATCTATGACCTGAAGATATACTATCTCTGCCCCGAATGCCGTAAAGCATAACATTCTACTGCAGATGTATTGACTGTCCGGAAGAACCATTTATCAGATGCAAGCGTATGCGGGCGCGTAACCCCGTAAATATAAATACAAAGGAGAAAATATCATGAGGAGTATTACAACATTGGATCTGCAGTACGCTCATAGGTTCTACGGTTTTAAGGGCGAGGCGCAGTATCTGCACGGACATACGGGTATTTTAACAATCGAGGTGGAGGATTCAGTGGAGCCTGGTGTTAACATGGTTTTCCCATGTAATGAAATTCAAAAAACAGCCTGGGCGCTGTTGAAGAATTTTGACCATGCCCTGATCTTAAGAGAAGACGACCCACTGCTACCCGCAATCCTTGGCGTGTATGAGGCACAGGGTATCCGCGATGGCGCTCCCAACAACCAGATGAAGGGACCGGCATTCAAGACAGAGCTTGCAACCGCATATCCGGAATGTCGGTTAGTGGTTACAAAAGAGACTATGACAGTTGAAGGAATGATCAAGATCATCTATGATCTTCTGAAGGACAAGCTGAATATTGCAAAGATCACCTTTAGCAGCGGCGTCAATGCTGCGTCAGAGGAATTTAAACCCACCCTTAAGGTGGACCGCTGCCCGCTGTGCGGCATTGCCCTGAACGAGAACGGCGTATGTCCCAAGTGTGGATATAAGAAGAGCTGATATTGATTCGATTGCAAATAAGACGGATGCCATACAGTTGTATGGTGTCCGTCTTATTTCGTTTCGTTCGATTGACTATTTACAGGATCAGCTTATTATCATGTTGTTGACAGCCTTACCCATTACTCTGTTTGATATAACTGAACAGATCTTTATTTACACTCACTTGCCATGGTGATATACTGAATCTGCAAGACTAATATATCAATCGCCAGACCTCTCCGTCTCCTAAAGTACCACTATAGCTGCAATAAAACGGCCTGGGTAAAATACCTTCATTATATCAAGACACAACCAGTGTTATATTTTTAGAATGAGGAGAAGATAAGTTGAAAACAAATTTCGTTGTACCTTTTATAATTGCTATTTTTATTTCTGGTTGTGCTGAAGCACAATCAGGAATCAGAGGACAAAATGTTAATGATTACACAGAAGAAAAATCGGTTGTGATAGAAACAAGTGATCAAGAATTAAATGTTAATTTACCAAATGGAGATGAGAGAGTGTTTATAGATTTATCTTATTTAGAAGGTGTATATAATATAAGTTACACAATGCGTTACACTGCACTTGATCTACATCCGGATGAAGAATTTACATGGTGGAATTACTATACAGTTGATGAATTCTTATCATCAGAATACTACGATGACCGTTTTTCTGCTGAATTAGATAGGGAAAAAAATGATATAATCATTTCTTTTGGACGTAAGTTAAAATACCTTTATTATTATGAAAAAGATTATTTGTCAGATACTAGATGGCAATTAAAAGGGTATCGCGCCAGACCTGTTTTTGAGAGCGACTATCTGCATAAAAGTGCTTATATATATTTAATTAACAAAACCCATTTAACAGATAGTGAGCTTGCAAGTGATGACATGAATACCTTTTTAGAAGGAAACATCCCTTTTGAGCTTCCACCCATAGAGGAGGAAATAAGAGAATCAGAATAATTTATATACAATCCTCGATTTATTATGAGTAGTTGGAATAAAAGTAATGGGGCTTAATTATTGGGAGTCTTCTAAACTAATCTAGAGGGAAATCAGAAATTATATAATAGGTCTCCCCTAGAAGTAATAAATATAATTAATGTTTCACCGTCAAGAAAGGACGAAATTAAATATGATTAAATGCAATAAGAAAATAGGTATTATTATCGGAATTGTAATCATTGCATTGCTGATGTTTATTCATCCTCTTTTATTCAAGAAAAATTATATTGAGAAAATTGCAAAAATAGATCTTCCCAAATCAGCAAATCTGATAGATTCTAAGTTTTATGTAGACTTATATGGTGTTCAATTAACGTATGCAAAGGTAGAGATAGATGACAATACATATAATTCAATGAATGTGTCTGTTGCATCATCTTTATTTGATTCTCTTCAAAATTATGTTGATAAGTCCAATTATAATTCACTAAATCTAAATAATGCAGATGAACTGAAATGTAGTGAGATAATGGATAGCAAATATTCACTAGTTGCAGGTGCTACAACAAGGGTAACATATTGTATTGCCGTAAAAGAGAATAATGAAAAATATTACATTTACATTTTATCATACTAATTATGCAGCTCAACACCCAGAAGTTTAAACCAATCATTGAATGTGCATTAACAAAAAAGGTAGATTGACTTTTCTATCTCTTTCATTGTTTTCAAGCAGTTCTCATACTGTACACTCACTTTATCAAACGCCTGATTGTGCATATCCCAGACAAGCATTTTAAAATGGTCCGATACCATGGCATTTATACAAAGCACCATAAACAGGAAAGAATCTCCAAAAAATTGCCGATTTGCGAAGTTTTCTATAAAACAAAAAAGCAGCCTTAAACGGCTGCTTAAAATCAAAATAGTTACAGTTGGGTAGCTATGGGTAATTTTTCATCAAATACAGATTGATGATATACAGAAGCCCCTCCTATTTACGTACTTTCTTTAATGGAGCATACGGGATTCGAACCCGTGACCTCCACACTGCCAGTGTGGCGCGCTCCCAGCTGCGCTAATGCCCCGACCAGAAGAATATATCATAAATACACTCTAAAATCAAGTATTTTTTACTATTTATACCTTTTTTCTTTCATTTTCTTATTTTGCCTCATTTTGTCAGGTCGTAACTCTCACCGATCATCCGCTTAATGTCCTTGTCAGGCACCGTGCCGTCCAGCACCACCGTGTTCCAGTATTTCTTATTCAGATGATATCCCGGCCTCACTGCAGTAAATGCATTGCGCCAGAATTCGATCCACTCCGGGGCGCATTTCAGGTTAATGCATACCTCATCATTTCTGCGGTAGATCCAGGCAAACACCTTTTTATTCTTCCTGTGGCGTATCACCGCCCACTCGTGGTCACGGAACGGATAATCCTCATAAACGTCCTTGTACGTCAGGCAATATTGGATCAGATCCTGCTTTGTCTCCATCCGTACCCTCCTCCTCCGTATATTCGTGTACTCCTGGAATCCCAGCTGCAAAGATAGGGGCCGAGGAGACTCCGGGAGTACAACATTATTCATTCTTTTAAACTATATCTGCCGCTGTCCGCTGAAGCCCTAATACCACCTCACCATAGGCAGGCTGTTGTTCACGCCCTTACTCACCAGCACCTGATGCAGGTCGATCACCCCATTATGAAAGGTAGCCGCACAGGAGCACAGATACAGGTCCCACATGCGCACAAACTCCTCGTCAAACATTTCCCTTATCTCATCCTGGTGTTCTTTAAAATTCTTCTCCCAGCACAGCAATGTCCTGTTATAGTGATTCCTCAGGTTTTCCACATCCAGGATGTGGAAATCATGCTCTGCCATCAGGGAAATAATCTCTCTCAGGCTGGGAATAACGCCTCCGGGAAATATATACTTTTTGATCCACGGATCACCTGCATGTTCCTTCTGGCTGCTGATAAAGTGAAGGAGAAAGACACCTCCCGGCTTCAGGACCTTATCCATACAGTCCAGAAATCTTCCGTAGTTTTCCCGCCCCACATGTTCCACCATGCCTACGCTGACTATACGGTCAAACTTCATGCCGCTTGAAGGAAGATCCCTGTAATCCATCAGCTTTACGGTTAACAGTTCTTCCAGCCCTTCCTCCTTAATGCGGTTTGTAAAACCTTCATACTGTTCCCTGCTCAGGGTAATACCGGTTCCATGGATGCCATATTCCTTGGCTGCACGGATCAAAAGAAAGCCCCATCCGCATCCCACGTCCAAAAGACTCATTCCTTTTTCCAGTGACAGCTTCTTCAAAATGTAATCAGTCTTGTTCACCTGTGCCTGGTACAATGTATCTTTTTCCGTCTTGAAATAGGCGCAGGAATAATTCATGGTTTCGTCCAGCCACAGCCTGTAGAAATCATTTCCAATATCATAATGGGATGAAACCTCCGCCTGCTGGTTCTTCTTGGAATTGGAGGGATGGAGCAGCTTTTTCAGCCGAGTCTGGTTGACTGAAAATTTATCCATCTGTCCCAGAAAATGGTCCAGCGCCTCATACAGGTCGCCTTCCACCTCCAGCCTCCCTTTCATATAAGCCTCCCCCAGTGCCAGGGACGTACTGTCCGTCAATTCCTTTACCGGAATATTGTCCCGGATATTAACTGCAAATATAGGGTTTCCATGACCGATCCGGTCCTCGTGTCCTTCCCATTTCAATAAAAAGGGATAATCGGTAAAACGGTTTAGAAAATGAACCATGGCTCTCTCTTCTAACATACTGGTATGACACATCCTCTCTGTCAATCTTTATTTCTTCCAGTATTATCCCCTTTTGGAAACAGAATATACAAAACCCCAGAGAGCAATATGCTCTCCGGGGCCCTGTTTTATAGAATTAACTATTCACTATCAGGATTAGTCATTACCATATAATGTAACCAGCTTCTCTAAGTAAGCGTAACGCTCCTTAGCCTCTGCCTCGTTACGTGCGAACAGCTCAGCTGCTCTCTCAGGATTCTTCATGGTCAGGGACAGGTAACGAACCTCACCCTTCAGGAATTCCTGATAATTGTCCATCTTAGGTGGCTTGGAATCCAGGGAGAATTTCTTCTCAGCTGCTGGGTTGTAACGGAAGTTATTCCAGTAACCGCACTCTACAGCCAGCTTCTCCTCTGTCTGAGCCTTGTCCATACCCTTCTTAATACCATGGTTGATACATGGAGCATAAGCAATGATCAGGGATGGTCCCGGATAAGCCTCTGCCTCGGCAATTGCCTTAACAGTCTGAGCCATATCAGCGCCCATACAGATCTGTGCAACGTATACATAACCGTAGCTCATGGCAATACCAGCCAGATCCTTCTTCTTGGTGTCCTTACCGCCGGCAGCGAACTGTGCAACAGCACCTGTCTTGGTTGCCTTGGAGGACTGACCGCCTGTATTGGAGTAAACCTCAGTATCATAAACCATGATGTTGATGTCCTTACCGGATGCCAGCACGTGGTCTACACCGCCGAAGCCGATATCGTAAGCCCATCCGTCACCACCGAATACCCACTGGGACTTCTTAGCCAGGAAATCTTTATTCTTTACAATGTCTTTGCAGGTTGGGCAGTCAATGCCGTCCAGAGCTGCAACCAGCTTGTCAGAAGCAGAGCCGTTGAGAGCACCAATACCAAATGTATCCAGGTATTCCTTGCATGCAGCCTTAACTTCATCAGAAGCCTGCTCACTTGCCATTACTTCCTCAACCTTAGCCTTTAAGCCGTCTCTGATCGCGTTCTGAGCCAGTAACATACCGTAACCAAACTCAGCGTTATCCTCGAACAGGGAGTTGTCCCATGCAGGACCCTGGCCTCTGGAGTTAACAGTGTAAGGAGTAGATGGTGAGGAGTTGCCCCAGATAGAGGAGCATCCTGTTGCGTTGGCAATGTACATTCTGTCACCGAACAGCTGGGTGATCAGTTTTGCATAAGGAGTCTCGCCACATCCTGCACAAGCACCTGAGAATTCAAGCAGAGGCTGCTTAAACTGGCTGCCCTTAACAGTGTTCTCTTTGAACTTGGCAAGAACTTCTTCCTTAACCGGCAGGGACTGACCAAAGTCAAATGCTGCTGCCTCACCCAGGTTCTCTTCCAGGCTCTTCATCTCCAGAGCCTTGTTGCCCTTCATACCAGGACACACATTAGCACAGGAACCGCAACCGGTACAGTCTAACGGAGAGATGGTCATGGCAAACTTGTAGCCTGGCATACCAGTCATATCCTTCATCTTCATATCTGCAGGAGCCTTAGCTGCTTCATCAGCAGTCATGGCAACCGGACGGATTACTGCATGAGGACATACATAGGAACAGAAGTTACACTGGATACAGTTCTCAGGAACCCATGTAGGAACCTTAACTGCAATACCGCGCTTCTCATATGCAGAAGAACCGGATGGTGTGGAACCATCTGAATAATCTACAAATGCGGATACAGGCAGGTTGTTGCCTTCCTGAGCGTTAACCTTGGACTGGATATTGTTAACGAAATCAACTACATCCTTTCTTCCATGGCTTACAACTGCATAGTCAAGACCTTCGTCTTCACAATTCTTCCAGCTCTCCGGAACCTCTACCTTGTGAACGCCCTTAGCGCCTGCATCGATAGCTGCCCAGTTCTTCATAACCACATCTTCGCCCTTACGTCCGTAGGTTGCCTTTGCAGCAGCCTTCATCAGCTCGTTTGCCTTCTCTGCAGGAATGATACCTGTCAGTTCAAAGAATGCGGACTGAAGAATGGTGTTGATACGTGTTGGTCCCATGCCTGTCTCAATACCGATCTTAACACCATCGATGGTGTAGAAGTTGATGTTGTGATCAGCAATGAACTTCTTAACCTGGCCTGGCAGATGCTTCTCAAGGCCTTCCTTATCCCATGGGCAGTTCAAAAGGAATGTACCGCCGTCAACCAGCTCCTGAACCATGTTGTACTTGCGTACATAGGCAGGATTGTGGCAGGCAACGAAGTCAGCCTTGCGGATCAGGTAGGTAGACTTAATAGGAGTATGTCCAAAACGCAGGTGGGACATGGTTACGCCGCCTGACTTCTTGGAGTCATAGTCAAAGTATGCCTGTGCATACATGTCTGTATTATCACCAATGATCTTGATGGAGTTCTTGTTTGCACCTACGGTACCGTCAGCACCCAGACCCCAGAACTTACAGTTGGTGGTTCCTTCCGGAGTGGTTACAAGAGGTGCGCCCAGTTCCAGTGACAGATTGGTCACATCATCCACAATACCAACGGTAAATGGAGACTTGGTGGTGTTCTCATATACGGCAACGATCTGAGCAGGTGTGGTATCCTTGGAACCTAAGCCGTAACGGCCTGTAAGGATCTTAACCTGATCAAACTTAGTTCCCTTAAGAGCAGCAACAACATCCAGGTACAGAGGCTCGCCTAAAGCGCCTGGCTCTTTTGTTCTGTCTAATACGGAGATAACCTTAACGGTATCAGGGATTGCATCGATCAGTGCCTGTGCACAGAATGGCCTGTACAGACGAACCTTAACAACGCCGACTTTCTGTCCCTGCTTAGCCATGTAATCAATGGTCTCTTCAATGGTATCATTAACAGAACCCATGGAGATGATCACACGCTCAGCATCCGGAGCGCCATAGTAGTTGAACAGCTTATAGTCTGTACCGATCTTAGCATTAACCTTGTCCATGTACTCCTGAACGATTGCAGGTAATGCATCATAATATGGGTTGCAGGCCTCTCTTGCCTGGAAGAAGATGTCGGGGTTCTGGGCAGATCCTCTCTGGCAGGGATGGTTTGGATTCAGGGCATTCTTACGGAACTCGTCAATGGCATCCATATCAACCATATCCTTCAGTTCATCATAATCCCAGGTCTCGATCTTCTGGATCTCGTGGGATGTACGGAAACCGTCAAAGAAGTTGATAAAAGGAACTTTGCCCTTGATAGCTGCCATATGGGCTACTACAGTCAGGTCCATAACTTCCTGTACACTGGACTCGCACAGCATAGCACAGCCTGTCTGACGACATGCGTAAACATCGGAGTGGTCACCGAAAATAGATAATGCATGGGTTGCAAGTGCACGGGCGGAAACCTGAATCACGCCTGGAAGCTGCTCACCAGCAATTTTGTAAAGGTTTGGTATCATCAACAACAGACCCTGTGACGCTGTGTAGGTAGTTGTCAGCGCACCTGCTGCCAGAGCGCCATGTACAGAACCTGCTGCACCAGCCTCAGACTGCATCTCTGTAATCTGCACTTCACGACCGAAGATATTGGTTCTTCCGTCTGTGGCCCATTCATCTGTGGCTTCTGCCATAGGTGAGGATGGGGTAATTGGGAAAATAGCCGCAACATCGGTAAATGCATAGGAAGCATGAGCCGCTGCGTGGTTACCATCCATGGTTTTCATTTTTCTTGCCATTTTGATTTCCTCCTACAAATAGTGAATATGTATATGTAATGGTATACATGTGAGTCCGCCTCCGGGGCATAAAACCCTATGCAGACTGACCTGTCTACTATTATAGCAATTATTTAACAAATTGCAAATGCTTAATCGCAATTACTCCAAAAAATACAATATATATCATTAAAAAATTATAAACTCCCACAAAAAGAAAGGGCTGCTGTTTGCGTGTCAATACTCGGCATGATCCTTCTATAAGCTGTCTTAATGACAGCTGGGGGGAGGAATAAATCAGGCTTTCCAACAGGCTGAAGGCGGCCCCGTCCTTCTCATCCGGGTTCTCGGGCCCCTCCATCTCTGATTTCCGAACAGGAGATGTTCTTCTTGCGGATCCGTTCTAATGGCTTCGAGCCCGTGCTCAAGGATTGGGGAATCACTTTCTTTTGATTTCATTTTCTTTTTCATAAATTGTTTATTCCCCTCCACTTATTTGGGCGCCGAACCAAAGAAAAAGGAACCAAAAATACGGTTCCTCTTTCTCATAGACACTATTTGTTAAATTTTAAATTATTCCTGTTTCAGGGGAGCAACGATCACCGCATTGTCGCCTCCCGGTCCGGCGGAACCGCTGCTCTCTGTCCCTGGCGCGGATGGTGCCGGGGATGAGGGTGCTGTGGTTGGCGCCGCCGTAGGTGCCGCGGTGGGATCCACTCCCGGTCCGTTCTCCTGCGGCGTGCTCTCAGCGGGCGGTACAACAGCATTGTCGCCTGGAACATATCCGTCAGGCATTCCGTCCACGGTTGGGATCGCTGTATCTGCCGGCGGAGTGGTCTCCTCAGGTGCAAGCACCACGCCGGTGGTGTTGCGCAGGATAACGGGAGCATGGCCTTTGTATGTGGTCTTGTGGTCCAGTTCCCTGGACACTTCCTTGCCGTCCTTGTAGATCACCTTGTACGTCTCCCAGCGGCTGCCCATGGTACCGGCGCTCTTTTGAACCTCCACCCCCGGCTGGAGCGTCTGGTCCTCCTGGTAGGTGGGAGCCGGCGGATCCAGGTCCTCCACTTTTTTGGACTCCAGGTCCAGCTTCATTCCATCCTCCAGAATGGGGATGCCGTAAATGGAAACCGTCATCTTCTGGTCCCCATAGCTGGCCCTGATGCCAATGGATGTGCTGGTGGTGTTCTTAAACCGGAAATCCGGCTGTTCCCAGCTCACGGTTGCATCCTGCCCCGGTGTAATGTAGTTGGGTTCAAAGGTATGGGAGCGCCTGAAGGAAATGCTCTCCTCCCCAAGTCCGGAGCGGTATACCGCATTGTACAGTGTGGTGGAAACCTGGCACACGCCGCCGCCGATCTCCTGGACTACTTCCCCGTTATTATAGGCAGCGGCCCCTTTATAGCCCTTTGCCTCTGTTCTTTGTCCCACTGCGCTGTTAAATGAAAACTCCTCCCCCGGATGGACTACGGTCCCGTTCAGGGCTTCCGCCGCCAGCCTGATGTTGGTGTTGCGGTTCTTATTGGCCGTTGTCTTAGTGGTAAATGTACTAATGGTCTTATATTTTTCCTTTGCCGCAGCGGCACTGATATCAGGTGTGGTCTCACTCCCCGTGGCCTTGATGGCAGCATCAAACTTCTTATCCTTCATTGCCTGGACAATATCCTGTGCCAGCTGTTCCTGGTTAATGGAGAATCCGTTCTCCTCTCCCTTAAACACAAATTCGCCTTTTTCCTTGTCAAAGGAATCAATGGAGCCGTTCTTTGCTTTCTTATCCCACTTGGCTGCGCAGGCGGCTGCTTCCTTGGCGGCTGCCTCTTCCATCCCATCCATATCAAGGGTATAGCTTTCCTCCGGCTCCCCGCCATATATCTCTTCCAGAAGTGCGTCTACTTTTTCAGCCACCAGGTCTGTCACATCATAGGTGCTGTCACCGTATGTAACCGTCATGCTCCATGCATATTCTTTTAAGATCGCATTTCTCGCCTGGTTCCTGGACATGCCGGTGATGGTAATGCCGTCCACCTTTACTTCCTTCGTGATCTCGGTTTCCGTAGGAGCCGCCGTGCTGGTCTCATCCGGATTTCCCATCCTGCCCTTTGCCTTCAGCACCAGGGCTATACATGTGATGAGAACAAGGAGCACCACTCCAATGGCTGCTATCTTCTTATAATCAGGTCCCTTCTTTCTTCTGTGGGCACTGTTTCTCCTGGCATTCTGAGCCGCGTTCATCCTGCCGGCCTGTCCTGAGCGGTAGGAGGATGAACCGCGGGAACTTCCGCCCCCTGAACTGCTCCTGCCTGTATTTCTAGCGGAGTGTCCTCCGGTACTTCTATTATTATTAACCTTTCCCCGGCTTCTGCCAGGGTTGGAGGTTCTGCGTTCTCGGTTATTCTCTAATTGATTCATCTTATTCACCTGTCATTTCCGTCCATCAAAATATTCACAGATTGTAGTATAACATACTTTATGTAAAATGGAACCGTCTTTTTTGTTTTTTTTCCGCCAATTTTACTTATTGTGAAATTCATGTTACTATATATAAAGCAAGTATTATCAAGATGTTAAAAATTGGTTACATTTGGAGGTTTTACCATGGGATTTGTGGATCTGCACGTTCATTCAAACGCATCTGACGGCACCTTCTCACCGTCTGAGGTGGTCAGGCTGGCTGCCCGGACCGGACTGGACGCAATTGCGCTGACCGATCACGACACCACCGCCGGAATTGCCGAAGCATCCCGGGCCGGCGTCCAATATGGTGTGGAGGTCGTCCCCGGCATCGAGGTATCCAGTTCCTACCAGGGACGTGAGATCCATATCCTCGGATTCTTTGTCCATCCGGAAGATCCCGCACTGGAACACGTCCTGGAACAGTTCCGCGAACGCAGGGATGAACGGAACAGGGAAATGCTCCGGCGTTTTGCTGCGGACGGCATCATTCTTACCAATGAGGAACTGTGCGCCGGCAACCCCAACACGGTCATAACCAGGGCACATGTGGCCAGAGCGCTTCTGGCCCGGGGACTTGCCTCCTCCATGGACCAGGTATTTAAAAAATACCTTCAGTATGACGGGCGGTATTGTCCTCCCAAAGCTTATTTGTCTCCCGGCGAGGTTATGGATGCACTGCTGTCGGGAGGAGCATTTGTGGCCCTGGCCCATCCCTTCCAGTACAAACTGGGAGACAAGGGTACGCAGGAGTTGACCGCGTTCCTGGCCGGTATGGGCATGAAGGGGCTGGAAGTATACCACTCCTCCCACAACCGCCTGGAAAGCATGAAACTTCAGGCCATGGCTTCCGCTTACGGGCTGCTTTCCACAGGAGGCTCGGACTTTCACGGCAGCAATAAGCCGGATATCTCCATCGGCTGGGGCAGAGGCGGATTAAAAGTGTCCTCCCTGCTGTTAGATGATATAAAAAAAGCCCGCCAATCCTAGTTTTTTTATCTAATATTGTAATTGTGCAGGGGTTGATATTTTGATATAATCATATATGTTAAAAGATTAACCAGGCTTTTCCAGATTTGGAAAAGTACTACAAACAGGAGGAATTGCCGTGAAGATCCAGAACATAACTGATGTAGAGAAGTTTTTTGAAGTGGTAGACCAGTGCAAGGGAACCGTGGAACTTGTGTCTCCGGAAGGCGACCGTATCAACCTGAAGTCAAAACTGGCCCAGTATCTGTCAATGGCTACAATCTTCTCCAACGGATATATCAAAGAATTAGACTTGATCGCACACGAAAAAGAGGACATCGAACGTTTAATCAAATATATGTACCAGGGAGAATAAGGTTTTGATCCAGACAGCCCGGAACTTGAGAATAGTTCCGGGCTGTCTGTCATTTATGCTGCTTTACCTGTCCCGGGGCCATGATCTTAAATTCTCACCCAAGGCATCTTTAACCATTCGATAAAATGTTCCCTTTCCAATCGGCGTTGACTGTTCAAAGGGCATTCCGTCCATTTGAAACCCTGCTTTTTCGTAACAGCGGACCGCCCGTTGGTTCCATGTCCTGACTTCTAAGCACAACGGCTTACCAGGATAGAGTGTTTGGGAAATTTCAGCGGCCAGCATAAGAATTTCCTCTCCATATCCCCGTCCGCATATCTTTGGATCAACTCCTATTCCTATGGATACTTCCTTTTCTTTCTCTAAAATGCTCGTGAATCCGATCAAACGGTCCCCGTCACAGTATGTATAGTAATTTTGTGCCCTCTCCGGATTTCCGAAAGCGGTCCTTTGTTCTTTTTGTTCCCGGTATGGCGGCATATTATATAATCCGTATTCGCCTTCGTATTTCCAATTGCTAATGATCTCTTTTTCCCTTTCATCCATCAGATGATATTTAAGCATAATGCTGCGTCCTCCTTAAACCTGCAAATGGCAGCCATCAAAACCGCCTCCGCAAATTTCGATTTCCTCCTGTAAGCCGCACAGCCCGGAACTCATGGCAAGTCCGGGCTGTTTTTGTTATTTATTTCTTCTTCCGGCTGGTTCCTGACACGTTTCCGGCTGTCCCCGTGGGTGGAGCCATCCCCTTGGCACCAGGTTTTCCCGAATCCAGGACTGACTGCGTTTCGGCCCGGGCAGTCTGAGGCCCGGCCTGTCCATACCCACGTTCCCTCTTACGTATCTCCCTCACATTCACCTCATCCCTTAACAAGGCATATAGGACGGAACACAGAGGGATGAATATGAGCATTCCCACGATCCCCATCATGCTGCCGCCCAGGGTCACTGCCACCAGCACCCAGATAGAGGGAAGCCCAACGGAATTGCCCACCACATAGGGATAGATCAGATTGCCTTCAATCTGCTGGAGCACAAAAAAGGTAATGGTAAAAATAAGGGCGTCCATGGGATCCACCATCAGCATCAGGAACACTCCCACTCCCAGCCCCACAAAGGCACCGAATATGGGGATCAGGGCTGTAAATGCAATGAGCACCCCAATCAGCAGCGCGTAGGGAAGGCGCAGCAGGCTCAGCGCGATAAAGAACATGGTTCCCAGGATCACTGCTTCCACACACTGCCCGGTCAGGAAACTGGAAAAGGTCCGCTCGGTCAGGGCAGTGATCTCCACTACCCGTTTTGTCACAGCCTCAGGCAGGAACGCGTTCAGCAATTTTTTCACCTGACGTCCCAGGGTTTCCTTTTGTAGAAGGATGTAGATGGCAAAAATGAATCCGATCAAAAAGGTGGATACCCCGCTCACAATGGAGATGGCCGCTGAAAAGGTGGTGTTCAGCATGGTGCCTGCACCGCTTTTTAAAAATGCCACCATGTCCTGCAGTATCTGCTGCCAGTCGATCTCCACATTGTTTAAATATTCCAGCATCTGCGGGTAGCTTGCAAACAGACGCTCAGCTTCGGCCTGCACCCCTGCAAAGAAAAGAGGCACGCTGCTCTGAAGGTTTAAAAATGTCTTGACCAGCTGCGGCGTCACAACAAAGGTAACCAGAAACAGGATGCCCGCCACCAGAAATATGGTCATCACCAGACTCAGCGGGCGTCTTAGTTTACTATTTTTTCCAAATATTGTCATGTGACGTTCTATGTTGCGCATGGGCACATTTAAGATAAATGCAATGGCTGCCCCCAGTATAAACGGCCATGTAATGTGAAACAGAGCTGCCGCCACATCAAACAGCCGCCTGTAATTGACCCCTGCCACCACCACGACCACGGTGAACAGGATCAGTCCTCTGATTTTTTTAATTGTATCCCGATTTAGTTCCATATTATCATCCTTTATTTTCACTGGGCGCCCGTTTCCATTAACAGGGCGCTCTCTTCCAGGAACACCTTTGTCACAGACTGCCTGTCCGCCCGAAAGGTTCCCTGGGACATGAGGGCGCTTCCGCCGCCCCGGCCGTTCAGCCGCCGGTTCATAGCCTTGCTCAGGGCACGCATATCACAGCAGCCGCTTCCCAGGGCATACTGATATTCCTCATTTCCATTGCCGGGGGAGCAGACCATTACAATGCTTCCCCTTTTCCTCTCATATAAAAGGGTGGACAGCTGGCGTATCTGCACCATATTCAGTCCCTCCTCAAATAAAGCCAAGGGCGCTTCTCTCTCCGGGTACTGCTCTGTCCTGAGGGAAAAGATCTGTCCATACAGGCGGCCCATGAGCATTTCCCTGTCCTGCAGATCGTTCTTAAGCTTTTCCACTGCCTCCGGCACCAGGTCAAGCCTGGCTGAGAGAAGGTTGGAAAGCCTGGTCTCATCCTTCAGCCTGTCCCTGTAATCCAGAAGGGCCCTGCGGCCGCAGAGCAGAAAAATGCGGACGCCGCCTTTGTAGTGGATCATGCTCCTTATCTTAATGATGCCCACTTCTCCTGTATTTTCTACATGTGTTCCGCAGCAGGCGCACATATCCGCATCCGGTATTTCCACGATCCGCACCAGTCCGGTCAGTTCCTTCTTGCTTCTGTAATCCAAGGAATCCAGTTCCTCCTTGTCAGGATACAGAACCTTTACCGGGACATTGTCATACACTGCCTGGTTGGCTTCATTCTCCAGCTGATCCAGCTGTTCCGGAGTGATGGGGCCGTTAAAATCCACGGTCACTTCCTCCGACCCCATATGGAACCCTACATTATCATATCCAAACCGCCTGTGGACCAGCCCGGACAGGATGTGCTCCCCTGTGTGCTGCTGCATGTTGTCATACCGCTTCTGCCAGTCAATGATGCCCTCTGCCAGTGTTCCCGGTTCCAGGGGCGCTGCCAGCTCATGAATGATCACATCCCCCCTTTCATGCACGGAAAGCACGGCAACCCCGTTCAGCGTTCCTGTGTCAAAGGGCTGTCCTCCTCCCTCGGGATAAAAGCCTGTCTGATTGAGAACAGCCAGCCAGGTGCCTTTCCCGCTTTTCTCACACTGTTCTATGGTACACATAAAAGACTTCACATAGGGAGTCTGGTAATATAATCTGCTCTTATCCATCTTATAAGCCCCTTTTCTTTAATGCTTTCATGATTATACTATAGATTGGCTGGTTGTACCATTTAAAATTTTATAAAAATATTTGAAAACCAGGAAACATGAGCAAGCAGGGGTTCATATGATACAGTGTAATTAAACTTTATATGGAGGAACTAACATGAGTGATGTAGCAGCAACAAACTGCGGTTGTGACTGTGGATGTGGATGTGGAACAGGAGGAAACGGGTGCAACCTGATCTGGCTCATCCTGATTCTGTGCTGCTGTGGCGGAGGCGGCGGTGGATGCTTTGACCACAACAACTGCGGAGGCGGTTGTGGATGTGGTTGCGGAAGTGGAAGCGGCTGTGATTTTATTTGGATCATCCTGCTTCTGTGCTGCTGTGGTGGCGGCGGTGGCGGCTTCTGCTGCTAATTCCCACCTCTGAGAATCCTCTACAAAAGACAAATAAAACAGGGAGTGGCTTCATCACTCCCTGTTTTTTCTATTTTTCAGAGCCTGCAGAACCAGGAGATCCATAGGCATTGCCGGTTCCCCGGTTCTTGCCTCCATATCCTTTTCTGCCCTGCTTTCTTTTCAAACATTCATCATCTATCTCATAAACCGCGTTTCCATCGATCACTAAACGGCTATACATGGATCTCACTCTCCTTCCATATTATTAATATATGCAGTGTCCAGGCTTTGGCGCATCCAATCACTTCCCAACTCAAATATGTGGCATTGTTTGCCGTCCCTTTGCATAAACTTAAGCAAAGAATGAAAAGGCCGGTGGAAAGATATGAACCCATCTGATGACTATAAACTTACTGATTTGGATTATCTCATAGGGGACCACCATCTGCAGATGATAAAGGCTGCCCTCCCCTACCTGGGCGTGCAGGAACAAAAAGCCATATCCCTTTTTGTAAAGGCGCAGGAGCTGCGAAAGACAGTTGAACTTTTTGAAACCGAGGAAGTGGCTTCCATGGGCATATGCTCCCTGGAAAGTTCGGAAGGGACCGGGTCTTTGCGGGATCTTCTGAAAGCCATACGGCCCTACGGCAATCCCATGGAACGGGATATGATCGATATGGCCCAGAATTTCATGGACGGCCAGACTCCCATGGACCAGATGCGCAGGTTCCTGACACCGGAACAGCAGTCCCGTTTCGAGACCATGGAAATGATGATGACCGCGTTCCAGGCCATGTCGTAATCACATCTTATTTAAGAAAGGATACATAACAGTATGGATGCAAACTGGAAAAAAGATCCACGCCTGAAATCCATGAGCAAGGAAAAGCTTGCCCTGCTCACAGAATTTGCGGACCGCATTGAACACACGGAAAAAAACAAGCTGATGGAGGCGTTCATGTCCATTAATCTGGAAGCCAGGCAAAAGGGGATCCAGTTTAATGACAAGGAGACAGCTCTCCTTGTAACCATCTTAAGTTCAGGCATGCCCTCTACTGAAAAGAAGAAACTGGATATGCTGAAAATGTTGTCAAAAAAAATGGCAGGGCCGCGCTGATCAGGCGCCCCCTGCCTTAGAAAATATCAAATGATCCAACTCAATGATTCGGACCCTGTGTCCGAATCATATGTTTATCATTTCAGCTGAGTTATATCAGCGGCGATCACGATCCTGGTCTTCTCCGTGGCTGTCTGCACCAATTCCTTGGCCCTGGATTCAGGAAGCCGGATGCAGCCTGCAGAACCATTATCCGCTGATGCGGTAAAACAGTGAAGGAAAATAGCCGATCCCTTTCCCGGCACACGGTCCGAATTATAGTCCAGCGCAAGGGCATAATTATAGTAGGGAGAGGCTGCCGCCAGATTCTCAGCCGAGTTCCAGGACCGGGAAGTCACGGACGTATTCACCAGCTGATTATAGTAAGAGCTGGAGGGATCATCCACCCAGTAATCCCCCTTTACCACCTTATGATAGGGAAGCATGCTGCCGGGATCCTCCTTCAGGCCAAAGGCCATGGTAAAACCATAGGTGCCGGACGGGGTCTTGCCATCCCCTTCCCCTTTATCCGAGGTGATGCCTCCCCGTCCCACAACGGATGCCTCTTTCCACACCAGTTCAAAGGAATCTTCAGACTTGGCGTAATAGTAAGTATCTGCATTGCACCCGCCGGTGCCCACCACCACGATCATCTGGTCCGCCTCCCTGGCAGCTTCCAAATTCTGGGGCTGAATCACGCCGTCCACCACGGCCGGAGCCTTTGTATCCCGGCTGATCTCCACCACCCCGGGGCCTCCTCCCTTATCAGCGCCCTGCACCCCCTGCCCCAGGACTGCTGCATACGCCGTACCGGCTGTTTGCCCTGGTGGCGCCGCTGCCGGGACTGCCGCTGCCAGGACCGCCATTGCCAGGACCGCCATTCTTCTATACCGTTTCATATGGAATCTCCTCTTCATATGGAATCTCTCTTAACATAAAATTTCTTTTCCTATTATAACCTGCACCGGTTATAATTGGTATTTCTTTTTTCTTACAATTCGCTTTGTAAGGAACCTGATTCCGACCCAAAAAATTGTTAATAAAATTTAACTTGAACATATCCTAAGACCGGCCTATAATAAATCCAACATTACATTCAAGGATCCTATTTTCAGGTGATTTCTTGAAAGGAGGCGCGCATATGCAGTTATTGATCATCATCATTCAGGAAGTTGACTACGAACGGCTTTCCAGGGAATTCATCAGGCACCGGATACTGGCTACCAAGTTCTGTACCGAGGGACTGTATCTGAACAAAAAGAACATCACACTGATGGTGTGCATTGAAAAAGAACGGGAAAAGGAAATTCTGGAATATATAAAGAACAGCTGTACGGAACGGGTGGAGGAACGCCAGGTATCCGAATATAACGGTCAGATGTTTGTGGATACATTAAAGGGCGTCAAGGTTGGAGGCGCCACTGTATTTACAGCAGACGTGGACAAGATACTGAAATTCTGATCCTGGGTTTCAGCTTCCGGTCAGGGAACCGATTGAACAGGACAGCACAAGGAATGGCATGCCGCAGACAACACGGCATGCCATTCCTTTTATCAATCTCTGTTACATAATCCGCGACCGCTTTTATTTGCAGACAATATTGATGATCTTGCCCGGTACGTAGATTTCCTTTACAATATTACCGGCCAGCTTGTCCTTAACAGCTTCCCTGCCGGCTGCCAGCGCATCCTCTTTGGAAATGTCGGCGGGCAGTTGGATCACGGAACGGGTCTTGCCATTTACCTGGACCGCCACCTCAATCTCATCATCCTTCATGGCTTCCTCGTCACATTCCGGCCACTGGGCATGGAATACGCTGTCCGTGCCGCCCAGCTGCTGCCACAGTTCTTCTCCGATATGAGGAGCAAAGGGTGCCAGGAGAATGACAAATGTCCTCAGTGTCTCCTTGTCAATGCCGCCCTCCTTCTTTGCCAGATCGATCATCTTGTTGTTGTATTCCATAAAACCGGAGATAACCGTATTCAGGCTGAACTGGTTAAAGCGGTACTCAATATCGTATACCAGTTTATGGCGCAGCTTGATCATTTCCCTGGTAGCCTCTATCTCCTTGTCTTTGTTGTCCATCACAAGGTTCCAGAATCGGTTCAGGAACCTGGAAACGCCTTCGATCCCCCTGTCGTCCCACTCTGCATCCAGTTCAGGCGGTCCCACAAACAATTCATACAGCCTTAAGGAATCACAGCCATAGTCCCTTACCAGATCGTCAGGGGATACCACGTTGCCTTTGGACTTACTCATCTTGATTCCGTTTTTGCCCGTGATCATGCCCTGGTTAAACAGCTTCTTAAAGGGTTCGTCAAAATCAATGGCCCCGATGTCACACAGGAATTTTGTGTAAAAACGTGAGTACAGCAGATGGAGCACTGCATGCTCTACACCGCCGATATACATATCAACCGGCAGGTACTTGTCTGCCTTTTCCCTGGATACAAGTTCCTCTTTATTATGGCTGTCCACATAGCGCAGGAAATACCAGGAGGAACCAGCCCACTGGGGCATGGTGTTGGTTTCACGTTTGGCAGGCGCCCCGCAAACCGGGCAGGTGGTATTCACCCACTGGTCAATGGCTGCCAGAGGTGATTCTCCTGTTCCGGTAGGCTGATAGCTCTCCACCTCGGGAAGCCTTAAGGGAAGCTCTTCCTCAGGCACAGGCACGCAGCCGCACTTGGGGCAGTGGATAATGGGGATGGGCTCTCCCCAGTAGCGCTGGCGCGAAAATACCCAGTCGCGCAGCTTATAGTTAACCGTCTTGTGGCCGAATCCCTTTTCCTCGATCATATGGGGCGCTTCCTTTTTAAGGACAGCTGACTCCATGCCATTCCAGTCACCGGAATTGATCATGATGCCGCTTGCCTCCGTGTACGCCTCGGTCATATCTTCGATCTCAACGCCGTCCTTTGCAATAACCTGTACAATGGGAAGGCCGAATTTCTTTGCAAACTCAAAGTCCCTGTCGTCATGGGCAGGCACGCACATGATGGCTCCCGTGCCGTAGTCTGAAAGTACATAGTCGGACAGCCAGATGGGTGTCTTTGCGCCGTTTAACGGGTTGATGGCATAGCTGCCTGTAAACACGCCCGTCTTATCCTTGGCCTGCATACGGTCTACATTGGAGCGCATGGAGGAATCAAAAATATACTGTTCAACCGCCTCCCTGGTCTCATCCGTGGCCAGGCTCTTGGCCAGCTCGTGCTCAGGGGCAAGCACCATAAAGGTGGCGCCGTACAGGGTGTCCGGTCTTGTGGTGTAGACCGTGATCTTCTCCTCACGTCCATCAATGGGGAAATCCACCTCTGCGCCATAGGATTTACCAATCCAGTCTGTCTGCATCTTCTTAACTTTCTCAGGCCAGTCCAGCTTGTCCAGGTCATTTAACAGGCGCTCTGCATAGGCAGTGATCTTTAACATCCACTGGCGCAGGTTCTTTTTGGTCACGGCAGTGCCGCAGCGCTCGCAGCAGCCGTTTACCACTTCCTCATTGGCAAGGCCGGTCTTACAGGAAGGACACCAGTTAATAGGGAACTCCTTCTCATAGGCCAGGCCCTTTTTGAACATCTGTACAAAGATCCACTGGGTCCACTTGTAGAAATCAGGGTCCGTGGTGTTGACCTCCATATCCCAGTCATAAATGGCGGCAATCTGTTTGATCTGCTTTTTAATATTGGAAATGTTGGCTTCCGTGGACTTAGCCGGATGAACCCCCATCTTGATCGCGTAGTTCTCAGCAGGAAGGCCGAATGCGTCCCAGCCCATGGGATGGATCACATATTTTCCCTTTAACAGCTGGTATCTGCTCCACACATCGGAGATTACATATCCCCTCCAGTGGCCCACATGAAGGCCGCTGCCTGACGGATATGGGAACATATCCAGACAATAATACTTTTCTTTCTTGCCATCATTGACATTGATGGGCTTTTCCTCCCAGTTTTCACGCCACTTTTTCTCAATCGCGCTGTGATTGTACTGTGTTGCCATAATTTCATTCCTCCATTGGTTATCTCAGGGCAGGTGAACCATATAACATTCGGGACTTCTTACCCGCAGTGCGGTTCCGGCGGAGCGTTTTTTATATCATAGGGAACTCCAGAGAAATCTCCTATGATATAAAAAAGCCCTGCATCTCTATCCTCTAGAGACGCAAAGCCAATGTCCTCGCGCGGTACCACTCTGGTTCATGCCTTCTGACGCATGCACTTGTTCCTCTTATAACGGTAAGGGTTCCGTCCTGTCCTACTGAGATCCGATCCCGATGGGACATCTCCTTTGGGCCAGGCTACTCCAGGGCCAGTTCAACAACCTTCTGTCACCGGCTCACACCAGCCGCCGGCTCTCTGTATCCATAGGGTTATCTACTATTCCCTTTCTGCGTATTTGCACTAAAGCATAATTTAGCACATTTCCATGACAGTGTCAACCTCTACAGGCGAAAAAAGTCAGCTGCTGTCATCTCTGACCAGGCCGCTTTATAAGGGGTTCTGGCGCACCGGGCTGTCCGGGCATGCCGGTGGGGCTTAGCCGCCTTAGCCCACTTGGCCGGCGTCTCATGTCTGGAAGGTTTGGCCGGACCTCCGATACGCGCCTCATCTGTGAAAAGGACGCAGTAACCTTCCAGGTCACGGATCCATCCCCTGTCAAACCAACCGTACTGTAATCCTTCAAAACTGTAAACAGCTCCTTCAACAATATAGGCCGCTGGCGTTCCGTCAAACAGGTAGATGTGCTCCCTGTCCTTATCCAGATACGCTGCCGGCATTCCTTCCTTATTATAAAATGTCATGTCCCGGTTCTCCCATTTTCTTTTTTACAATGGATTTATTATACTACGCCCTTTCCCCACATTCAATCTTTATCTTTTCTTAACATTTTTCTAACGCCCCATTCACTTGCTTTGACCGTTGTCCCTATGCTAAGCTTTATATAAGGCATATCCTAAAACAAAATAACGGACAACAGGAGGTAACTTATTGAATCAGAAACTCAAAGAAAAAATCACAGAATCCCTATCATCTGTGCTGCCCGTTACCTGTATCGTATTGATACTTGGAATCACCATTGCCCCCATTCCCCTGGACCCGCTGATGCTGTTTTTGGCAGGGGCCGCTTTCCTTATTATAGGTATGGGATTTTTCACACTGGGGGTAGATATGGCCATGATGCCCATCGGGGAAAAGGTAGGGGCACAGCTGGCCAAGGCGAAACGACTTCCAATCATCATACTGGCATGTATTATCATGGGCGCAATTGTAACCGTTGCCGAACCGGACCTTCAGGTCCTGGCAGGACAGACGCCGGCCGTACCTGACATGGTACTGATCCTCACCGTAGCCGCAGGCGTGGGTCTGTTTCTGGCCCTGGCATTCCTCCGCTCCCTTTTCGGATGGAGCCTGTCCCATATTCTTATGGTCTGCTATCTCATTCTGTTCATCATGGCCTTCTATATTCCAGGTGACTTTCTTGCAGTGGCATTTGACTCCGGAGGCGTGACCACCGGCCCCATAACAGTTCCCTTTATCATGGCTCTTGGCATGGGTCTGTCCTCCATCGGCCAGGGGAAAAATCAGGACAGTGACAGCTTCGGCCTTGTTGCCCTGTGCTCCATCGGTCCCATCCTTTCGGTTATGATCCTGGGTTTTATCTACCAGTCATCCTCAGGCACCTATGAGCCAACGGTTATTCCCTCCATCAGCAATTCCCAGGATTTATGGCTGGCCTTTCAGAATGAGCTGCCCGAATACGCCATGGAGGTATTTACCGCCCTGTTCCCCATCCTGATATTCTTTATCATTTTCCAAATCTTTTTCTTAAAAATGCGTAAAAGACAGGTTGTGAAGATCCTGGTGGGAATGTTATACTCTTATATTGGACTGACGCTGTTCCTCACAGGGGTCAACGTAGGGTTCATGCCCGCGGGCAGTTACCTGGGCAAGCAGATCGCTTCCCTTTCCTACCGGTGGGTCCTGATCCCCATCGCCATGCTCATTGGTTTTTACATTGTAAAGGCGGAACCTGCCGTGCAGGTGTTAAACAAGCAGGTTGCGGAGGTGACGGGCGGCACCATATCCGAGGCAACCATGATGAAAGGCCTGTCCGTTGGAATGGCTCTTTCCCTGGGATTATCCATGCTTCGGGTCATGACCGGACTCCCTCTTATGAGCCTGCTCTTACCCGGCTATGCTCTGGCCCTGGGGCTGTCATTTGTGGTTCCTCCTGTCTTTACTTCCATTGCATTTGACTCTGGCGGTGTTGCATCCGGTCCCATGACCGCAACCTTCCTGCTCCCCTTTGCAATGGGCGCATGCGAAGCGCTGGGCGGGAATATCCTGACAGATGCATTCGGCATTGTGGCCATGGTGGCCATGACGCCCCTTATTATCATACAATTTATCGGCTTATCCTATGAGATCAAGACGAAAAGGGCAAAAAGCGATTCACGGCTGTCCTACGTTGATATGAACAGTGAATTTATCGAATTAGAAAAGGAGGACTCCGATGAACATGAATAGTATCAGATGGATGGCCGCCATTGTGGACCGGGGCAAGGGCAACAAGGCTGCATCCATTTTCCATGAACACCACCTGGAAATCCTTCTGGCAGTCAGGGGACACGGAACTGCCAGCTCCGCCATCATGGACTGCCTGGGACTGGATGAACCGGAAAAGGATCTGGTTCTGGGAATCGCAACCGGCACCGATGCCCATCAGGCAATGGAGGCTCTAAAACACAAGATGGAGTTTGACAAGCCAGGACATGGAATTGCATTTTCCATCCCGCTTTCAGGAATCAGTATTGCTGCTTCCAATTTTCTAAAGGATTGGGATACATCCCAGACACAGATCACAGCTTGTGCTAAGGAGGATACATCTATGCCAGACAGCAAACACTACGAATTAATCGCCACAGTTATCAATACGGATCTGTCCACACCGGTCATGGAGGCTGCCAGAAAGGCCGGCTGCCACGGTGGCACCCTTGTAAAAGCCAGGGAGATCGGCACCGATGAGGGAAAGAAGCTCTTCGGCCTGACCCTTTCCCAGGAAAAGGCCATCCTCCTTATCCTTACCCCTGTTTCCGGAAAACAGCCCATACTCAAGGCGATCTGCGAGACGGTACTGCAGGAGACCGGGGAACATGCGGTCGCATTTTCCATGCCGGTGGATGAGGTGCAGGGAATCAGCGGTTAGGATCTGACAAATAGGCCGGGCGGATGATTTTGCCCGGCCCTTGTCAACTGAGGGTATGTTTTTCAATCTAATAACTTTCTTCCATATCGGAAAATATCCACAATGTTTCCTGGGAACTGCTGAAATATGAGTTGCATCTCAGAACCCTGAGTTTCAACCGGCTTCCATCCCTCTTCTGATATATAAATCCAGGTATCTCATCCCCGTCCAGCATCATCTCCAGATTCCCATAATCGCAGAACTGTTCAAATAAACGGACGTATTCCGGCTCCACCATCCGGTTGGCATACATCAGCAGGGCCTTGCTGAAACTGTCCCTGGATTCCTCCAGCATTTTCTCAAAATAGGACGGAATAAAGATCCGGCGCAGGGTATCTGTTTCCAGATTCACAAAATAAACGCCTTTAAACACAGGTGCCAGAACCCGCAGGAAACGCTCCGCATCCCTTTTTTCAGTGATTACCCGTTCCATCTGGCTGTCCAATGACCGCTGCTGGCGCTCACCCCCCTGGGCGGAGTAATATTCCTCTTTACGCATCTGCATATCTGTCTCCGCAGCCTGGATTATCTCATTGATATCCAGACCCTCCTCCCTCCATTCAAGGCCCACGGAAATAGAATAGCCCGCACGCTCCACCGCCTGTCGGACATCCTCCAAATTCTCCGTCACTGTCTGATGCAGAACATCCCTACAGAGCACTACAAACTCATCTCCCCCAATGCGGAAGACGGATTCCCTGCCAAAATTCTTTAAAAGGATCGCCGCAACTGTTTTCAGCATGACGTCTCCTGCCTTGTGCCCTAAATGGTTGTTGATCTCATGCAGTCCGTTTACATCAATATAAACACAGGCAAGTGAAAGGGTATCCGGCTGCGTTAATGTCCGTATCGCCTTTTTATAGCTGTTTCTGTTCTGGATGCCTGTCAGCGCGTCCGTTAGCGCCTCTTTGCTTAAGATCTTATTGGCAGCCTCGATCTGCTGGTACTGCCTTCGGATGGTGATCTCATCCTTCTTTGACTGGATCCTGGAATTATACAGGCTGGTGGCGATCCCAATTGCCACCAGTGAGAGAAACAGGCTGTTCATCAGGTTATTATACGTATGGTTTAACCCTGCGGGATCAGGAAAATATGGCAGAAGCAGATTAAACACCAGAACATCCGCCAGAAACAGCAGCGCCGTCTTCCACGGCTTCATCATGGACAGGATGGCCAGGATCAGGATCACATAGTTATAGACCGTCAGTCCATTCCCCCCCAGCTGGTCATTCAGCGTGACGGCGATTCCCCAAAAGCTGAAAAACACCAAATAGGCGTGTTCAATCCAGAAATAATAACGGTGGCTGTTCTCCTTCTTTCTGTCAACCCAGGCCTGCCCTGCCATCACACACAATGTGACCAGGATCAGGATGAGATACATGAGAAAATAAGCGGTGCGCCTCGGTTTCAAGAAGGGGCCGCCCGGACGCAATGAAATGGAAACCAGCATGACCAGTTCATATATAATGATAAAAAGATGAAAAAAGAAGTTCCTGTTCACCACATCCCGGTGAAGGGAACATTCAATTTCATCAAAATCCCGGAGCCCGGCGTCTATTCCTAAAAGACACTTTAGTTTCATCCACATCCACATTTCACTCCTTCATTCCCCTTTGGGACATTCATCTCAAACGCCTGATACATGCCCTCTTTTTTAAAGTATATCATACTTTAGTTCCATGGAATATGTAAATTTCAATTTTCTCCCCCCACACGCTATTTCCATACTCATCCTCTTCCATTTTCCAAGAAATCCATTATAATTATTACTATCAAAGGAAAGCAGGTGCAATTAAATGTACATAGGCGATTTACATATCCACTCCCGTTATTCCAGGGCCACCAGCAAAGAGCTGACACCGGAGCATCTGGATCTCTGGGCCCGCAAAAAAGGGATTCATATAGTTGGAACAGGGGATTTTACCCACCAGGCATGGAGGGCTGAACTGGAGCAGAAACTGGAGCCGGCCGAGTCCGGCCTTTACGTGCTCAAAAAAGAATGGGAAATACGCCATTCCTCAGCTGCCGCCGGAAATAAACCACGTTTTGTGATTACCGGGGAGATCAGCTCCATTTATAAGAAGAACGGAAAGGTGCGCAAGGTTCACAGCCTGATCCTCCTTCCCAGCCTGGAGGCTGCGGAAGTTCTCTCCCGGCGGCTGGAGGCCATTGGCAACATCCACTCCGATGGGCGTCCCATCCTTGGTCTTGACTGCCATGATCTTCTGGCGATCACACTTGATGCGTGTCCGGAGGCGATTTATGTGCCTGCGCATATCTGGACGCCTCATTTTTCCCTGTTCGGCGCATTTTCCGGTTTTGATACCATTGAAGAGTGCTATGAGGAGCTGACGCCCCAGATCCACGCCCTGGAGACAGGGCTGTCCTCGGACCCGGCCATGAACTGGCGCCTGTCCGCTCTGGATTCCTATCAGCTGATCTCCAATTCAGATGCCCATTCCCCAGCCAAATTGGGGAGGGAGGCCAATCTGCTTGATATCGCCATGTCCTATGAAGGGCTTTACGGCGCGATCCAAAGAGGCGAGGGGCTGGCCGGAACCATCGAGTTTTTCCCGGAGGAGGGTAAATACCATTTTGACGGCCACCGCAAATGCCACCTGTGCCTGAGTCCGTCCCAGGCCAGGCAGTATAACGGTATATGCCCTGTGTGCGGCAGAAAGCTGACCACAGGTGTGCTTCACAGGATCGAACAGCTGGCCGACCGCCAGGAAACCTTCCGGCTGCCGGGCGGCAGGCCTTATGAGAACCTGGTACCCCTTCCTGAAGTGATCGCCGGCTGTATGGGCACCTCCTCCGGCAGTGTCAAGGTGGCGCGGCAGTATGAGCACATGCTGGAGGAGCTGGGAGATGAATTCCACATACTCAGGAAAGCGTCCCTGGATGATATCAGCCGGATCGGAGGCCAGCTCACAGCCCAGGGCATCCGCCATCTGCGGGAAGGGCAGGTGGAATGGAGGCCCGGGTATGATGGGGAATACGGCACCATGAAGCTGTTCGGGGCAGCGGAACTGGACAGCGTGGAGGGACAGCTGTCATTTATTCTGGATGAAGAGGATACCCCATCTGATGACAGCAGTCTCCTGTCCGCGGACCTGTCTTATGCCGGGGAAAGCAAACAGCCGCAGATGCTCTCTGCCTGCACCAGTGAACCGGATCCCATTTCCTCCGCTGTTGCTGCCCCCGTCATCCTGGATCCCTCTGACAACCATCCATCCCTGGCAGGACTCAACCAGGGTCAGCGCCAGGCAGTCCAGTCCATCGCCCCTGTAACCGCTGTCATCGCCGGTCCGGGCACGGGAAAGACCAAGACCCTGGTGTCCCGCCTTGCTTATCTTCTGGGTGAACGGGGCGTAAAACCCGGTGAGATCACCGCAGTCACCTTCACCAACAAAGCTGCCGAGGAGCTGCGCCAGCGTATCCACCAGCAGCTGCCGGGCAAGGGCCGCCTCACCCAGATGCAGGTGGGGACTTTTCACTCCCTGTGCTACCGGATGCTGCTGGCGGATGGGACCGACCTGGTCCTGGCCGATGAAGGCCAGCTGGAGGAATGCGCGTCTCAGACAGTGGAACAGCTGAGCCTCTCCTGCTCTGCCCGCCAGTTTCTCGCCATGGTATCCCTGCACAAATCCGGGATCCAGACCCCTGACATGGAAGAGGCATTCCGCCTGTATGATACACTCCTGGCAGACCGTCATATCATGGACTTTGACGATCTGCTCCTGAACGTACTGGAACGGCTGGAGTCAGAGCAGTCCAGCCAGCTCCGCAAAAAACACTTTTTCTATCTTCTGGTGGATGAATTCCAGGATATCAGCCCGGTCCAGTACCGCCTGATCCGTGCCTGGTGCAAGGGAGGCAAGGAATTATTCCTGATCGGCGACCCGGATCAGTCCATCTATGGGTTCCGCGGCTCCCAGAGCAATTGTTTCGACTTTCTGAACGCGGATTTTGAACAGGTAAATACACTGCGCTTAAAACCTAACTACCGTTCCACACCGGAGATCCTGGCAGCCGCCCTTCCCCTCATCTCCCACAACCCAGGTGGGAAAAGGGAACTGGAACCAATGCTCTCCCACGGCTCCCCGGTCCGGGTGGCCGCTGCCAAAACCAGCCTGTCGGAAGCCATCTTTATTGCCAAGGAGATCGGACACATGGTGGGAGGCATCGATATGCTGGACGCCCACACAAATACCGCCCATTTCTCAGATACCCCCAGAAGTTTCGGAGATATCGCTATCCTGTACAGGACCAACCATCAGGCAAAGCTGCTGGAGGAGTGTCTGAGAAAAGAAGGGATTCCCTATGTGGTGTCCGGGCGTGAGGATTATCTGTCCGATCCATCTGTTCAGGGAACCATCTGCTTCTTTCATGGTCTGCTGCAGTATTCCCGGGATGAAAATGCTTCCCAATGGAAACAGACAAAGGCATTGTGCTGTAAACTGCTTTCATCATCCCACAACTATGAGACCTTAAAAGAGGCATATTCCGGCCGTTTAAAGCGTGAAAAGCCTTGGAAGATCCTGGAGGACTGGAGGCACGGTCTGAAGCTGTGTGACAGCAAGGCCATGGAGACTTTGGTGTGCATGTCATATTTCCACAAGACCATGGAGGATATGATCCATACCCTTACCTTTGGACAGGGAAATGATGTCACCAGAAGCGGCCAGGACTCCTGTCCATCGAGCGCGGTCACCCTGATGACCTTCCACGCCTCCAAGGGCCTGGAATTTCCCACCGTGTTCCTGTACGGACTCAAGCAAGGGCTTATGCCTCTTAAGTCAGGCAGCGGCCCTGTGGACTGGGAGGAGGAGCGGCGCCTTCTGTACGTGGCAATGACCCGTGCAAAGGAAGAACTGGTTCTGACCACCTCCGAGGAGCCATCCCCCTTCCTGTCCGAAATCCCCCAGGACGCATGCCGCACAGAGCAGGCCCATATACCGGGGGATGGGATGAAGCAGCTGAGTTTATTTGATTTTAATTTGATGTAAGCAGCGGGGAGGGAGTTCCATTCGTGAGGGGAACAGGTCGCGGGCCTGGGACAGATGGAAAGGCGGAAAATGTAAAGGGCTTTAGATAGCAAACGGCCTCGTATGGTATAAAACAGCCGGAAACAGTGCTGCGGCCCCCCTTAACCGGCGGGGTGCGGCACTGTTTCCGGTTGTCTTGATGGTGCAGAGTATGTGGAAGCTGATACCGGCGGCGCAGGTAACCTTTGCAGGAGGAAGACGGTGGCCTTACCGCTCTTCCATGGCCACATAATCCATGTTGTCACCCACATATTTGGTGGCAGGACGCATGATACGGCCGTCATACAGCTTGTTTTCGATGTTGTGCGCTACCCAGCCAACGATACGGCTGCACACAAACAGAGGGGTATACAGGTCCCTGGGGATGCGGAGCATGCCATAGGCAAAGCCGCTGTAGAAGTCCACATTGGTGGGAAGGGCTTTGCCCTTGATCTCCTCCATGACCTCCTTGGCAATGCGCTCGAAACGCATATAGTAATCCAGCTCCTTCATGTGATTCTGTTCCTTGGCAACTTCTATGCAGCAGGCCCTTAAGACTTCCGCACGCGGGTCGGATACGGTGTAAACAGCGTGGCCAAAGCCGTATACAAGGCCTGACTTGTCATAGAGGTCGCCTGACATGATCTTTCTTACGGCCTGACGGATCCTGGCATCGTCCGCATCATAGCCTCCGGTCTCCTCCAGGACTGCGTCCATCATCTCAGCCACCTTGATGTTGGCTCCGCCGTGGCGCGGTCCCTTCAGGGAACCGATGCCGCCGCATACGGTGGAATAAATATCTGTTCCGGTGGATGCGATCACTACATTGGTGAAGGTGGAGTTATTGCCGCCGCCATGGTCCGCATGAAGCATGAGTATGGTGTCTAAAAGGCTGGCCTCCTTTGTGGAGAACTTCTGATCCTTTCTCAGCAGGCTCAGGAAATTCTCGGCAATGGAATATTCCGGATTTGCATAATGGATAAAAAGGCTCTCACGGTCATAGTAGTGCACCTTGCTCTGGTAAGCGTAACAGGCAATGGACGGCAGCTTTGCCAACAGGTTCACGCCCTTGATCAGGGTCTGGTAAACATCCGTATTGTCCGGATCATCATCATAATTATACAGGGTCAGGACCGCATCCATAAGCTTGTTCATCAGGTTCTTTCCCGGCAGGCGCAGCAGGTTCATTTCCACAAACTCATCCGGGATCTCGTAGCAGCGTCTCACCACGTTGCAGAACTTTTCCAGTTCCCCCTTTTTGGGAAGATAGCCGAACAACAGCAGGAAACATACCTCCTCATAGCCGAAGTGGCTTCCCTTTTTGCCGTTCACCAGGTCCAGCACATCGATTCCTCTGTAAAGCAGACGGCCGGGTATCGCCTTGATGCCTTCCTCAGTCTCCTCATATCCCACCACATCGGCCACTCTGGTAAGTCCTACACGGACACCTGTTCCGTCTTCGTTTCTCAGGCCCTTCTTTACATTGTACTCTTTATACCACTTATTCGGAATATCTGTATAATTCTGGGATTTTCCATAAAATTGAGCAAGATAGCTTTCCTTGACCATTGTTATTACTCCTCTCTGAAATTGGTGCTGCGGGGATATCCCCTTCCATCAGTGCCTTGTGCGGTTATAATTGATCAGGCATCCGGCTTTCACGATCTTCCGTTCCTCCGCTGTCATATCCGCAATATATAAATCCAGAACTTTAACCGGTGCGTCTTCTTCCCCGCTTCCCAGCACATACGCCTTGATCTGTTTCATATCTCCGTCCAGAGCCGCTTTAATGCCCGGCACATAGATGTAATCTCCCACTTCAAACTCAGGGTCAGCCTCCATCTGGAAAGGAACCATGCCCCAGTTCATCACATTGGAGCGATAACGCTTAGTGGCGTATTCCTTACAGATATTTGCCAGTCCGCCGATCACCCTCTGACAGCTGGCCGCCTGTTCCCTGGCTGAACCGTCACCAGGCTTCACGGCGTAGATCATGCTTCCGATCTCCGTATCCTTCATGGTCACATGTTCGTTTCCTTCAATCCTGTTGATCAGCTGGAAAATAGTCCCAAGTTTCGGCTCCAGCTCCAATTCTTTTTCAGGGCCTTCCTTAACCCTTGCCTTTTCCAGCCGGTCCACTTCCTTGGTCCTGCCAACGTATTCAGGATCCCTTCTGGATAAAGTAAACTCCGCCAGCCCCAGTGGGTTGGAACGGTAGGATGATGTCTCACCGGACGGGATCAGCTCATCCGTGGTGGTTACGGGATCCATGATCTTGGAACATACCTTTAACAGGATATTGTCCGCCAGAGGACTCATCTGCGGCCAATCCTTGATGTTGGGACCATAGATCAGGCCCTTCTTCGTATCGCCCTTGCCGTATCCCATATAGACGCGGTTCTTATAGGAAATATCGTCAAACTCATATTCAGGCACATTGCCCCAGCAATCCATCTCCCATGCGGAGGTGAGGATGCCTCCATTGGCCGCTGTTGCGGCAATGGAACGTGCGTCCATGAGCGCCACTGCAGCCATCTGGCCGTTCCCCGGCTTGGAGCCCTCCCGGTTGGGGAAGTTCCTGGTGGTGTGACGGATACTGAGTCCGTTGTTGCAGGGCGTGTCTCCCGCGCCAAAGCAGGGTCCGCAGAAGGCGGTGCGGATGATCGCTCCCGCATCCATCAGATCCGACACAGCCCCTTTCTTCACCAGGTCTGCAAATACAGGCTGTGAAGAAGGATAAACTGCCAGTGAGAATTCATCACATCCGCAGTTCTTTCCCTTAAGGGCCCGGGCTGCTTCTATTACATTGCTGTAGGTTCCGCCTGCGCAGCCTGCGATCACTGCCTGCTGAACCAGAAGCTGGCCGTCCACCACCTTGTCAAGAAGGGTGAATTCCGCCTTGCCTCCGGAGATTCTGGCAGCTTCCGTTTCAACTTCCCTGAGGATATCTGTCATATCAGCTTTCAGCTGGTCAATCTCATATGTATTGCTTGGATGGAACGGCAGTGCGATCATGGGCTTAACCGTGGACAGGTCCACGTAGACGCAGCCGTCATAGTATGCCACATCCGCCGGGGACAGTTCTTTGTAATCCTCTGCCCTGTTGTGCATTGCAAGATATTTCTTTGTATCCTCATCCGTCTTCCAGATGGAGCTGAGGCAGGTGGTCTCTGTGGTCATTACATCCACCCCATTGCGGTAATCCGTTGTCATGGATGCAACACCTGGGCCTACGAATTCCATCACCTTATTCTTTACATATCCGTTCTTAAACACCGCCCCTATAATGGCAAGGGCAATATCCTGAGGACCTGTACCCGGTCTCGGCGCCCCGTCCAGGTAAACCGCCACAACGCCCGGATAAGCCACATCATATGTATCGCGAAGAAGCTGCTTCACCAGCTCGCCTCCGCCCTCGCCCACTGCCATGGTTCCCAGGGCGCCGTAACGTGTGTGGCTGTCAGAGCCCAGGATCATCCTGCCGCAGCCGGCCATCATTTCCCTCATATACTGGTGGATCACCGCAATGTGGGGCGGCACATAGATACCGCCGTATTTCTTAGCAGCGGAAAGGCCGAACATGTGGTCGTCCTCATTGATGGTCCCGCCCACTGCACAGAGAGTGTTATGGCAGTTGGTCAATACATAAGGTATGGGAAATTGTTCCATGCCCGATGCCTTGGCTGTCTGGACAATGCCTACGAACGTAATATCGTGGCTGGCCATGCTGTCAAAGCGGAGCTTCAGATGTTCCATATTGTCAGATGTGTTATGGGCTTCCAGTATGGAATAGGCAATGGTCCCTTTTCTGGCAGCCGCCTTATCCGCCTCCACACCGGTGAGGGCCTTTACTTTCCCGCTTTCTGCTTCCGGTACGATCTCTGTCCCGTTTATCAGGTAAATACCGTTTTCATACAATGATACCATTTACGTTACCTCCGGTCTTATTTATTTTGTAACTGTTCAGGACGGTTACTTTATTTTTATAAAAAGGGCGCGGCTTCTTTGAATGGCGCCTGCCCTTTTACGTTCATTGTTTAATACTATAAAGCAAAAATTTTGATTTGTCCAGTCTTTTCGCTGTAGTTTCAACAGCTTTTGCATTGTGGTTCATTTTATATCCCACATGTCCATTACTGTCGTTCATCACAGCTTTACCACTGCAAAGCATCCATCTGAGTATAACAGATGTAAGGGCCGCAGCGCAATACCATGTTACCAATTCAATACAAATAATCCTATACATATAAGAAAATAGATGATCATTCCCGGATTCAAAAACACGGTCCTGAATCTCTTTCCCCTCTGGATGGGCCATATTCCAGGCGCAAAACGGATCTCTTTCCGATACAGGATTAAAATTGTGATGCCACCGATCAGGCATGCCACCATAAACAGAAGGTATCCGGTGATCAGAAGCCCTGACAGGGCTGATATGATCCCGCTAAAGTCAAGATCTAACAGATGCTCCATTTTCCGCAGAAACCACGGCAGATCCATAAGACCCTTTGCCCCTTTTGACAGTTCCACTGATATGGCCCCGCCCAGAAAATTAAAGATCATATGAAGGGCGATGGTATAACTTACCTTCCCCGTCTTGGCATACACATATGCCCACAGCAAGCCGATCCCAAATGCATAGAAAAACTGCGAGAAATTCCCGTGGGCCATTCCAAACATCAGGCCCGACACCAGTATCGCCGGTCCTTCCCCAAATCCCAGCAGCCGGTCCATGAGCAGTTTTCTGAAAAGCAGTTCCTCTATGACCGGCGCGGCAACCACTGTAAATAAAACAGTCATCCATATTCCTGAATTCATCAGGATACGGTCCAACTCACCATCTCCCAGACCTGAGGGCTTAAACCATTCCACCAGCTGTCCCAGCAGGTTGCCGGCCAGCCCCATACCCACTGTGATCACAAGGCAGGCCGTAAACTTTCCCATTCCCCAGCGCTGCCTCTGGGAACCGCCGCACTTGGGGACCAGCTGGATCAGAGCCACCGATACCGGAAATGCAACCAGGTACATGGGTATGGCTGATATAAGGACAAGACCACGCCCGCTGAAAAGATCCATCACTCCCCCAAGCAACATGTTGACCATTCCCACAAAAAACATCATCACGACCTGGGCCAGAACTGTTACCAGCATAAAGGAGGCGGCCACCAACCCCACGTGTGAAAACTGCCTTCTCTGCCATCTCCCGAGCGCCTGTTCGTTCTCTTCCTGTATCATATGCAAATGTCTGTTCTCCCTAAAAGTTTTTGTCATATTAATGTTGCATTTGCAACAGAAAAGTATTATGATATTGAATATCATAACACAAAACAAGGCAGGGTAAAAGAGAGATGACAGAATATTTTCAGAAAAACTTATTTAAAGACATTTCCATGGAAGAATACAAACGCCTGCTTACCTGCCTGGACGGAAGGTCGAAACAGTTCCGGGCCGGCGAGACCATCTGCGATTACGACCAGGGCTTTAATGACATCGGTATCATTGGAAAAGGCACCGCCTCCGTGGTGCGCTATGAATTCAACGGGGCCAGGACCATATTGGAACGGCTGGGTCCCCAGGACATCTTTGGCCATCTGCTGTCCTATGAGGGCAGCGAGAATGCCGGCATCAGCGTGGTCAGCGACAGTGCCTGTGATGTGCTTTTTATCCACTATGCCACCATCAGTTCCCCCTGTACAAAAGCCTGTACCTACCACCATCAGCTGACCCAGAACCTTCTGGATATGATCTCCGAGCGCGCCCTGAACTTAAGCCGCAGGGTGGAGGTCCTTTCCCAGCGCACCATCCGCGAAAAACTGATGTGTTATTTTCTCCAGCTGGCCGCACAGGCAAAAAGTTCCTCCTTCCGCCTTCCCTTTACCATGGTGGATCTGGCCGATTATCTCTCCATCGACCGCAGCGCCATGACCCGGGAACTGAAGCGTATGAAGGAGGAACGTATCATTGAAATGGACAAGCGCAGTGTCCGTTTATATATTTAATCCGTATTTCTGTTCAAATTCCACAGGTCCTGCAGGGCGTCCAAAATAAAAGCCCTGTATGGACTCCATTCCAAGCTCCCTCACCGCCAGGTATTCCTCCTCGGTCTCCACGCCCTCCAAACACACCTGCTTGCCAACATCATGGCACAGCGCTGTGATGGAACGGATAAATGTGGCGTTGAATATATCTGTGGTGACCCCTTTCACAAACCCTCTGTCTATTTTAACAATATCCACCGGAATGTTCTTCAGGGAAAACAGTGAGGAATAGCCCACTCCAAAATCATCCATGGCAACCTGTATGCCAATGGCCTTCATGTCCCTTAGCATCTGCAGGATGCGGTCATCCGCCTTGGCCAGATAGGTTTCTGTCAGTTCCATGACCACATGGGATGCCTCCAGATCAAGCTCCTTTAAGGTATCGCCAATATACGGTATGATATCCCCCTCTGTCAGCTGGACATAGGAGAGATTGATGCTCATGCGGAAATCAGGCTTAAAACCGCACCATTCCCTGCACTGGGCAGCCGCATGGCAAAAGATCCACCGCCCCAGCTGGATAATCAGTCCGTTCTGCTCCAGAAGGGGAATGAACTCTCCCGGGGAAATGTCCCCGTACTTGCTGCAGTGCCATCTGGCCAGCGCCTCCGCTCCCTGCAGCACACCTGTCCTGGTATCCACCTGAGGCTGATAATGAATGGTAAATCCCGCAAATCCCCGCTCAATGCTTTCCCTGAGAAGCTCCAGCAGTTCCAGCCGCCGCTCCCGTCCGGCAAGGATGTCCTTGGAAAATACAGTCATCCTGTTCCTGCCGGTCAGCTTAGAGTGCTCCAGGGAATAGTTGGCACATTTAAGAAGTTCCAGATAATTGTCCCCGTCCCTGGGGTAAATGGTGAAGCCCGCTGAACATGTACAGTAGTACTTCCTCCCGTTATACTCCTGCTGCTTATGGAAATTCTGCTGTATCTTATGGAAAATATCCTGTCCATCTTCCTCATTGCTGCCAAGGCAGAGGACGCCGAACTCATCCCCATCCAGGCGGTACAGCTTGGCATTGGCCGGAAGCATGGACGACACCTTTTGCGCCGTGATCCGCAGGACCTCATCCCCAAAGGACCGGTCATAGAGATCGTTGATATTCTTGAACGAATCCAGGTCCAGGATCATAAGCCCAATCATATCCACTTCCTTGTGGTCCACTAGATATTTTTTTATATCCCCCTCAAACTCATACTTATTATAAAGGCCGGTCATATGGTCAATCTGATTCCTCTTTCCCAGATTGCTGATCATGCCTGCAAAGAGTTCCGGCCTTCCCTCCTCATCCCGGACCATCTTGCCCCGGCAGCGCAGCCATATCCACTCTCCCTTTACATTCCTGGCCCTGTATTCAATGTTGTGGTAGTCTTCCCTGCCGTCCGCTATATTCTGGTTGCTCTCCAGAAAATACGCCTCATCATGGGGATGGATCAGGCCGCCCCAGAATGCAGCCGCATTCATAACCACCTGACCGGGCAGTCCAAACTCCTCCACCATGGCCTGAGGATAGCGGAACACACCGGTTTTCATATTGCCCACAAATATATAGTCCTCGGTGCTGGATGTCAATGCATTATAAAACGTTTCATTGTCATATTTAAAAAGATCGGCGCTTGTGCTCTGTCCGTTTTCACTGAGTTTCTTTTTTGCCCGGATGATATGATAAGCCCTTTTCTGTATATACATCTGCTCATCCGCCCTGGCGATCATATCATCCATGGAGCTGTTATCCCCCGGATATATCTCGGTCATCCCGTAGCTGAAAGGCACGCCGTAGTCAATGCCTACCCGCTCCCGGTCCTGCCTTGCCCTCTGAAGGACCCGTTTCATGCTTTCTTCCACCTCAGCCCGGCTGCGCCCATAAAAAAGCATGACAAACTCATCTCCGCTTAAACGGAACATAAAGTCCATCCTGCCCAGGCATTCCCTGGTGATGGATGCAACATAGCGCAGCAGGCTGTCTCCGGCGCTGTGGCCGTACTTGTCATTCACCTGCTTCAGTTCATTGATATCATACAGTACCAGGGTGAGGATCTGATTCTCCCGCGCCGCCTGTTCAATGGCCTGGGCCAGGCGTTCATTGCCGCCGCGGCGGTTGAGCATCTGGGTCAGCTCATCGGTGCGGGCTGAATTCGACATCCTGTCATATTCCGTCACATCAATGGAGTTCTGGATATGATAGGTCCTCCCGTTCCACTTGATCAGACTGTCATAATTGTGATAGACGCGCCCTGTTAGGGTATTGTTTTCCTGCCATACCCATCCCTTTTCAGACTTCTTTTCCATCAAACGGTCAATGGGACAGAATTCACAGCGCCTGGATATTCCGCGCTGCAGGACCTGCCAGCAGACTTTCCCTTCCGGATCCTCAAGCCCAAAAGCATGTTTCATATTCTCATTCATGTACAGAATTTCATCTGTCTCCAAATCCGTTATATAGATATGGGTATCCATCCGGTCAAGCACGCTTGAAAGGAATGTATCCTCAAACAGCTTTCTCTGCTCCTCAGTCATAAATAAGATTTCCCTTTCCCCCTATTGTTAACCGATCTTACCGTTAACCGTTTTCTATCCTTAACTTCTTCCTCTATTGTAAACTCTTCCCAGTTTATACTCAAGGACAATTTCCAAAAAAGCACCTCTTTTCGGTTAAAATAGCCGAAAAGAGGTGCTTTGTTTTCCGTATGAACGTATCTTATTCTTCGATCTCAGAGAACATATCCTTGCCAACTCCGCACAGAGGACATACCCAGTCATCCGGAATATCCTCAAATGCTGTTCCAGGTGCAATACCGCCGTCAGGATCGCCAACCTCCGGGTCATATATCCATCCACATGGATCACATACATATTTTTTCATTGTTATTTCCTCCTTGAATTTATGTTATAAATTTTGTTTTTCCTTTTAATGACATTAATATATCATACTCGTTCCTGTTTTTCTGTGACATTTGCAACAGTTTGAAGTATTTTATATTGCTTTGTTTATGATATGCAGCTACATGCAATTGAATCCATTTAATCCGATCAAACTGCATCCAATCTGAGGCAAAACAACTGCCCGCAGATAACGCGGGCAGTCTTGCACCTTTGTTCAGTGACTTTGCTACATCTATAATCGGCTGTCCATCAGGCGGATCACTCAGAATCCTTAGCTGCGGCCCTTGCCTCTACCTCACGCTTTTGTACATCGCCGGGAGCCTGCTCATAACGGGTAAACTCATAGCTGTAAAGACCGATGCCGCCTGTCATGGAACGCAGATCTGTGTTATAGCCAAAAAGCTCAGACATCGGAATATCCGCCTCTATCACCTGTTTGCCGTTGTGGTCTGAGTTCATTCCCAGAACACGGCCTCTCCTGCGGTTTAAATCGCCCATAACATCACCGGTGAACTTATCAGGAACCGTCACCTTAAGGGATGCGATCGGCTCCAGAAGCACTGGATTGGCATCCATAAAGCCCTGTTTAAAGGCCAGGATTGTTGCCATCTTAAATGCCATTTCAGAGGAGTCCACAGGATGATAGGAACCATCTAAGAGGGTTGCCTTTAATCCAACCACCGGATATCCTGCAAGAGGTCCTTTCACAACGCATTCCTGAAGTCCCTTTTCCACTG
Source organism: Enterocloster citroniae (assembly GCF_040545455.1). NCBI lineage: Bacteria > Bacillati > Bacillota > Clostridia > Lachnospirales > Lachnospiraceae > Enterocloster > Enterocloster citroniae. The sequence goes on along the minus strand of NZ_JBEPLZ010000003.1, from coordinate 323,772 downwards.
CCGGGAAGTAGTTTCTCGGAACAGAACCGCCAAATACCTTTTCCTCAAATACAAACGGTGTCTCAAGATCGCCGGATGGCTCAAATTCCATAATAACATCACCATACTGGCCGTGGCCGCCGGACTGTTTCTTATGTTTACCCTGAACCTTAACCTTCTTGCGCAGGGTCTCACGGAATGCAAATTTAGGCTTGGACAGGATAATGTCCACCTTGTAACGGCTCTGAAGCTTGCTTACAACAACATCCAGCTGCTGGTCGCCGATGCCGTAGAGCAGTGACTGGCGGTTTTCAGCATCATTGACCACCTTCAGGGTCAGGTCTTCTTCCATCATACGTGCCAAAGCGGTGGATACCTTGTCATCCTCGCCCTTGTTGGCTGCCTTGTAAGCCATATAGGTATACGGTGTGGAGGTCTGCGGCTTATGGTACACAATGGGAGCTGTGCGCACCGCCATGGTATCGCCTGTCTGGGTAACGGTAAGCTTTGCAACAGCGCCGATATCGCCTGCCCTTAACTCCTGTACCTCGATCTGCTCCTTGCCGCGGAGTATATAAAGCTTTCCAATCTTCTCTTCCGCATCCTTATTAACATTATATACCATGGTGTCCCCTTTCAGGGTACCGGTACAGATCTTCATCAGTGAATATTTGCCGATAAAGGGATCCACAATGGTCTTAAATACCCTTGCGGACAGGGATACATCATCATTGTACTTGGCAGTAAAGCGCTCGCCTGTGGATACGTCCACGCCAATGCACTCAAAATGGTCAGGTGACGGGAAATACTTGTCAATGGCCTGAAGCAGTACCTTAAAGCCCTGGCAGTTGATGCCGGATCCCATCATAACAGGTACAATGTCGCCTTCGATCACATGCTCGCGCAGAGCGGTGGAAATCTCCTCCTGAGTAAATTCTTCGCCCAGGAAATAGCGCTCCATATATTCTTCATTAGTCTCGGCAACAGCCTCGATCAGAGCATCTCTTGCAATGGTCAGGTTCTTCTGAACATAATCAGGGATCTCGCACTCTTCATAATCGCTCAGCTTAGTAAAACGGCGGCCGGCCATCTTAACCACGTTGACGAAACCTACAAATTTTTCATTCTCACGGATCGGCAGCTGGAACGGCGCGATCTTACGTCCAAAACGGGTCTCCATCTTCACTACCAGTTCACGGTAGCTGGCATGGTCATCATCCATGTTGGTAACAAAGATCAGCCTGGGCAGGTTGTACTTTTCACACATCTCCCATGCCTTCTCTGTTCCCGGTTCAATGCCTGCCTTACAGTTTACTACGATAATGGCTGCATCAGCAACGCTGATCGCCTCCTCTACTTCTCCTACAAAATCAAAAAATCCCGGCGTATCCAGAAGGTTAATCTTAATTGGTCCGTCCTCGCCTGCATATTCCAGCGGGATCAGCGTGGTGGAAATAGAAAACTGTCTCTTGATCTCTTCTTTGTCATAATCGCTGATGGTATTGCCGTCAGGCACCTTTCCCATGCGGGTCGTCATGCCTGTGATCAGCGCCAGTGCTTCCGCAACAGTCGTCTTACCTGCGCCTCCATGTCCAAGTAATACAACGTTGCGGATTTGTTCAGTCCCATATACGTTCATATATTTCCCTCCTGTACATAATATTTAAGCCCATGCGTATATTTTACTAAATTTTTCAGAATTTTTCAAGCTTTTTATATCATTTGCACAACATTCTTATATGAACAATCTGAAAACCCTTGAAAGCCTTGTAAATGCTAATAGAATCAATAACCATCCATCTACCAGCTCTTCTCCAGCGGCATATTCCAGTCCAGGCTAAACGGATTGAAAGCGCTTGTCTTCAACTGTTCATAGATATATCTGCGGTCAGAAGCATCGGTTCCTGACCAAGACGCATACCCTGCCAGGTAACTTTCCACAAACTCATCCCAGGAACTGAATTTTGTCTGAATAATTTTTGCTGTCTCAAGGGATTTATCCAAGGTTTCCTCAATGGTATAGTATCCTGCGATATAATAAAATCCCAGGTTTGACATGGATTGCCACATAAAATCCTAGCCTCTTCATAAGAAAACCCCCTTTATGTAATTGCCTTATTCTATCTTATTATACTATTTCTGAAATACAAAAGCCACCGGAATTTATCCAGTGGCCTATGTGTACAATCTTATCTTTTTCCCGCCGGAATTGTATGAATAGCATTGGGGAATCCGGCAAAGGGGAATAGCAGAATGGATACCATTCTTCTATCCCCGCTTTATTAACCTTGCTTCTGCCGTATCAACAGTCTATTCTGGGATAGTCCTGTCACTACCATCACCGTTACACCGATCACATCTGTCAACGTAGTTGGTATTACCATCAAAATGGCGGCCACTGCAACAACGGCCCTTTGCCATCTCTGCATTTTTGTAAGCATCCATCCCTCTACCGCCGTGCTAAGCAGCATAACTCCTATCACCGCAGTAACGATCTTTTCAATAACCCAAATAGTGACTAGGCCATCGCAAAACAGAAGGTCAGGTGAATTAATGAATATCATGGGAACCAGAAAGCCGCCCAACGCTAATTTAAATGCCTGCCATCCTGTCTTTCCCGGATCAGCATTTGCTAATCCGGCCGCCGCATAAGCTGGTATTGCCACTGGCGGAGTCACATTAGCCAATAAACCAAAATAAAAAACAAACATATGCGCTGCCAAAACCGGCACATTAAATCCACTGATAAGAGCAGGGGCAGCTACGGTTGAAAGCAGCATATAGACAGATATGGTAGGCAGTCCCATCCCCATGACAATACAGATAACTGCGATAAGTATGCAGGAAATCGTGAAGTTTCCCCCAGCCAATTTCAATATGACGTTACTCAGTGTCTGAGTAATACCCGTCAAATTACAGACTGCCGTGATCATATTGATACCACAGCACATTGCCGCTACGCTCACCAACCGTTTGCCGGACAATTGCAGGCACTGCCATATATCTTTTAAACCCAAACGCGTCTTTTTCTTACACGCAGCTATGAGGACACAAAGTGGTATGGCACGAACTCCCACCCAGGTAACCGTGTAGCCAACGCACAGCATAACTACAACAAATATAAACGGCAGGAATAGATATCCATCTTCTTTGAGAACCAAAAGCAGCTTCGGGCAATCCTCTTTTGCAAGCCCCCTAAGGCCCAGTTTACAGGCTCTAAGATGTACCATTGCAAAGCAGCCCGTATAATATAATAAGACGGGTACAATGGCTGCCAGACATATCTTGCTGTAAGCGATTCCTGTGATATCCGCCATAATAAAAGCACTGGCTCCCATAATAGGAGGCATAAGCTGACCGGCTGTGGATGACACTGCTTCCACAGCTCCTGCGAATTCCGGTTCGTAACCTGTCTTTTTCATTAACGGAATGGTAAATGCGCCTGTAGTTACCACATTGCTAACTGCATTGCCGCTAATTGTGCCAAACAATGCGCTGGTTACTACGGAAACTTTTGCCGGGCCTCCGGCAGACTTTCCGGCAATGGAAAGGGCAAAATCATTGATAAACTGCCCTGTTCCCGTTTTTTCCATAAATGTTGCAAAAATAAGGAACAGACTAAGCACCCCGGCCACCGTACCCACATTAGATCCAAACAGTCCCTCACTGGTCAATAAAAGCTGGGAAGCGATCCGCTTTATGCTAAGGCCTGAATGCTTGAGCGCTCCCGGAGCGTATTTTCCAAAATAGGCATATGCCAAAAATATTGCGATAATGATCACAATACTGGTTCCTCCAGATCTGCGTATTGCTTCCATAACTGTCAGTACCAGCAGTATGCAAAGAAATATTTCCAATTTAGAAGCAATACCGCTTCCCGTTGTAATTGAGCGGTGATTTGAGATCACATAGCCACATACAACCAGGACCGTTGCTATCATTATAAAATCATACCATCTTGGCAGCCTTCCTGTATCCTGTTTGCGCAATGCATACAGCAGAAAGATCATAGTAAGACAAAAGCACATAAATATGGCTCTGTGCATGAGCGCTTCAGGGGCGCCCACCGCACAGGTAATGTAGACATACAGGCAGAGTATTCCCCCCATAATATCCGATACCTTATATCTCCAGTCCTTACTTTCCTTCTCTACCGCAGAATCCCGATCATATTTATCCAGTAATTCCTGCTGAGTATCTGCATCCACTGTTTCAACAGAACTTAAGGAAACCGTATCCTGCCCTAAAGTTTTATTACCAGCATCTGCCATGATATCCCCCTTCACCATAGATTATTCCGTAACCCAACCTATTTCTTTAAAATACCGGACAGCACCGGGATGCATTTCCACATATGGGTCATTGTAAGTCAGTTCAAATACATCTTTGGCCGTAGTGCCGGCAAACAGACTGTGCATCCCTTCAAGTTCCTCCCAATGCTCTACAATCAGGCGTGTGATCCAATACACCTCTTCTTCATTGCAGGAAGCCTTGCATGCCAAACCTGCCACGCTGACTACGCTGGACAGATCCTCTTTTATCTCCCCCTCATAGGAGCCTGCCGGTATGACTGCTTTTGAATATCCGATTTCAGCGTTAACAATTGCTTCAACCTGCTCCTCTGTAAAATCGATCAGATAAATATCTTTTGTGGCAAACAGCTGTGAATAATTAGTCATAGGGACTGTCCCTGTCATAATCATGGCATCTGCCTGGCCATTTTGAATAAGCTCAACGCCATCTGCCGGGCTGGAATATTCAGCTTTAAACTTATAGCCGTCTGCTTCCGTATAAAAACCGCAGATTCCCATAAGATCATGGCACATATTTTCATTTCCGCTGCCCGCGGTGCCTACCACCACCTTTTTCCCAACCAGGTCATCCAAACTGTTAATTTCAGAACCTTTACGGCACGCAATCTGAACAATGCTGGAAGAATACATCATAACCAGCTTTGCATCCAGGTCAACCGGTGCATCCTTGTAGCTCCCTATACCGTTTTTGGCGCAATATAAATAGTAACTCACATTAAATCCATAGTCTCCGTCCCCGGCTTCCATTAAGTAAGGATTTTGGGCTGAACCGGCTGTAACCTGGGCTGTACAGGTAGAATCCGTATATTCAGAAATAATTTGGGCAATCGCACTCATGCTGAGCTGTGCATTCCCTCCTGAGGAAGCTCCCAACATTGTTATAAAGTCCGGCCAGTCATAACTGTCCGTTGTTTTGTTTAGTTCCTCATTTGAGGGTTCCGTGGCTTTATCTGTTGCTGCCACACTGGTTTCAGGGACTTTGGATGAAGCAATCGGCTGACCTGTACCGGAATTGCCGCAAGCTGTCATTGAAATCATGGTTACTAACGCCAATCCCATCCTGAATATTTTTTTCATTTTTATCCTCCTTTGGGTTCTTTCCCCTAACAACATTTGTATTAAAAATACCACTCCGGCCTTATGCCAAAAAATCCTTTTTCAGGCAAACCGGCGCACAAACAATCCGTTCCTTCCGGCAGCCTGCCGGCCAGATTTTTTAAAACGCGCTCTACCTTGTCTTCCATACCGTTCTTCTCATAGGCTGTCATCAGCCCCTCATCACCGCTTTGATAAATGGCAGGGCCCATCCCTGTACACATATTAATTACCATTGAAAGAGATGCATAACACATTCCAGCTTCCTTGGCAAGGACCAGTTCAGGAAACATGGGGGTTCCTATTATATCCCCTCCTATGGAATTATAATATCGAACCTCCGCAGGTGTCTCAAACCTGGGACCTTCAGTACAGATAAATGTGCCAGTGGAACAGACCGGTATCCGTTCATCAGCGCAGGCTTCAAGGAGGTATCCGCGCAGATTCCCACAGAAGGGCTCACTCATGTCCACTCTAACCCAGCAGGCATGATCTTCAAAAAAACTGAGTACCCGCTTTTTCGTAAAATCCATGGCATCATCCGGCACCACAAAATCTCCCGGACGGATATGAGGATTACAGGAACCGATTGCATTTTGGGAAATAATCTGTTTTACTCCCAATTTTTTCAATCCCCATATGTTGGATCGAAAATTTACCAAGTGGGACGCCATATCTGCATGATCTCCATAGCGCAGTATCACAGCTGTATTTACTCCATTTACCAGGCCTGTATACACCTTTGCCTCTCCCCATGGCGTAGAAACCATTTGAGACTGTCTGTTTTCCAAAAATCCTTCGGACATATGGCTTGTTATAATGCCGAACTTACAATAACTCATAACACTTTCCTCCTGTAGTGGTCCATGATGGCTTTTTTCATCAACGTTTCGTCTTCCTTGATCACCTTACCTTCCGTATACACCAGATTCCCATCAATAAAAATTGAATCAACAGATGATCGGTCCATATAAAATACAACATCAGAAAGAAAACGTTCTTTATTATATCCCAAAGGGTGCCATGGCTTAACTAAAAGAACATCTGCTGCAGCCCCCTGCTCCAGCACTCCAATGTTACCCATTCCCAACACTTTGGCACATTCTGAAGTAGCCATCTTTACAAGTTTTTCATTTGATAATGCCTGATCTTTGCCTTTCAGACGACTGGCTAACGCCGCCATTTTGATTTCCTGGAACATGTCCAGCGTATTATTGCTCAGCATACTGTCAGTGCCCAGCCCTACATTAATCCCATTTTCCAGCATCTTCTTAACAGGAGAAATACCATTTCCCAGTTTCGCGTTGCTGACCGGACAGTGGATAACATTGCTGCCGGTACGCCTGAGTATGGCTATATCTTCATCGTTCATTTGTACACAATGTATGAGTACTGTGCGTGGAGATAATACTCCCAGATCAGCCAGCCATTGGATAGGACGCATTCCCGTACGCGCTTTTATAGTCATCTCTTCATCCAGCGTTTCTGCAGCGTGGATTATGAACCGTTTCCCGATCATCTTTGACTTTTCATAGGTCTGCTTGATCATCCGTTCCGTGCAGCTATAGGTTGCATGGGCGCCTAAAAAGAATTGGATCCTATTATCTTTCTGATATTTTTCCTTGTACAGCCGGGTACTGTCTACAATGGAATCATAATTAGGCTTTCCATTTTTTCTGTATTCCGGAGAATTAGCCATTCCGCCTGCCAGACACCGCATCCCTGCCCGGGAACACGCATCTGCCATCAGGCCTGCTTCATATCTGGTGCAGTCACAAATACAGGTAGTCCCCCCCTTCAGCATCTCAAATACAGACATCTCGTTATTCTTTTCAATATCTTCCTGTGTAAGGGTGGATGTATAGGGAGCCAATTCCTCTGCCCACTGGGTAAAGTCTTCCGCATCGCTGATGGCGCGGTAACTATTCAGGTTACTGTGTCCATGACCATTGATCAGCCCAGGCATAGCGATCCGGTCCGATGCATCATATTCCATATAACCATCTCTCAGCAGCTCCTGTGGTGCATCCCTTCGCTCCCCAACCCAGTCGATCTTGCCTTCTGACATGAACAGCACTGCATCCGTATAAAAATGCCCTTTTTTATCTGCAGTATATAAATGTTTACAGATGATCTTATACTTTGTATTTACCATTTGTTCCATAATTGCATACCTCCAAAGGCGCATTTGTCTTAATCCAATGTGCGGTGTTAATGTTGTCGGCAAATGGGGTTCCATCTGGAAGCAGCGGACAGTCATGCCCCGGTATTATATAATCTACAATGCCAACCATCCGGCCCAATGACGATAAATAAAAGGGTGTACCCCAAATATCCTCCCTGCTTTTTATCGCATCTGCACACAGTAAGATCCTTTTTTTGTCATATACCGCTAACAAAGAGCATGAACCCTTTGTATGTCCGGGCGTATGTATCATTTCTATGCCTGACATGATCCCCATCCTGGGTTTGCGGACTACGATCAGATTAGGTTGACGCAGTATCCATAATCGGTAGGGCTCCGGTACAGGATCGTCTGGTTTTCCGCTCTCTTCTATTTCTTCCTGATGTATGTACCACTTCGCCTTTTTAAAAAGATCAATATTCCCTATATGGTCAAAATGAAGATGGCTGATTATTACGGAATCAATGTCATCGGGACTCAGATGATGATCAGCCAGTTTCATCAAAAGTCCCGGACGGTCATTAAACGCGCCTGTATCAAACAACAGATTGCGTCCGTTATCCTGAATCAGCACGACCGTACTCCATCCCAGCCATCCTCTCTCGCTGCTTCCCCCAATCCCATAAAAAAGTCCTGTGACCCTCAAACCAATTCACCCCCTTCCCGCCCCTGCCAAATAGCATCCTATGGACCAAATAGATTATAGCATGATGCAGGCGGATTCCTTTGACGCATACGAGCCATAAAGATGATTTTAAATGTAAATTACCTGCCTTTTTCAATTGTCATTAGGTAAAAATAATAGTATAATGGCCTCAATCTGAAAGGACATGCAGGTAATTACAAATGAGTTATAACTATTTCTGGCGAAATGGATATTTTGAATCATATCGTGATCAGATTTTGGAGGCCGGCGGACAATTTAAAACCTTCCCTGAAGGCATGGACATAGGTCCTTATATGAAATCTCACCGAATGGCTATTTATATTGATTGCGGACGTGTAAATATACGTGTTGTGCGAAATGACGGCAGTATCCACAATGTGATGAGTTATGGCAAGGGTAATATAATACCGATCGCCAACAGGCATGAAGAATTTATCTTAGCTCCCTATTGGCGCACGGAACCCGCTTACGGAGATATGAAAGCCATCGTATTTTCAAAAACTTTATTATGGGATTTAATGCGCTCAAATCAGGATTTTTCAGAACGTGCAGATAAAGAAATTGCCGGACGTTTGGCCTATCTCACCTTTGTACCAGTATTATACCAGGATGGTGAATGTATCAGCCGCGTATGTAATTATCTGATACATTTGGATATTTGTAAAAATATGGATAATACCATACCTAATACCACCCAGGAAGAGCTGGCCGATGCCGTGGGTAAATCCCGAAGCCAGGTTGTACGCGCCTTATCTCAGCTGCGAACTGCCGGTGCCATAAAAACACAGAGAAAAGACATTATCATTAAGGACCGCAGGATATTGATGCGGTATGCTACAGATATCATAAAAGATCTGGAGGACCAGGTATTTTAATTTGATCCTTGTTTTATCTCCCTTTTTACTAATATACATAAAAGCGTAAAAGTTTAACGTGATAAAGTATTGACATTTAAGCCCACATGGCTTACACTGGAACGTGTTTGAAAAAGGCGGGAAGTATTTCCCTGTATGACATAATAAGGAGTAATATAATATGATTATCATCATGAAACCAAACGCTTCCGAGGAAGCAGTGAGAAAGGTCACACATATCATTGAATCCAAAGGGCTTCAGGTTCATCTGTCCAAGGGTTCACAGGTTACAATTGTAGGCGTTGTGGGCGATAAGACCAGGCTTCAGGGCAGCAACATTGAAATCAGCGAGGGAGTGGACAAAGTGGTGGCTGTCACCGAGTCCTACAAGCTGGTCAACAAGAAATTCCATCCCGAGGATTCCATTGTTCCCGTGGGCAACACCCATATCGGGCCTGGAACCATGACGGTGATGGCCGGTCCCTGCGCCATTGAGTCCAAGGAACAGCTGATGGAAACCGCATTTGCAGTTAAAAAAGCAGGCGCCACCTTCCTGCGGGGAGGCGCATACAAGCCCCGCACCTCTCCTTACTCCTTCCAGGGTCTGGAAGAAGAAGGACTCAAGTATATGAAGGAAGCCAGGGAAGCCACAGGTCTTAATGTGATCTGTGAGGTCACCAGCCTTCATGCAATTGAGGCTGCCTCCCGGTACGTTGACATGCTCCAGATCGGCGCCAGGAACATGCAGAACTTTGAACTTTTAAAGGAAGCCGGCAAATCCGGTATCCCTGTATTGTTAAAACGTGGTTTGTGTGCTACCATAGACGAATGGCTGAATGCTGCTGAATACATCATTTCCGAAGGGAACCCAAATATCGTACTGTGCGAAAGAGGTATCCGTACCTACGAAACCTCCACCAGAAACACTCTGGATATCAGCGCGGTTCCCGTGATCCGGCAAAAGAGCCATCTGCCCATTATTGTGGACCCCAGCCATGCAACCGGCGTAAGGGCCTATGTGGAGCCGCTGGCCAAAGCATCCATTGCAGTGGGCGCAGACGGACTGATGATCGAAGTACATCCCTGCCCTTCCAAGGCACTGTCTGACGGACCTCAGTCCCTGACATTCCCGGCCTTTGAACAGCTGATGGCTGATCTGAAACCGTATGCGGATCTGGCCGGACGTACCTTTGAAGCAAAATAGACCAGATTGGAGCACTCCGGAACCTGAGAGTGCTCTTGTGTACTCTAGCGTACACGCTTCTTTAACGGAGGATACCGTATGGACAAATTATCAATGACCGATTCCACCATAGGATTTATTGGCCTGGGGCTCATTGGAGGTTCCATTGCCAAAGGCATTAAGCGTTCCCGGCCGAACATCAAGATCATGGCCTATATGCGATCCCGCTCCCGCCTGGAGCAGGCCAAAAGGGAGGGCATTGTGGATGTGATCCTGGACGGGATCGATGAACATCTGCGGGAATGCGATCTTATTTTCCTGTGTACGCCTGTGGAGTATAATGCGGGCTATCTGTCCGCCATCCGTCCGTTTCTCAAGCAGGGGGCCCTGATCACGGACGTGGGAAGCACCAAGCAGGGAATCCACCAGGAGATCATCCGCCAGGAACTGACCCACTGTTTTGTAGGCGGTCATCCCATGGCCGGTTCTGAGAAAACCGGATACGAAAATTCCACGGACCATCTTTTGGAAAATGCCTACTATATAGTCACTCCCCCCAGGGGCTGCGATTCTTCAGGCAGCACCTCCCTCAGTGAAAATGACCGGCGGATCATCGCCGTTGCCCACACCATCGGAGCCATACCTTTGGTGCTGGATTACCGGGAACACGACAAGGTGGTGGCTGCCATCAGCCATCTCCCCCATCTCATTGCCTCCAGCCTGGTCAATCTGGTAAAGGATAACGATACCTCCGATGGTATTATGAAGCAGGTGGCTGCCGGCGGTTTTAAGGACATAACAAGGATTGCTTCCTCCTCCCCTGAGATGTGGGAACAGATCTGCATGACCAATGTGGATCCCATAGCGGATATACTTGAGAAATATATCGCCTCCCTGAACCAGGTCCTGGACCAGATAAAACATCACAGCGGCCAATCAATTTACCAGCTGTTTGAGACCTCCAGGGATTACCGCAATTCCATTACGGAAAAGGCGAAGGGTTCTGTGGAGCCATCCTATGAGTTCACAGTGGATGTGGCGGACGAGATCGGTGCAATCTCCACGATCTCCGTTATTCTGGCTGCCAAAGGCATCAGTATCAAGAACATCGGCATCAACAACAACCGCGAGCGGGGTGAGGGCGCTTTGAAGATCGCTTTTTATGATGAAGCATCCATGGAAGCTGCCTGGCAGCGGCTGGATCAGTATAAATATGAAATGTTCCGTATGTAATCTTTTGAAAGGGCATGGTATCTGTTTATGGAATTTACTAAATCACATGGATTGCGCGGGGAGATCACTGTCCCGGGTGATAAATCCATCTCCCACCGGGCAGTGATGTTCGGTTCCATTGCAAAGGGACTGACTGAAATTCATAACTTTCTCCAGGGCGCGGACTGCCTTTCCACCATTGCGTGTTTTGAAAAAATGGGGATTTCCATCGAAAACAGGGGCGACCGGGTCCTGGTCCAGGGAAATGGACTCCACGGCCTGAAAAAGCCTGACTGTGTTCTGGACTGCGGCAACAGCGGCACCACCACACGTCTTATCTCAGGCATTCTCTGCGCCCAGGATTTCACTGTGACACTGACCGGGGATGAATCCATTCAGAAGCGCCCCATGAAACGCATCATGGACCCCTTGTCCCTGATGGGGGCGGATATCACAAGTTTACAGGGTAACGGCTGCGCTCCCCTGCTGATCAAGGGCGGTCCCGTACATGGAATCCATTACCCGTCTAAAGTGGCTTCCGCCCAGGTAAAATCCGCTATCCTCCTGGCCGGATTATACGCGGACAGCCCCACCAGCGTGACTGAGCCCTATGTTTCCAGAAACCATTCGGAGATCATGCTGGATCTCTTTGGGGCACAGGTCTCCGCTGAGGACACAACAGCCACGATCCAGCCCGCCTCTGAGCTCAACGGCGCCAAGGTCATGGTGCCGGGCGATATCTCCTCAGCCGCCTATTTTATCGCGGCCGGCCTTATGGTTCCCGGCTCCCAGGTGCTGATCAGGAATGTGGGAATTAATCCAACCAGGGATGGAATCCTTCGGGTATGCCAGGATATGGGGGCTGACCTTCAGCTCCTGAACCGAAGCGAAGGCGCAGGGGAACCCACTGCAGATATCCTGGTGCGCTGGGGCGCCCTTCACGGAACAGAGATCGGCGGAGCCATTATCCCAACCCTGATCGATGAGCTGCCCATGATCGCGGCCATGGCCTGCCTGGCTGAAGGACGGACTGTGATCCGTGATGCAGCTGAGCTTAAAGTGAAGGAATCCAACCGCATTGCCGTCATGGTGGAAAGCCTGAGGTCCATGGGCGCGGATGTGACTGAGACAGAGGACGGCATGATCATCCAGGGCGGCAGGCCTCTTCACGGAGCTTCCATTGACAGCCGCGGGGATCACAGGATCGCCATGACATTTGCAGTCACCGCCCTTTGCGCGGACGGGGCTACGGACATCAGGGGAGCCGACTGTGTGACCATCTCATATCCACGGTTTTATGAGGATCTCCAGGGGCTGATGGTTTAATGGTCTGTACGATAAGTAAAAAAGCTGCATCCTCAATTGCGCGGATGCAGCTTTTATGTTTCATATCAGAAGACCGCAGCGGTCTTGCCTAATGGCGCAGCTCCTATCCCAGAGCCACATCCAGTATCATCATCACCACAAACCCTGCGGCAAACCCAATGGTCGCCACATTGGAGTGTTCTCCCTGGGCCGATTCCGGGATCAGTTCCTCCACCACCACATAGATCATGGCTCCTGCGGCAAATGACAGGAAATACGGCAGCGCAGGCCCCAGGACCTCGGACAGCGCCAGCATAAGGAAGGCTCCAATGGGCTCCACAATACCGGACAGCATACCGTACACAAAGGCCTTTTTCTTACCCACCGCCTCCTTTAGGGGGAGGGAAATGATCGCGCCTTCGGGAAAATTCTGAATGGCAATGCCAACTGACAGCGCCAGTGCCCCTGCCATGGTGATGGAGCTGTTTTCTGACAGGAGTCCTGCAAAGGCCACGCCCACAGCCATGCCTTCCGGTATGTTGTGGAGGGTCACTGCCAGCACCAGCATGGTACTCTTTTTCCAGTTGCCCTTGGGCCCCTCTGGTTCATCCGTGTCAATGTGCAGATGGGGGATCACCTCATCCAGCAAAAGCAGAAAACCAATACCCAGCAAAAAGCCCGCTGAGGCCGGAACAAACGCCATCTTGCCAAGATGCTCACTCATGTTCATGGAAGGGATCAGCAGCGACCACACGGACGCGGCCACCATGACCCCTGACGCAAAGCCCAGAAATGCCTTCTGCACCCTTGGCTTTAATGCATTTTTCAGGAAAAACACGCAGGCAGCGCCTGCTGTGGTTCCGATAAAGGGAATCATAATTCCCGCAAATATATTCATATCTTATCCCTCGATTCTATCTAAAACATGGGGATCCTCAGACAGAACCCCCATGTTCCATAAACTTATAGAAATCCCCGCAGCTTCAGATAATCCTTGATCAGCTGGATCATCTGGTCATAGTCAATACGGCTGGCGTTAATGGGAAGGTCATAGTTCTCCATGTCCATCCATTCCCTGCCTGTAAAATAGCGGTGATACTCCGTCCTTTCCTTGTCGATCCTTCTCATACGGCGCAGCGCCTCGGCCTCATCCACCTTATCCACGTCCATGACCCTGCGGATCCTTGTAACCGTGTCCCCATAGACAAAGATGCGGATCACATTTTCCATCTGGTCCTGCAGTACATAGTTTCCGCAGCGTCCCACGATGATACATGTTTCCGAAGCTGCAAGGCTGCGGATCACAGAAGACTGGAAGCGGAACAGGTTCTCCGGTGATGTGATATGATGTCCGTCCCTGTCCGGCTCTGTCAGTTCCGGCTTCATACTGGTTACAATGCGGTACAGCAGATTGTTGCCCGCCTTTTCATCTGCCAGCCGGAAATACTGCTCTCCGATCGCGCTTGTCTCCGATGTCATCTTAAGTATTTCCTCATCATAAAAATGGATTCCCAGCTCCTCAGCCAGCCTTTTGCCCGTAAGCCTGCCGCCGCTGCCGTACTGGCGTTCAATCGTAATTACAAAATGCCTGTCATTCATAATAAAACCCCCTTGCTTATGTTTATCCCAAATCCTGTGATCCATTTCCATCTACAATATTAATATGGCACATCTTCATGGCGTTCAGCGCGTTCTCATGGCTCTTTGGCGTTACTCCCGCACAACAGGACCCATCCACCTGAATGGTCATTTCCGGGACAGCTGCCTTGATCACCATGGCGTTGGAGATCACGCAGATATCCGTGCACAGTCCCACCAGTTCCACAGTGTCATAGGATCCTTTTTCCACATACGCCGCCAGTTCCATGCTGCCAAAGGTGTGTTTCTCAAATTTCTTTCCGGTGAATGCTTTGAGTTCACCGGCAAGTTCCCATCCGGGAGTTCCCTTGACGCAATGGACTACAGGAAGTTTCTTGCCTTCCATGGTATCCAGATAATTGTCAAAATGTGTGTCCAGGGTAAATACCACCTCCTGGCCATCTGCCTCGTATTCCTTTATCTTACGGATCACATAAGGGACAATGGCCTGGGCTTCCTTGGTTCCCAAGGCTCCGTCCACGAAATCCTTCTGCATATCCACTACTATAAGTAAACGTCTCATGCAGTTTTCCTCCTTGTTATGGGCACCCATTATCTGTGGTCCAGAAGCTGTGTGCACTATATTTCTTACCATCTACAGTCTACCACATTTTGACAACCAATTAAAGTAATTTTCACAAAATTTAAAAAACCTATTGACAAATGCACTCCATTGTATTAAGATACGGGTTAATAAAATAAACCGTAGAGAAAGAGGAGTAAGCTTCCAAAGCATTAACACAGAGAGCCGCAGGTGGTGGGATTGCGGTATAAGGCTGGCAGCTGAATGGACTTTTGAGGGCGGTCCTGAAAGATTTTTCCGTATGGACCGACGGATTCCGCAACCGTTATGCATGCGGCACATATGATAGTATGTGTAAAGTGGACTTTTTAGTCAATTTGAGTGGCACCGCGGATTTAATTTCGTCTCAATTATGGTCAATACCATAGTTGGGGCGTTTTTTTATGCAGTAAACAGGTTGTCATACATGGCAGCTGCAGTTTTTTGCCAACCTATGCCCCACTGACACCCGGTAATTTCAGGCAGCGCGCACCTGGGGTTCCAGGAAAAAGCCTTCTCCAACGGAATTTTATTGATGAATCAACTGAGAAACGATCAAACATTTTAGTATATTCAGGAGGATATTTATTATGAAAAAGACAATTGCAATGCTTTTAACCGCAGCCGTAAGCGCATCCCTGTTAGCCGGATGCGGATCATCTTCACAATCATCTTCACAAAATACAACCACTGCCCAGGCAGGTGCGGAGACCAATTCAGCGGCAGACACCCAATCCGGGAATTCCGCCAAGGAGACTCCGGAGTCTTCATCCGAAGCCGCTGACAAGGCAGAAAGCAATGCTTCCTATACCATCGGCATTGGCCAGTTTGCAGAGCACGGTTCCCTGGACAACTGCCGCGAGGGCTTTTTGGCCGGTCTGGCCGAGTCCGGCATCCAGGAGGGAAAAAACCTGACCATCCTCTATGAAAACTCCCAGGCAGACGGCGGAACCGCAAGCCAGATCGCAACCAACTTCGCCGGTAAGGAAGTGGACCTGATGTGCGGCATTGCAACCCCTATGGCACAGGCGGAATACGGCGTGGCCAAGAAGTCAAGTACCCCGGTCATCTTCACAGCTGTAACAGACCCGGTTGCCGCAGAGCTGGCCAATGCGGACGGAACCCCCATGGGTGAGATCACAGGAACCAGCGATAAGCTTCCAGTGAAACAGCAGCTTAAAATGATCCGCGCCATCCTTCCCGATGCAAAGAAGATCGGAATCATGTACACCACCAGCGAGGTAAATTCCGAATCAGCCATTGCCGAATACAAAGAGCTTGCACCAAACTATGGATTTGAGATCGTGGACACCGGTGTCTCCTCCTCAGCCGACATTTCCCTGGCTGCCGATACATTGATCAATAAAGTGGACTGTATCACAAACCTTACAGACAATACCGTTGTTGCATCCCTTCCTGTGATCCTTGACAAGGCCGCCGCCAAGAATATTCCCGTATTTGGAAGCGAAATAGAGCAGGTAAAGATCGGCTGCCTGGCTGCCATGGGACTGGATTACATTGAACTTGGAAAACAGACCGGAAAGATGGCTGCACAGGTTTTAAAGGGCGAGAAAAAGGCCAGCGAACTGAATTACGAAACCATTAAGGAGGCTGCATTCTACGGCAATACCAAGGTGGCTGAAAACCTGGGCATCACCCTGCCGGAGGATCTGACAACAGGCGCAGCAGAGCTCTTCTCAGAAATCACACAATAGATATAATTTAAGAAGCGCTCATACGTGTATTCCGGGAATCTCCCGGAGTACACATAACGGATTGGGAGGAACATCATGACAACGATTATTTTTGGTATCTTTGAAGAAGGCCTGGTTTATGCCATCATGGCTCTGGGCGTATACATCACCTATAAGATTCTGGATTTTCCGGATCTTTCCGTGGATGGAACATTTCCCCTGGGCGCCGCCCTCACTGCCATCGGCATTGCAAACGGCTTCCTGCATCCATTTGCCGCCCTTATCCTGTCCTTTGCGGCAGGAGCTGCGGCAGGATGCATCACAGGATTGATCCACGTGAAGCTGAAGGTCCGGGACCTGCTTTCGGGGATCATTGTCATGACCGCTCTCTATTCCATCAACCTGCGGATCGCGGGCAAGTCTAATCTTCCCATTTTCAGCAAGGACACCATTTTCAGCAACTCATTCCTGTCTGAACATGTGCCTGCTGCCATGTCCCCCTATGTTGTGACCATCATCCTGCTTGTCATTGTCCTGGTCTGCAAACTGCTCCTGGACGCCTATCTGAAAACCAGGTCCGGTTATCTGTTAAGGGCCGTGGGCGACAATGATGTGCTGGTCACCTCTCTGGCCAAGGACAAGGGAATGGTAAAGATCGTGGGCCTGGCCATTGCCAACGGCTTTGCCGCCCTGGCAGGCAGCGTATACTGCCAGCAGAAAGGATTCTTTGATATCTCCATCGGCACAGGGACCATTGTCATCGGCCTGGCCAATGTAATTATCGGAACCCAGCTGTTTAAGCGGTTTGGATTTGTCAAGTCCACCACGGCTGTCATCATCGGCTCCATCATCTACAAGGCCTGTGTATCCCTGGCCCTTTTGCTGAACGATATCAAAATAGGAAGCCTGACCATCTCCATCCCGGTAACAGCCTCGGACCTGAAGCTGATCACCTCCATCCTGTTCCTGATCATCCTGGTGTTAAGCACCTCCAGGGGAAAGAAGGTAAAGAGCCATGCTTGAGTTAAAACATATCAATAAATATTACAATGCCGGCACCGTCAACGAAATGTGCCTGTTTGAGGATTTTAACCTCACCATCAAGGATCATCAGTTTGTGTCCGTGGTGGGCAGCAATGGTTCGGGAAAGACCTCCATGCTCAACATTATCTGCGGAAGCATTCCCCTGGACCAGGGCCGCATCATCATAGGCGGCCAGGACATCACCAGAATGCCTGAATACAGGCGCCAGCGCCGCATAGGCCGCGTATACCAGAACCCAGCCATGGGCACCTGCCCTTCCATGACCATCTTAGAGAACATGTCCCTGGCTGACAATAAAGGCAAAGCGTTCAACCTTTGCCCCGGAACCAATAAACAGCGCGTGGAGGCTTACCGCGAAGCCCTACACTCCCTGGGATTAGGGCTGGAGGATAAAATGGACGTAAAGGTAGGAGTCCTCTCCGGCGGCCAGCGCCAGGCCATGGCACTGCTCATGTCCACCATGACCCCCATCGAATTCCTGATCCTGGATGAACACACCGCTGCTCTGGATCCCAAAACAGCTGAGACCATCATGGAACTCACCGGCAAAATCGTAAAAGAAAAACAACTGACCACCATCATGGTAACACACAACCTGCGCTATGCCGTGGAATACGGGGACCGTCTTCTCATGATGCATCAGGGACACGCCATTATAGACAAGGAAGGCAGTGAAAAGCAGTCCATGTGCATTGAGGATATTTTGGCGCGGTTTAATGAGATCAGCATTGAGTGCGGGAATTGAGTAAAGAGTAATGGGGATTAGTAGAGGGAATTGAGCGGGGGCTGGGTGTTTTAGACAGCAAGAGGCTGACTGCTTCAATTCGTAGTCAGCCTCTTATTCTTAAATGGATCTTTCATGACATGTAATATTTCAATACCGCAACATAAAATAAAGATTAACAGCAATCATCACCCCTGCAAAAACAATAAATAGCCCATTAATCACCTTAAGCCCCTTAGAGGAGGTCCGCTTCATGGAGTAAAACAGATAAGCGATCCACACAATACAGGCAATAAATATGATCCCTTGATTGCTGATTATCAAAGACAAAAGAAAAAGAAAATTAACAATTGTCATTGCTTTCTCTGAATTCAAAATCTTTTTTAATCGTTCTACCATACCGGCACCTCTAACTAACGATTGCATATTGATTGTATAATTATCACACAATGGTTAATTGCTGGCAAGAGATCAGTGCGTTGCAGGTGAAGGGAACGGGGATGGGGATGCGGATGCATCCACAGGGTCGCAGGTCTTAGGCCGTAAAAACCGGCGTTAAGAGGCTGACGCCCTTTGTCTGAACTCTATATCTAAAGCCGGGAAGAGGCTGACCGCGAGTTTTAGACGGCCAGCCTCTTGTTCTTAGACGGTTTTCAGAGTCTTAGAGCTGCTAGACCCGCAGCCTCCGCTGCCCCATCCCCATTTCCTGAACGGACGGATGCACCTTCTCCCCTTCTCACCTATTAAATCTGAATCTACTCCGCAAACACCATGATCTTCACTGCTGCATTGTCATCATCTGACCATACCACGCATTTTCTTCCCTGGGTCAGGTCGTCCAGTGTGACAATATTTCTTGTAAGATATGGGAATATGTTGCAGTCCGGAGCCAGTGTGTATTCGGTGCCGTCCACTGCCGTCAATACGGACTTGGAGGTTGCGGCATCTGTGATCATGGACTTGACCTCCACAAAATCCGGTACCTTTGCGTCTGCCGGTATGTTGGCAAAGATCACTTCCGCATTGGTCATAGGCGGAAGGCTCATGGTCATGGCCGGGCCGATGTATGCGTAGATAGTCTCCCCGTCCTTAATATCCTCCGCCTTAATAGGAAGCCCGGTAACTGCATCCAGTATGTATGTGGCGTCTGAGGATACATTGAGGATGATCTCCCCGCTGCTGCTCATGCCGGACTGATTATCAATGGACAGCCTGCCGTCTTCCATCTTTGTAACCGGTCCGTAAATGCGGATGGACTGAAGCGCTTCCGCCTGGCTCTCCTCCATACTCTCAATAGCGCCTGTCACTGACTCAACCACGGTGGTGTCTTCCACTGTTGTCTCCTCTTTGGATGCCTCCTGGCTCTCCTGTGTGGCTGCTGTGGTTCCGGATGAAGCATTGACATTCGATGCACATCCTCCAATTCCAAGTACCACGGCTGCACAAACTCCTGCTGCATATAATCGATATTTTCTCAATATTATCTTCTCCTTTTCATGGGTAATGCCCTGATGACCGTTTGTGGTGCACAGAGCATTATTAATGTTTGTATGAGAAGTATATATCATTTATCGTCCATATCCAATAAAGGATTTCTTAATAATTCTGAATTATGGATTAACGTTGTGACAAATATTTCAAAGTTTTTACAATTTAGCAACAATTTCCTACCGGGCCATCTCAGACTGGGGACCTGTCTGGTTGTGAGCCTTGATAATGGTTTCAATTTCCTCCAGGTTGGACGAAGGCAGGTCCCCTGGAATGGTGTTCTTCACAGCAGCTGTGGCATTGCCGTAAGCAATGGCCTTGGAACAGTCACCGCCGCTGCTTAGCAGTCCGTACAGGGCGCCGGAGATATAAGCGTCCCCGCTTCCGATCCGGTCCACCACTTCAATATCCCGGTAAGGCTCTTCCTCATAATATTCATCCCTGGCAGCATCATAAATAACGGATCCAAATGTATGGCGTTTGGGACTGTGGACAATCCTCTGCGTAGAGGCCACAATGGAGATGGGAAATTCCTGGGAAAAGCTCTTCATCATCTCCTTGGCTGTTCCTGTCTTCAGGAAGGTCAGCCTTGCCGTATCCTCGGAACAGAAAAAGATATCTACATAGGGAAGGATGCGCAGGATGCATTCCCTTGCCTCATCCCCGGTCCACAGGTTGCCTCTGAAGTTCACATCAAAGGACACCAGAGTCCCGGCCGCCTTAAACCGCTTGATCATCTCAATGGTGGTCTCGCGGATCTTCTCATTCAGCGCCAGGGTGATCCCTGTTGTATGGAAACACTTGGAAGCCGTATACACCTCCTCGGGTATCTCATCAATGTTCAGTGAAAAAAAGGAACTGTTATTGCGGTCATAGATGACCTTTGGCTTTCTGGGATATGCGCCGTTCTCATAATAGTAAATGCCCACACGGGCTGAGGAAGACTGGTCGTACATAAAGAAATCATCGCTGACCCCAAAGGAACGGATCTTGCCTTTCATGAAACTGCCTATGTCATGGGCAGGCAGCTTGGATATAACGCCTGTATGAAGGCCTAAAAGAGCCGCGCCCACCGCCACGTTCAGTTCCGCCCCGCCAACCTGCTTCACAAATGTATCACCTCTGGACAGACGCTCATTGTCAGGCGGTGAAAGCCTTAAAAGCAGCTGTCCCAGGGTCAGTAGATCAAAATCCCTGCTGTTTTTTATTCCCATTATAACTCTCCTTTTATTCATATTGATCCTTCGGACACCCGTACTATTATAAGAAACGGCTAATTCCTGTACAGGATTAGCCGCTTCCAATTGTATGATTGTCACTTGTTCCGGTCACTTGTTCCGGTCACTTCTTCCGATCATTACCCGATCCGATCATCTCTGTCTTCTGATCTGATTATCTCTGAACACGGCCTGAACCGTCACCGCCGGCCAGGTTATCCACGTCAGCACGTGACACCAGGTTAAAGTCGCCAGGGATCGTGTGCTTTAATGCAGATGCCGCTACGGCAAATTCCAGGGCTGCCTTCATATCCTTGCCGTCTGCCAGACCGCAGATCAGACCGCCTGCAAAGGAGTCTCCGCCGCCTACACGGTCCACAATAGGTGTAACCCTGTACTTTCTGGAGTGGTAGAATTCACGTGTCTTGCCATCCATGATGCATGCGGACCAGCCGTTGTCAGATGCGCTGTAGCTTTCGCGCAAGGAACTGATGATATACTTAAAGCCGAACTTATCAGCCATCTGGTTAAAAATGTCAACATAGCCAGCCAGTTCCAGCTCACCGGAGGTAACATCTGTGTTACCCGGCTTGAAGCCCAGAACCTTCTCAGCATCCTCTTCATTTCCAATGCACACGTCCACATACTGCATCAGGTTGGTCATAACCTTCTGTGCCTTCTCGGAAGACCACAGTTTCTTACGGAAGTTTAAGTCAACGGACACGGTTACGCCGTGAGCCTTTGCCGCCTTTAAAGCAGCCTCAGTCAGAGCGATGGCCGCATCGCTGACAGCTGGTGTGATACCTGTAAAATGGAACCAGTCAGCATCAGCAAAGATTTCATCAAAGTTGAACTCATCAGGAGTTGCTGTTGCAATGGCGCTGTTTGCACGGTCATAAACAACATTGGAAGCCCTCATTGCAGAACCGGTCTCCAGGAAGTAGATTCCCAGTCTCTCGCCGCTGCGTGCAATGTGCTTTGTTCCTACATTATATTTTCTCAGTGCCGCCACTGCACAGTCACCGATTGGATTCTTGGGGATAGCTGTCACAAACTGAACATCATGTCCGTAGTTGGCCAGAGATACAGCCACATTGGCCTCTCCGCCGCCGTAGTTGATATCAAACTCGTCTGCCTGGATGAATTTTTCATTGTTGGGGGTAGATAATCTTAACATGATTTCGCCCATGGTAACTATTTTTGCCATTGTATGATTCTCCTTTTTTTGAATGAATAGATTATGCTCTGGCTGCCGCCACTGCTGCAACAAATTCCTGAGCCTTTGCTGTCACTGCTGCGAAATCGCCTGTCTTAGCGCCCTTGGTCAGGCTGGAACCTGTGCCCACTGCATATGCGCCTGCCTTGATCCACTTGTCAACGTTGTCAACATCAACGCCGCCGGATGGCATGAACTCGCCCTGGGGAAGGGGTCCCTTAAAGGAGCTGATCGCTGCCGGTCCCACAATGTTGCCTGGGAATACCTTGATGATATCGCATCCGGCTTCCAACGCTGTGATCGCCTCGGTTGGAGTCATGACGCCCGGAAGCATAGGCACTCTGTAACGGTTGCAAAGCTTAATGGTATCTACGTTAAGACCAGGGCTTACAATATAGTTAGCGCCTGCCAGGATGCATGCCCTTGCGGTCTCAGGATCCAGTACAGTACCTGCGCCGATCACGATCTTGTCATTGTTTTTATACTTATTAGCCATCATCTTGATGAATTCAACAGGGTCGCCCTCATCCATGGTCATGGTCAGCTCAATAAAGTTAATGCCGCCCTCAATGATAGCGTCAACTACTTTCTCACCCTGCTCGTAGTTCTTTGCACGAACAACAGCAACCAGACAATCCTCTTTCATTCTTGCTAAAACGTGTTCTTTTTTCATTTCGCTTCTCCTTCTCTCTGAAAATTCGCATATACGAATCAGTTTCATATTTGCGATTTCTATAGTTAAATTTTAATCGTTACCGCATCATTTGTCAACAGCAAAAGAGGTAAAAAAACAAGTTTTTCTATGCCGGAATTCAGCATTTCCCCAAAAATCCCAGGAGCCTTGAAATCTCCGCTGCCTTTGCCTGCACCTGCCGTCCCAGGGCATCATAATCCTCTGTGGGTTTATAAAGGCTGGACACGCTGATCGCACCCATTACATTACCATCCTGCCCAAATACCGGCGCTCCCACACATTCCATGTGTTCCTCCAGTTCCCTGGCGTCAAAGGCATATCCCTTTTTTCGCACCCGTTCCAGCTCCTTCTCAAACTCTTCCCTGGTTCCAAGGGTCCGCCCCGTATGTTTTTTAAAGGTTATGCGCTCCAGCACCCGCCTCACTTCCTCCTCCTCTGTAAATGCCATAATGGCTTTTCCCAGGGACGTGCAGTAAATGGGATTCTTAGTGCCTACGGTTGCTGTGGTAATAATGGGGTTCTCAGGTTCAAACTTGCAGATGTACACAATGGCATCGTCCGTGCGTGTGCCAAAGAATACGGTCTTTCCCACCTCCCTTGAAAATGCCTTCAGCACCGGGTCAATGGTGCTGATAAAATCCAGGTTATTGGTATAATTGATACCGATCCTGTATGCCGTGAGGCCGATGGTGTAGCGCTGCTTCTGCTCCCTGGCCACATGTATCATCCCGGTCTGCACCAGGGTTGTCACTATGTCATAGCCGCTTGTCTTGGGCATATCAAGTTTTTCACATATCTCATCCAGCGTGATCCCATCCGGCTTTTTTGATACCAGTTTTAATATCTCCACGGTACGCAGTGTGGTTCTGTTCAGTTTCATGGACACCTCCCGCTTTATTGATATTCGCATATACATTATATATCCGTATATACGAAATTCATCTGATTTCAGTATACATCAACCCGTACCCTGATGCAAGTGGAAGTTACATGAAATCCTGCTTTTTAAGCGCGGCATCCCAGCGGACAAGGAAACACAGAGCCCAGGCGTCAGAGTGTGTTTCCCCCGCACTCCTGCCCAGGCTCCTTATATTATTCCCTACAGGGTCACTCCCTGCTTGAAAATAGCCATATCATGGAAGCCTGCTTCCTCTGACTTCACCTTTTTCCCGGAAGCCACTGCCAGCACATAGTCCAGCAGCTCCTGTGCAAGTTCTTCCTTTGTCATATCCTCCACCATGCGGCCCGCATTAAAATCGATCCAGTTGTCCTTATGCCCGGCCAGCTTGGAGTTGCTGGAGATCTTTACCGTGGGTACCGGGGAGGCAAAGGGCGTTCCCCTTCCTGTGGTAAAGAGCACCATGTGGGCGCCGGACACTGCCAGGGCCGTGGAGGCCACCAGATCGTTGCCCGGGGCGCTGAGCAGGTTAAGCCCCTTTACCTTCACCGGCTCCCCATATTCCAGAACACCTCTTACAAGCGCACTTCCCGACTTCTGGGTACAGCCCAGGGACTTGTCCTCCAGGGTTGAGATACCCCCCTTTTTGTTGCCCGGGGACGGATTCTCATAGATGGTCTGGTTATGGCTGGTAAAGTAATTCTTAAACCCATTGATCAGATCCACGGTCTTACCAAATAGTTCCGGTGTGGCGCAGCGGTTCATGAGGATGGTCTCGGCCCCGAACATCTCAGGCACTTCCGTAAGGATCGTAGTCCCACCCTTGCTCACCAGCAGGTCTGAAAATGCTCCCACAACCGGATTGGCCGTAATGCCGGAAAGCCCATCGGAACCTCCGCACTTCATGCCGATGACCAGTTCGCTGGCATCTATCTTCTCCCTGGAAAATGCACCTGCATATGCGGCAAGTTCTTCCAGCATACCCATGGCCGTCTCCATCTCATCCTCCACATCCTGGCACTGGAGGAACTTCACCCGGTCCTTGTCATACTCGCCAATATAATCCATAAGCACAGGAATATTGCTGTTTTCACATCCCAGGCCAAGCACAAGCACTCCTCCGGCATTGGGGTGATGGATCATGTCAGCCAGCACCTTTCTTGTATTCTCCTGGTCATCTCCCATCTGGGAGCATCCATAGGGATGTGGAAATGCGATCACATCCTCCACCGTTCCCCCCGCCAGCTTCCCGGCCTGGGCTTCCAGCGCCTTTGCAATGGAATTGACACAGCCCACTGTGGGAATGATCCAGATCTCATTGCGGATGCCAACCTTGCCGTCCGCCCGGCGGTAGCCGTCAAAGAAAACATGGTCCGTGGGCTCCACATCCCTTCCGTCCGGTATATAATCATAGGTAAGAACATCTCCCAGCGCAGTCTTTACATTGTGCACATGAACCCAGCTGCCTGCCTTTATATCCTCTTTTGCGTATCCGATCCGGAAGCCGTATTTGACCACTTCCTCCCCTGACCTGATATCCCTTAAGGCAAACTTGTGGCCCTGGGGGATGTCCTCAGTGACGGCAACATCCGTTCCCTCCACGCATATGGTCTCTCCCATGGAAACCGGGCGCAGTGCAACGGCAACATTATCATTCCTGTTGATTTTAACAATATCCTGCATGGTCTTCACATTCTCCTATCATTTTATTTGAAATCCTGTGTCATATTTTTGTAAGTACTTACAATTATTCTACCCATTTTCGGGGAATAAGTCAATAAAAAAATAGAAAAGTATTGCAATACTGACGAGGAATATGTATAATAAACTTAGCTTGTAAGCGCTTACAGAATGTGAGGTTTTTTTATGAATATATATGATGTTTCCGAACATGCGGGAGTATCCATAGCCACTGTGTCCAGGGTTTTAAACGGCAATGCCAATGTCAGTGAAAAGACCAGGGAAAAGGTCTTGAAAGTTATGGATGATTTGGGGTATACTCCTAATGTGTTTGCCAGAGGGCTTGGCCTGAACACCATGCAGACCATTGGGATCATGTGCTCCGACTCCTCGGATCCCTACCTGGCAGGTGCTATTTATTACCTTGAGCGGGGACTCAGGTCCCACAATTATGACGCTATTTTGTGCTGTACCGGATATGATCTGGATGCCAAACAGAAGTATTTTGAGCTTCTGCGCTCCAAACGTGTGGACGCCATCATATTGGCAGGCTCCAAGTTTGTGGAGATGCGCTCCAAGGATAACGCCTATATAACCGAAGCCGCCGCCGACCTTCCCATCATGCTGGTAAACGGCTACCTGGAAGGGGATAATATCTACAGTACGGTATGCGATGACCACGCCGCCATGTTCGGTGCGGCCACACAGCTGCTCCAGGCAGGCAGGAGACGCATCCTCTACCTTTATACCAGCTATTCCTACAGCGGTGTCAACAAGTTAGAGGGATACAAGGACGCATTAAAAGCATTCGGCGTGGAGCCAAAGGATGAACTGATCCATCAGTGTCCCAAGGACATAGGCGCTTCCAAGGAACTGCTATTATCCCTCAGGGAACAGGGGCTTTCCTTTGATGCGGTCATGACTTCCGATGACTCCCTTGCGGTGGGCACTGTCAAGTATGCCCATGAAGCGGGCATTTCCATACCTGAAGAGCTGAATATCATTGGATATAATAACTCCATCCTGTCACGGTGCACGGATCCGGAGATTACATCCATTGACAGCAAGGTGGAGGCACTGTGCACCACCACCATCAACACTCTTATGGGGGTTTTCAGCGGCGTAAATGTGCCCAGCCGGACCACGATCGCCTCTGATCTTATAAAAAGAAAAACCACAAATTTTTAATTCTTAAGGAGGACCATCAAACATGAAAGCATTTTTGGACAAGGATTTCTTATTATCCAGCGACATGGCAAAGACACTGTATCACGATTTCGCAGCAAATATGCCGATTCTTGACTATCACTGCCACATCAACCCACAGGAAATTTATGAAGACCGGAAATTTGACACCATTACCCAGGTATGGCTGGGAGGCGACCACTACAAGTGGCGTCAGATGCGCTCCAACGGCATAGATGAAAAGTATGTGACCGGGGACAGCACAGACTGGGAGAAGTTCAAAGCCTGGGCTGAGACCATGCCTAAGCTGATCGGCAATCCTCTGTATCACTGGAGCCATCTGGAGCTTAGAAGATATTTTGGATATGAAGGCTATTTAAACGGCGACACTGCCAAGGAAGTATGGGATCTGTGCAATGCAAAGCTTCAGGAAAGCTCCATGACGGTCCGCAACCTGATCAAGCAGTCCCATGTAACATTGATCTGCACCACTGATGACCCGGTCGACTCCCTGGAATGGCATAAGAAGATTGCTGAGGATCCTTCCTTTGACGTACAGGTACTGCCCGCATGGAGACCGGACAAGGCCATGAACGTTGAAAAGCCTACTTTCCCTGCTTATATGGCACGTCTCTCCGAGGTGAGCGGCATTCAGGTAACGGATTTCGCATCCCTAAAGAAAGCCCTTCAGGTCCGTATGGATTTCTTCACCTCCATGGGCTGCTGTGTATCCGACCATGCACTGGAGTACGTGATGTATGTACCTTCCACAGAAGCTGAGGTTGACGCCATCCTTGCAAAGGGATTAAAGGGCGAGGCAGTCTCTAAGGAAGAGGAACTGAAATTCAAGACAGCATTTATGCTCTTTGCTGCACGTGAATACAACAGAATGGGATGGATCATGCAGATCCATTACGGCTGCAAGCGCGACAACAACGCCTACATGTTTGAGCAGCTGGGGCCCGATACCGGATTTGACTGCATCAACAATTATGCCCCCAGCGCACAGATGGCTGACTTCTTAAATGCGCTGAGCACAGGCAATGAGATTCCAAAGACCATCCTTTACTCACTGAACCCCAATGACAATGTTTCCATCGGCACCATCATCGGCTGTTTCCAGGACAAGTTCCCCGGAAAGATCCAGCACGGTTCCGCCTGGTGGTTCAATGATCACAAGGTAGGCATGACAGAGCAGATGGTATCTCTGGCCAACCAGGGCTGCCTGGGCAACTTTATCGGCATGCTGACAGATTCCAGAAGCTTCCTGTCCTACACAAGGCATGAGTATTTCCGCCGCGTTCTCTGCGAACTTCTGGGCGGATGGGTTGAAAACGGCGAGTATCCTGCTGACATGAAGGCTCTTGAGGAGATCGTCAGGGGAATCTGCTACAACAATGCCGTCAATTACTTTGGCTTTGAATTAGACACCGTTAAATAATATGTTTAAGCAGCATAATACAGCCTGCCCGGATCTCCTTTCCGGGCAGGCTGCCTTTATCTCATGGGATGTCTGATAGGTAACTATGTATTATTTCAGCCGGACAACATGCTGACAGTAAATGTACAGATTCTTTATCTTCTTTGCCTGCTGTCCATCCTCGCCCAATACAATGGGCTGGGTTCCGGAGGGCGTGATATACAGCTTAAACGCAATTGCATCCTGTCCCACGTGCATCTCCTTTACCGGCGTATAGGCAAAGTCCTGTTTTTCAATATCCAGATATTCAAACATGATGTGTTCCAGTTCCGGATTGGCAAACACCCTTACAATATCCGGTGTTCCTTTCATCTCCATAATCGCCTTGGCTTCTTCAAACTCAATGTTGGTAAAACGGTAATCTCCATTACCCAGAATATAAGCCAGCGTGCTGTTGTCCAACAGCAACAAAGGATCTTTAGCCATAACGTAACCTCCTTTTTCCCATCCATATGATTGTTTCACTTTAATCATATATCCTTTTCCGAAAATTGTCAATATTGTTAGAAAATAATCAATATTGTCCGAATTTTATCAAACATATCATACAGGTTAGGGGAATTAGTCTGGTATAACTTAAGAATTCTCACACAATTTACTGTTATTTCTTATTTCCCTATTTACACCCTTATTTCCCTATTTACACTCCCATTCTCCTTTATACATCCGTTCTTTCAATCCGGATCCGGTACTTTCCCAGGTATGCCAGGATCCCCTTTTCCCTGTTTTTCTCCTCTGCCCCCGGTTCCCAGACCAGGTCCTGGTATCTGTAAATACTGAATAGGATTCCCAGCAGCCCATAGACGGCAACCGTATGGTACAGGCCAAAGGTAAAAAAAGGCAGACCTGCTGAAGACAGGTAGAGTATGCCAAGATTATTAAGCAGGTGGGTGGCCGTCTCTATCACAAGGATCAGGACACACCCATACCCGATCATCTGCCCCAGCTGATTCTTCTGCCGCTTTACCATAAAGAACAAGCCGGAAAGGAACAGGATCAGCAGCGCAGCCAGTCCAAAGGCCGCCAGGGTTCCCCACATGGAAGCTGCCTGAAGGATCACAAAATCGCTTTGGCCCCACGGCAGTACATGGGCCGGGGTCTCTGATAGACCATATCCCCTTCCCTGCATTCCCCCTATGGGTTTTAACTGGGATATCATCTCTCTCACCTTAAGGGTGACAAAGCTGCCCTCCTTTGCATAAGCCCGGGGATTCAGGTATGCCATAATCCTCCGATACTGATAAGGTGCCATGTTTACAAACGATAGTACGCCCAAAAGCAGGGACATGATGCCCAGACCTGAGAGGGGCAGCCACCTGTGCTTTACCTGATACCAGTTTTTGATCAGAGCTGCTGTAAACATCAGGCAGCAAACAAACATCACATCCAATGTAATGCTGATGCCGCCTCCGATCACTCCAAAACCGACCCATGCAGCCGCAAACAGCCATAGCAGGGAACCGGCGATGCACGCATACCCCCTTCCCCTGTACCGGTACAGGATTCCGCCGTAAACAGGGATGAACAGGTACATGATGGGCTTCAGGTAGGAATGGCCGCCGTTGGCTTTTCTGGCAAAGCCCAGGATACAGGCAAGAGCGATTGCTGCAAGGAATAAAAATCCGATCCCTCCGCCGTATCTGCTAAACATGCTGTAATCAAAGAAATACAGAAGGGCCATTCCCGCAAGGCCCAGGAAAGTATACAGGCATTGTCTCATAAATGCATGGCCCCCTCCGGTCCCGGCAAGCTGGTCACCTCCAAACCGGTAGATACATAAGTACTGCACCAGCAGGCCCACCAGGCTCAGCACAGCCATTGCCCCAAGCAGCTTCCAGTTATTCCTGGGGCGGTGGATCCGGTCCATATCGATCCCCACCTCCACAGGATTTCCCATCTGGCGCACTGCTTCTGCCAGGGCCTCCTCCTGCCCCATCCCCTGTTCCATATAGACCTGGGCCTGGTCTTCCATATGGCTTTTGATCTCCTTTGCCACAGATGCCCCTGCTTTCTTATTCCTGATCTGCCCGGTTAAAAGATCCAGATATTCATGCATTTCCATACAGGGCACCTCCTATCACATGTTCCACTGCCTTGGAATAAGTGTTCCAATCCTCCTTCTTCTTAGCCAGGACACCCCTGCCCTCTTTGGTGATGGAATAGTATCTGCGCACCTTTCCCTGGGCCTCCTTTTCATATGATACCAGGAGCCGTTTGGCTTCCATGGTGTGGAGAAGAGGATACATAGTACCCGCTTTTAGGTTAAATACAAATTCCGACCGCTTCTGAAGGGTTTCAATCATCTCATAACCATACATATCCCTCTCAGACAGCAGCTGCAGCAGCAGCATGGATGTGTTGCCTGATGAAACGTTCTTGTCTTCTGCCATAATTCTTCCTCCTGTTCTTACAGGTGTACGCTCGGAGTCCCCGAGAGTACACACGAATCCAAACAAAACCTGATCCATGGATGATATATAGATTACCTATATATCAAGGGCTAAAACCCGGTAATCCACATAAGCATATATAGATTACCGATCTATCATCCATAGTCCCATTATATATAGGTCATCTATCTATGTCAACCCCTATGACCTGTTGTTTTCCCTCGCCTGCCGCCCTAAGGCGTGGCCTGAACTGCAGATACGCGGTCACCAGGCCGCTGATCACAAGAAATCCATAGAAACTGATGCCTCTGCTGAGCATCATAATGGAAAATGTCTGACCGGCCCCAAATAAAGGGCCGTATAAGGCCATGAAACCGCCTTCCGATGCTCCCACGGAGCCGGGAAGAGGCACTGCCGTTACAGCCAGGCTTAAAATGGCCTGCATGGCCAGGAAGCTTCCCGGTTCAGCACCTATTCCCAGGGCCAGACAGGCAAAATAGGGCACCAGGAACAGAGCGGTGAGCTGGACCATGGAGCGCAGGAACATCCTTAGGATCACCAGCGGATACTCCCTCAGATACGCACCGCCCCTGCTGTACTCCATAATAAGCCCTTCCATCCTGCGCTGCGCCTTCTTTTTGTTCCTGATGACCCCTATCCGGGCCAGAAAGCCTATGATGCACATGCCGGCCCGCTCAGCCAGCAGTCCGTTTAGGATAATAAGAAGGATGGCGCAGGAGCAGATCCCGTTTACCAGGATCCCGAATATTAAAAGCCAGCGGATCACCCCGGACTGGGCCATCACAAAGGGAAACCTGACGATCACCACGGCTGTTCCGTACAGGAGCACGCTCATCTGGTACACGGCCGCCACTGTCAAAAGGGTAAAGGAGCTCTGGGCAAACCCAAAACCGTCCCTTGTCATATAGTAAAGCTGCATGGGCTGCCCGCCTGTGGCCGAGGGCGTGATGGCGCTGAAATAGAATCCCGCGCAGGCATAGGACAGGGAACGCCTAAAGGGCACTGTTCTCCGGAAGGTTCTCATAAGCAGTCTTATGTTGGCCGCTTCGCAGTTAATGAATACCGCCATGCACAGGCATCCCATCAGCACATACCGGATATCCGCCCTCCGAAATGCCTCCTGAAGGATCTCCATGGAATGTTTCTTAAACAGGATACGGAATGTAAACCAGGCCAGTGCCGTGACCAGGCCCAGTCCTATGACCGTTTCCCTCATGTTCATCTTCTTTTCTTTCAATCCATGGCTCCTTTCCTGCAAACCGTTTTCCGCCGGCAAGCTTTTTCTGAAGTCTATTATACTAGCAAATTCTTAAAATCCTATTAGGATTTTCTGAATGTTTCCATTTCAAACAACAAAAAAGCCTAAGAAGGATATCTTAGACTCTTTTATTACGGATGCTGTTGTATGTGAGCAGGACGATAAGCCGGGTTATGTCGTTGGATGGCCATCTATCTAGGACTGCCGTCACCGGCAGCCTCAAGCAACCTACCCGGGAGCTGACGGGCCGCCATATGCTCCCTGTTCGGTCTTGCTTCAAGTGGGGTTTACATGTGCCCCGCCTGTTACCAGACGGGCGGTAGTCTCTTACACTGCCCTTCCACCCTTACCTCTTCCAGCCAAAGCTGCAATAGGCGGTATATTTCTGTTGCACTGTCCCTGGAGTCGCCTCCGCCAGACGTTATCTGGCACCTTGCCCTGTGAAGCCCGGACTTTCCTCTCCTGCGCCCTTGCGGTCTCGCAGCAGCGGCCACCTGTCCTACTCACAACTGTATTAGTCTAGCACAGAATCCGAGGTTTGTCCAGTCCCATCAGACATTGAGGCAGCTTCCCCCGATAAACTCCCTGAGGATGGAATTTTTAGGTATGTCCTCACTGCTGACCCCGATAAAATAATCCAGGAACTTTAAAAGCCGTTTGGCTTCCAGGTACTCCTCCGAATCCTTTGGAATACTGAACAGCAAAGGCTCCGCATACTGCTTTAACACTGCAAATTCATAGACCAGGGCGGAATTGAACATGGCATCCGCTTCCTCCTGGAAGGGAAAGATATTCTCCTCCTCCCCCTTGCGCACCGAAGGCCACATGCGGATGGTATCCTGGGCCGATGACCCCCTGGTCCTGGCATCCCGCACCATTCTGCGTATAAGACGTCCGTCCGTGGTGGGGATCCGGTTGTGTTCGTCAATATTAAGCTGTGTCAGGGCGCTGATATAGATTTTAAACTTGCTCTCCTTGGGCAGAGAGTGGGACAGCCTGTCATTGAGGCAGTGGATGCCCTCGATCACCAGGATATCCTCTGCTCCCAGCTGCAGGAAATTCCCTTTATACTCCCGCACACCCTTCTTAAAATTATAATAGGGCAGTTCTACACGTTTGCCTGCCAGAAGATCCGTCATGTTCCGGTTAAACAGTTCAATGTCCAGACATTCCAGCACCTCGTAATTATAGTTTCCCTGTTCGTCCCTTGGGCTGTCCGCCCGGTTGACAAAGTAATTGTCAACCGCAATGGGATGGGGCTTAAGCCCTATGGCCTCCAGCTGAACCGACAGCCTGTGGGAAAATGTGGTCTTTCCAGAGGAGGAGGGGCCTGCGATCATCACAAACTTGGCATTTCTCCTGGAGGCGATCTGTGCCGCTATCTCAGCAATCTTTTTTTCCTGAAGTGCTTCCTGGATCAGGATTAAATGGGACATCTCCCCCTGGGCGATCTTGTCATTGAGGGCGCCTACCGTCTCCAGATCCAGGCGCCTTCCCCATTCCGTGGACTCTGACAGGGTTGCAAACAGCTTATCCTTTGGCTCAAATTCCCGGATGGTCCTGGGTTCTTCCTTGGAGGGCATCACCAAAATGAATCCATAGTGGTAAGGGACCAGATCAAAATATTTGATATATCCCGTATTCTGCACCATGTACCCGTAGTAGTAGTCCTCAAACCCGTCAATGCTGTAAATATTGACCCGGGATACCCGGCGGTAATGGAACAGGCGCTCCTTATCATACATCCGGTGCCTGTGGAACAGCTCGACAGCGTCATCAGTGGACACACTGCGCTTCATGATGGGGATCTCCTGGGCCACATACTCCGCCATCTTATTTTTCACCCGCAGGAGAAGGGTCTCGTCCAGCACAAAGTTCCCCCGCGCCTCCACAAAGAAACCTCTTCCCAGGGAAAAGTCAATCACGATCTTATCAATGTTCTCCGCTCCCACCACTGCGTAGAATGCTTTCAGCATGATCAGGGAGGCGCTTCTTTGATAGGTCGTCATACCCGGCTTATCCCGGGCCGTGATAAATTTGAGTTCGCCGTCCTTCACATGCTTATGAAGTTCCTGAAGCTTGCCGTTGATCCGCACCAGAAGGATGTCGTCCTCGTACCTGTACTGATATTCATTTGCAACTTCCAGCCAGGTGGTCCCCTCCGGGTAATCCCGTACAAAACCATCTACTTTAACCTGTACCAAATGTTTTACCTCCCTTATTATTGAGTGTACTCCCGCAAATCCGAGTGCCTGGGCAACTCCGAGAATGCACCTAGTCCTGCCGCCCCTACACGATCACCGCGGGCCACGCGGGCGGGGCCTGGATGATCTCCAGTTCACCGCCCAGACGAGCCTCCAGATATTCCGCCATGTAGGGGATAAAGATATGCTCCAATCCGTAATGGCCTGCATCAATGACAGCCATCTGCCTTGCAGCCGCGTCAATTCCCTGATGGTGGCTGATATCACCGGTCACAAGCACCTGTGAACCGCAGGATACGGCCCCCTCGATCTCACTTCCCCCCGCCCCCGGACACAGGGAGATCCTGGTCACTTCCATGTCCATCAGCTCCTGGCCGTAGACCAGTGCAAAGGGAAGGTCAAATGCTTCCTTTACGCGCTTTGCCACCTGCCTTACGGTCATGGCCTTCCTTAGGATGCCTGTCTTTCCGATGCCGTAGGGAACCGGCCCCTGGCCCGCGTCCATCTCTCCCAGGAGTTCCAGAGGCACGCATTCCTCAAGCCCCAGCCTCCTGGCTGCCAGGTCCGCCATACAGCCCGGGGCAGCATCAAAGTTGGTGTGCATGGCGTAATAGGAAATATCCGACTGGATCAGCTTAACCAGTCTTCTGGTAATAAAGTTCTGGTCATTCACCTGTTTGATGGCCTTAAAGATCAGGGGATGATGGGTCAGGAGCATATGGGCCCCCGCTTCTATGGCTGCCTCCACCACCTGGTCCGTGGCATCCAGGGCAATGTATACTTTTTTTACTTCCTTATCGCTTCTGCCTGCCAGAAGTCCCGGGTTATCCCACTCACAGGCACAATCCTCGGGCGCCAGCCCTTTCAGCACCTCTATCAGTTCACTGCATTTCATTTTGCGCCTCCTTGATCTGGTCCAGTTCCTCCCTGAGGGAGCCCATGGCTTTTCTCTGTCCCTCCGTCATACCGCCGATGTCCTCTCTCCCAAGGGAATCCACAATTACCTGTACCCTGTGCTTTTCTTTTTCCAGATATTCCTTCAGGATATTGTCTTTCCTGTCCATCAGGATCTTCCCGTATTTATACCATACCGGACGCCCATATTCCATGGTTCCCCGGACAACACTCATAACCGTATAATATTTTCCCTCGTCCTGCACCATTGTCTCGTCCTCAATAAAAAATCCATGCATCTCCAGATAAGCCCTGACCTTGTACTGCTCGGACTGCGGGGAAAGGATCCAGTGTTTTACGCTGTCCCACACATGGCGCCCCTGATCCAGGATGCGGATCATCAGTTCGCCTCCCATACCGGCTATGATCACCGTATCCGCATCTTCCGGCGTGAGTTCTTTAAGACCATCGCTGAGACGGGCCTCAATGGGGCATCCCGTTCCAGGGGACCGCGTTTCATATTCCTCAATGTGCTCCCTTGCCCGTTCCAGGGGACCTTTTCCCACATCCATGGCAATAGCGGACCGGATTCTGCCGGTCTGTGCCAGATAAACCGGCACATATCCGTGGTCTGTTCCCACATCCGCAATGCGGCTGCCCTGCCTTACAAAGCCGGCAACGGTCTGAAGGCGCAGGGACAGCTTTACTGTGCCTTTTGGTATGGTCCTGTCATTTGTTTCCAAGTTCATCTTTTCCTCCGGTTGAGATTCCTGCCTTTTCAGGCAGGGAGTAATAACTAATTTAAGATCATTCATCCAAATAATCCTTTAATTTTTTACTTCTGCTGGGATGGCGCAGCTTGCGCAGGGCCTTTGCCTCAATCTGGCGGATCCGCTCCCTTGTCACACTAAACTGCCTGCCCACCTCTTCCAGGGTCCTGGGACGGCCATCGTCCAGGCCGAAGCGCAGCCGCAGCACCTTCTGCTCCCGTTCCGTAAGAGTCAGGAGCACCTCCATCAGCTGTTCGTGCAAAAGAGTGAATGCGGCGGCATCCTGTGGGACCAGCACATTGTCGTCCTGGATAAAATCCACCAAATGGCTGTCCTCCTCCTCGCCGATGGGGGTTTCCAGGGACACCGGTTCCTGGGACATCTTAAGGATTTCAGACACCCGCTCCACTGGAAGGTCCACCCTGGCCGCAATCTCCTCCGTGGTGGGCTCGCGGCCCAGTTCCTGAAGCAGCTGGCGGGATGTCCGCACCAGACGGTTGATGGTTTCCACCATATGGACCGGAATCCGGATGGTCCTGGCCTGGTCTGCGATGGACCTGGTAATGGCCTGGCGGATCCACCAGGTGGCATAGGTGCTGAACTTATATCCCTTGGTGTAGTCAAACTTTTCCACTGCCTTGATCAGTCCCAGGTTGCCCTCCTGGATCAGGTCCAGAAACTGCATTCCACGGCCCACATAACGCTTTGCAATGCTGACCACCAGCCGCAGGTTGGACTCGGCCAGACGTTTCCTGGCCTCCCCGTTGCCCAGCTCCATGCTCTTGGCCAGTTCAATCTCTTCTTCCATGGAAAGGAGGGGAATCTTGCCGATCTCCTTCAGGTACATGCGCACCGGGTCCTCCAGGCTGACGCCCTCGGGTACGGAGAGGTCCAGATGTTCCATGTCGATCTCTTCCTCTTCCTCCAGGTCCATCTCCTCTTCAATAAACAGGTCCGGGTCCAGATCCCCATCCGAGTTCATCCGTATCACATCCACCTTGTTCTGATCCAGAAACTCAAAGAGCTGGTCCATCTGGTCACTGGCCGGCTGTTCCGAACCAAAGTAGTTCATAATCTCCTGGTACTCCAGAACATTTTTCTTCTTCTTTGCTTCCTCCAGCAATCCTGCCAGTTTTTCCTCAAACACGTTCGTCCCTTCCATAACCGGTCCATCCTTCCTAAGAAATGCGTTAATCCAGTGAGATATGCAGCTGCTTTAAGGCTGCCTGCTGCTTTATGATTTCCTGTAACTGGGTTATATCCTTTGCATTGCGGCTGGCCGCATCCAGGCTGTTCTTCCGGACCTTTACAACCGTCTCCGAGAATGCCTTCTTTTGTTCTTCGTTGCTGAGGGACTCTTTTAAGCTGGCATTAAAAAGCGCAGCCACTTCCTTATACTGATCCTCGTCATTGATAAAGCGGCTGAGTATGGCGGCCGGGTTTAAATTGCCGGACGCCTGTCCTTCAAATACCATCTGTGCCACCTGATGATACAAATCCTCCACAAAATCATCTGCTGTAATAATTCCCCTGATCTTGTCAAACAGTTCAGGGGTCTCTATAAGCCATGTGAGCAGCAGCCTCTGGGACCGGCGGATCCCATCCTCCTTGTCCGGCCTTTTAGGGCGCTTTGCCTGGCCTGCTCCCCTTTCCCCGTAGGGACTGTTTCTCCCATCCTGTGCGCTGTCTTCACCTTGGTAGGGATCATTTTCAAAGTAAGCTTCCTCCTGGGCCGGGGCGCTGTGGCGGATCTGGCCGGAGTGGTTCATATGGTCCCCGGCTTTCATGCCAAAGCTCATGCCCATGCGGTTTACCAGGCCGCGCAGCTCATCCGCGGGTATCATCTGCTCCCTGGCGACTGCCTGAAGATAGTTCTCCCGCTCCAGGGCCTCCCCAAACTGAAGGAGCTTCCTTGCAGTCTCCTGGTAAAACTTCGTCTTCTGCTCCGGATCGTCCATCTGGTAACTCTGCCTCAGCACGTCCACCTCAAACAGGAAACTGTTCTTGGCTTCCTTGATCCTCTGCCTGAATGCTTCCGGCCCCAGGTTCTTGATGAACTCATCCGGGTCCTTATGGGGCTTCATGTTCAGGACCTTGATGGATATCCCCACCTCCTTGAGGATGGGAATGGCCCTGAGAGCCGCCTTGATGCCCGCACCATCGCTGTCATATGTCAGTATGACCTGATCCGTGTAACGCTTCAGCACATTGGCATGCTGGCTGGTAAATGCGGTTCCCAGGGAGGCCACCGCATTGGTAAAGCCTGCCTGGTGCAGGGATATGACATCCAGGTAGCCTTCGCATATTAATAGATATCCTTCCCTGGAAGTCCTGGCATAATTCAGGCCGTAAAGATTGCGGCTCTTGTCAAAGAGCTTGGTCTCCGGGGAATTGAGATATTTGGGTTCTCCGTCCCCCATCACGCGTCCTCCAAAACCAATGACGCGGTTATTCACATCCATGATAGGGAACATGACGCGGTTCCAGAACTTGTCCCTTCCCCCGCGCTCTTCCAGTGTCACCAGGCCGGTGTCCTTTAAAAAGCTGTCCTCATATCCCTTACCCTTTAGGAAACGGTAGAGGTCATCGCTGGTCTTGTTGGAATATCCCAGCCCGAAACGCACAATGGTGTCGTCCGACAGATCCCTTTTATCATGGAAATATTCATACCCCATCCTGCCCTGGGGCGCTTTAAGCTGGTAATAAAAATAGTTGGCGGCCAGCTTGTTCACTTCCAAAAGCCTGGCCCTGTGTTCCGCCTGCTCCCTGGCCTCCTTGCTGTATTCCATCTTGGGAAGGTTGACTCCCGCCCGGTCCGCCAGGTGCGAC
Source organism: Enterocloster citroniae (assembly GCF_040545455.1). Classification (NCBI taxonomy): domain Bacteria; kingdom Bacillati; phylum Bacillota; class Clostridia; order Lachnospirales; family Lachnospiraceae; genus Enterocloster; species Enterocloster citroniae. The sequence continues at coordinate 285,093 of NZ_JBEPLZ010000003.1, read as the reverse complement.
AACGCTTCCTGAAAGGTATAGTTCTCATATTCCATCACAAAAGTGAGCACGTTCCCCCCTGCGCCGCAGCCAAAGCAATAGTACATCTGTTTGCCTGGCGACACGGAAAAGGAGGGGGATTTCTCGTTGTGGAAGGGGCAGAGCCCAAAATAGTTGGCGCCCTTTTTCTGCAGCTTCACATATCCTGAAATCACATCTACGATGTCGTTCTTCATTCTCACTTCTTCTATGACTTCATCGGGATAGTACATGAAATGATCTCCCTTCTATATTTATAAACTCAATACACGTTCCACCGCTTTGGAACAAATAATTCCTCAAACTGGTCAATGGCATAGATGTCGCTCATGCCCGCAATGTAATCGCAGACCACCCTCGACTTCTTTTCCCCTCCATTGACGATCAAAAGCACATATTCCATAGGCAGTTTGTCAACATGGCCCATGTAATATTCATAGAGCTGGCGGATCATGTTCTGGGCCTTGCCCTCTTCCGCCTTGGGGATCTCATTCTTATACACATTCTCAAACATCCATCTGCGCAGCCCCTGCATGGCCTCCTCCATGCCCTCGGACATGATGATGGCAGGCTTATCCATACTGTTTAATATGATATCATGTATCATATTGTTCAGGCGCTCCCGGACGCTGTGTCCCAGTATGTCCGTGTACTCTCCGGGAAGCTCGTCTTCCACAAACATCCTGGCCCGGATGGCATCGTCAATATCGTGATTGATATAGGCGATCTTGTCGGAAAGACGGACAATGGCCCCTTCCAGGGTAGAAGGATGGCCCGAGGTCCTGTGGTTTAAGATCCCGTCCCTCACCTCCCAGGTAAGGTTTAATCCCCTTCCATCCTTTTCCAGGATCTCCACAATGCGTACACTCTGCTGGTAGTGGGCAAAACCATCCTCGCATATCTTGTTTAATATGTATTCACCGGAGTGGCCGAATGGGGTGTGCCCCAGGTCATGGCCCAGGGCAATGGCCTCTGTGAGGCTTTCATTCAGCCTCAGGGTCTTGGCAATGGTGCGGGCGATCTGGGACACCTCCAGGGTATGGGTCAGCCTGGTCCTGTAATGGTCTCCCTCAGGAGCCAGGAATACCTGGGTCTTATGCTTCAGACGCCGGAATGCCTTGGAATGCAGGATGCGGTCCCTGTCCCTCTGGTATTCCGGCCGCATGTCGCAAAGAGGCTCCGGCTTGTCCCGTCCCCGCGTCCTGCTGCTAAAGGACGCATAGGGACTCATATATGATTCCTCCAATGCTTCCAATGACTCCCTGATATTCATCCGTCCACTCCCTATCTCTACTATTATATTGCCCGGTTCCTCTTTTTACTACAAAAAATTCTATTATCACGGTTACAAAAGAGCATTAAGCCTGTAAAACAATGCCTAATGCTCACATTATATCATAAATTCCAACAATTTCATAGAGCATGTGCTGATAGTCTGACTTCATTGTTTCATTCGTGTAACTGTTCAGGGCGGCTTTTCTTCTTGACCGGAAAAACCGGTCAAGAAGCATCAGATGGGCAGGCTGTCCCTGACACACAGGGCGCCGTATCCCAGCTGCGGGTTGGGCCAAACCTCATATCCCGGCAAATGCCTGGCCCCCCGGGCCAGAAACGCCTTTACCTTTTCACCGTACAGGAAGGGGTCATTTCCCTCCACGATCCCCCATTGCATGAGAAGGGCCGCGCTTCCCGTGACAAAGGGCGCCGCAAAGGAAGTTCCGGTCACCGCCTCATACCCTCCCCCGCTTCTGGCCGTTATAATATCCACGCCCGGCGCCACCAGGTCCGGTTTCACCTGCCTGGTCTGTCTTGTAAAACCTCGCCCGGAAAAGTCGGCATATGCCTGGTAGGAATCATCATAAGCCCCCACGGATATCACCTTGGCCGCAGTGGAGGGAATGGTCAGGGTGGTCTCCGGCACTGCCCTGAGAAACCGGGTGGAGGGATTTAAGATGCCCCTGGAGGGAAGCCACATATTGTACTGCCCTGTGACGATCCGTTCCGGGGTCAAGCGAAAGGTCCATATGCCGCTGTCCAGGTAATCCCTGATGGGTATGAAATCAAAATAGATCTCCTGGGCCGGGCTGTAGGGGCTGGGCTTGCCGTAATAGAGCAAGATCCTGGTCCCCCCGTAATTCAGCGTCTGAGGCCCCAGCCGGCTGTCAATAGGGCCTATGATGTCGCCGGAGGGAGTGATCAGGCGGATGGCAAACTGGTCCACATAGGAGGACCAAAGCTGCACTCCCATCCCTGTCTCAAAGGGTGCGATGGAAAGCTCCACATTGGTATCATTTCCCATGACCAGCTGTCCCGATGTATGGCCTGCACCCGCCCCCTCATTCCCTGTGCCTGCAACCAGAACGCTCCTGCCGTAATTGGATATGTCGTTCATAAATGTCTCCAGCAGGCTGGTGCCGTCATGGGAACCGTAGGTGTTTCCAAAGCTCAGGTTGACAGCCACGGGCCGCCCCAGTTCCTGGGCCTGGCGGATGACAAAATCCAGCCCTCTCATCAGCTGGGTGGTCCTGGGAAAACTGTCCGCCATAGGCGCCCCCAGTTTCACCACCAGAAGGTCGCTTTCATAGGCAACTCCCCGGTAGATCCCCCTGTCTCCCCTGCCGTTTCCCGCCGCAATGGCCGCCACCGCTGTCCCGTGCCCGCTTAGATCCACGGACGGGACAATTGCCAGGGAGGCCGCACGGTTCGGGGCGTTGAGGGCCTGGTTGATCTCCTCCCTTGTGTAGATCCGGTCCCGGTCCTGGTCCATGAGCATGAGGATCCTGGTGCTTCCGTCCGCATTTTTAAAATCTTCATGAAAATAGTCGATTCCGGAATCAATGACAGCCACCAGGACTCCCTTTCCCGTAAGGCCGGAGGCCAGTCCGCTGATCACGCCGCCTCCCCCTCCTCCAATGGAGGATTGTACCACGGACAGGCAAGAGGCCGCCCTTGCCATATTGCTGGCAAAAAACAGCCTCTTTGGTTTCTCAATATATTCAATCTGGTTCAGGTCGCTTACCTGGTCCATGAGATGTTCCGGGACCACCAGGACCGCGTAGCCGTTCAGCAGTTCGTTTACCTGGATGCCCTCCTGTGTAAGGCCTGCCAGGCTTCCGGAATGCCTGACGATCAGTTCCCAGGTGCGCTCCAAAGGATCGTAGCCCACATCCAGGTTCTCGGACCGCTCACGTTCTTCAGGGGTGGCGTCCAGGGCCAGGTTCAGGAGATTTTCGCGTTTTTGGTTTTGCATGGTGTCACCTCTGTGTGAATCGATCATGTACCGTTATCATATGATTCAGTGTATTCATGCAAAACTTATATTATGTCAGCCGGTTCTCATCCCCTGACCGTCATATAAATGTTGTAAAAGCCGGTGATGGTGACTGCCAGCACCATGATCGGGGTCAGGAAGCGGATACAGAGGATCCAGAGCTTTTTCAGTTTAAAGGGGATCCCGTCCTTCTCAATCTCCTCCACCAGGTACTGGGGGTCCCATTTCCATCCTATATAGTAACACATGGTCACGCCTCCCAGGGGCAGAAGTATATTGTCGGTTATCATTCCAATGAAATCAAATACACTGTAATTCAGTATGGTCACATGGCTCAGGGTCCCGAAGGAAAGCGCGCTGGGAATGCCCACCAGGAAACAGGCAGTTCCCAGAAGGATGGTACCGGTGCGGCGGCTCAGGCGCAGGGTATCCAGGGCAAAGGATACGGTGACCTCCAACAGGGCAATGGCGCTGGTGACCGCTGCGAAGAACACCAGTGTGAAGAAAACAAGCGCAAAAAACGGGCCGCCCTTGATTGCGGAAAACACCTTGGGCAGGGTTCCGAAAATAAGGCCCGGGCCCTGTCCCGGTTCCAGGCCAAAGGAGAACACGGCCGGGAAAATAGCGATCCCTGCCATCAGGGCGATGACGGTGTCCAGCCCCGCTACACTGAGGCAGCTCCTGGGAATATTCTCCTGGTCGCTGAGGTAGCTGCCATAGGTAATGGTGATTCCCATGCACAGGCTGAGGGAGTAGAACACCTGCCCAAGGGCAGCGCTGACCGCCGTCATGTTAAAGGCCGAACGGTTGGGAATAAAGACGAATTTAAACCCTTCCCCAGCGCCGGGAAGGGTGATTCCCCTTCCGATAATGACCAGAAGAAGCACAAACAGCAGGGGCATCATGATCTTACTCACCTTCTCGATCCCGCCGATTCCAAAGCAGCAGATGGTGGTGGTCACAAGCAGAAACAGGAAATGCCAGACCACAGGCTCAAAGGGAGCGCTTATAAATGCCTCAAAATCCACAGGCGCCTGGAAGGTGCTTGCATAGCTGACAATATACTTGATGATCCAGCCGCCGATCACACTGTAATAGGACAGGATGAGAAATGCCGCCGCCACCCCGAACACACCCACGATCCGCGCGTTGGAGGTGATATCCCCGTATGCCTGGATGGGGTCGTGGCGCGTCCTTCTGCCCAGGGACATCTCTATCATCATAACAGGAACGCCCAGTATGCAGATAAAGAACAGGTATACCGCAAGGAAGGATGCGCCTCCGTTGCGTCCCATAAGGTAGGGAAATTTCCAAAGGTTTCCCAGTCCGATGGCTGCTCCTGCCGTGGCCATGATAAATCCCAGTTTACTGGCCCATTGATTCTTTGTCTTCATATTATCTTCATCCTATTCTCTTGTTCGTTTTTTTATAAAAATAAATGCAAGGCCGCTGACTCCCATGAGAATGGGATAAAAGCAGTAAGGTATGATTTCAAAGGGTGTAAGCCCTGTAATGGTTGCAGCCGCAAGAAGCTGGGCCCCATAGGGGATCAGCCCCTGTCCCATGGAACTGAACATATCCAAAAGGGATGCGCTGCGCCTGGGAGTCACCCCAAAGTCATCGCTGATCTCCTTTGCAATGGGACCGGACATGACAATGGCCACCGTGTTGTTGGCCGTGCACATGTCCACCAGAAGGGCCAGGGCCGCGATGCCCAGCTCACCGCCCCGTTCGCCGCTGATCCTTTTCCTGATAAATGCCAGGATAAAATCAATGCCGCCGTACTCCCTGACCAGGGCCACAATACAGGCCACGACCACGGAGATGACCGTAATGTCGTACATGCCCGTGATCCCCGCTCCCACATGGTTAAACATCTCCCCCAGGGGAAATGCGCCTGTGGCCACGCCTGTGATCAGGGACAGCACCGTGCCTGCGATAAGTACCGCAAACACGTTCACCCCGGCCAGGGCACCTGCCAGGACCACCACATAGGGAAGCACCCGGAACAGGTTGTAGGACAGATTCCCGGTCAGCCTAAAGGCGGCGTCCCTTCCTAACACCAGGAACAGGATAATGGTTGCAATGGCTGCCGGAAGCACAATAAGGAAATTTTCCTTAAACTTGTCCTTCATCTCACATCCCTGGGTCTTGACAGCGGCAATGGTGGTATCGCTTATCATGGACAGGTTATCACCGAACATGGCGCCTCCCACCACCGCCCCTGCGCAGACAGCCATGGAAAAACCGGTTTTTTCACTGATTCCCACCGCAATGGGGGCCAGGGCCGTGATGGTTCCCACGGAAGTTCCCATGGAGATGGATATGAAACAGCCTATGAGAAACAGGCCTGCCACCGCCACATTGGAGGGCAGAATGGACAAGCCCAGGTTCACGGTGCTGTCCACGCCTCCCGCTGCTTTCACCGCTCCTGTAAATGCTCCTGCAGCTAAAAATATAAGGCACATGGTGATAATATTCTCATCACCAACGCCCTCTGCCGCCAGCCTGATCTTTTCTGAAAATGAGAGTTCTCTGTTCTGCACAAACGCTACCAGCAGTGCAATAAGAAATGCCGCAATGGCCGGCATGCTGTAAAAGTTCCCGGTGATAAAACCGGAACCTAAGAATATCAACAGAAACACCAGAATCGGGAGAAGGGCAGACGCCCTTCCCTCTTTTGTATTCCCCTTCATCTTTTCCCCCCGCGCCTGCTTTTATTTCAGGAATCCGTTAACGATCTGGGCCTCTGCTTCTTCCTCGGTCAGTCCCAGGGTCATCAGCTTCACGATCTGTTCTCCTGCGATCTTGCCAATGGCAGCCTCATGGATCAGGGCCGCGTCAATGTTATTGGCAATAAGACCCGGTATGGCGAAAATCTTGGCATCGTCCATGATAATGGCATCACACTCCGTGTGGCCGCTGCACTTTGCATTGCCCACGATCTTAGAGTTAAAGGTCTGCTTGGAGTTGTCCTTTGCAACGGAGCGGGAAACCACGTCCGCGCTGGAATCATCCCCGTTCAGGTTTACGATATAGGTGCTCTCAGCCTCCTGTGTACCATGGGTGAGAAGGCGCTCACGCACGATCAGCTTGGCCCCGGACGCCAGTTCCGCGGTGTTGGTCCTGTTGGTGGAGTCCACACCCTTGATCTGGACCATCTCCATCTCCATAAAGCTGTTCTCTTCCATATACACTTCCGTACCCGGATTCAATATGCGCTTGCCATGGCCGTCCCCTTCCCCGTAATGCTTTTCCACGTATTTGACCTTTGCATTTTTCCCTACAAAGAAGCGGTGGATGCCGTCATGCTCGGAATCCTGGTCCCCGCAGTTATGGATGCCGCAGCCGGCCACGATCACCACATCAGAGTCATCTCCGATAAAAAAGTCATTGTATACCATTTCCTTTAAACCGCTGGCGCTTACTACTACGGGAATGTGTACGCTCTCATTCCTGGTCCCGGGCTTGATCCTGATATCGATGCCTGGTTTGTCTGTCTTTGTGACAATATCAATATTAGCCGTTGTGCTGCGGCTTGCTGTCTTTCCATTGGCACGGATGTTATACGCGCCCTCGGGCACGCCGTGAAGGCCTGCCACTTCCTCTAAGATTCTCTCCTGTATTGCATCTGTCATGTCGCTCACTCCTCCTCTGGCTATGCTGTCTCATAGAACTTGCTGCACGCGTCTACCGCGGAAGCAGTTCCCATGATCTGAGGCATGATTTCATCTCTTGTACCCTGGTTTACCACCCGTCCGTCTGCAATTACCACGATCTCGTCCGCAATATTCAGGATGCGCTCCTGATGGGAAATGATCAGGATGGATCCATTGGTATTCTGGCGCATGCGCTCAAATACCTGGATCAGGTTCTGGAAGCTCCACAGATCGATCCCCGCCTCCGGCTCATCAAACACGGAAAGCCTGGATCCCCTGGCAATGACAGTGGCAATCTCGATCCTCTTAAGTTCTCCTCCTGACAGGCTGGCATTTACCTCGCGGTTGATATAATCCTTTGCGCAAAGTCCTACCTCTGCCAGATATTGACAGGCTTCAGCTACTGTCAGCGTCTTTCCCGAAGCCAGCCGGAGAAGATCCAGTACCTGCACTCCCTTAAAACGGACCGGCTGCTGAAAGGCAAAGCTGATTCCCAGATTGGCCCTGTCTGTGATGCTCATATCCGTGATATCCTGTCCGTCAAACAGGATGCGCCCTCCTGTGGGCCGCTCTATCCCCATGATCAGTTTCGCTGTTGTAGATTTTCCTCCCCCGTTGGGACCGGTGATCACAACGAACTTTCCGTCATTGACCGTAAAGCTTATGTCCTTAATGATCCCCTTTTCTCCTTTTTCATCATTCACATCAAAGGAGAGATTCTCTAATGTAAGCATCTTGTTTCCTACCTCTCTTTTATCTCTTCTTTTTATTTCAGGGCGCGCAAAATACACGACCCATACCCTTCGTCTACAAGGGAACACGCTTTTTAAGCCACAACTTACAGTATATACTATTTCCTAGTAAATTACTATCAAAACTTTACCTCTTATGGCAGAAAATGTCTGTTGCAATTGCAACATTTATAGTTTTCCCTTAAATCCTGATTTTTATTATAACATTCACTTTTGTTTTCAGGATTCACCGTCTGCGGCGGGCTGTTTCAGCGAAAACTTCCCTTCCGCCGCGGCGCGGTCTTTGCGGAGCGTTTTTCGTATCATAGGGATTTCATATGATACAAAAAAAAGGAAGCATATTCTGCTTCCTGCTCTTTAAATGACTGCAGAAGAAGGGAGTCGAACCCTCAAGGTATTACTACCACACGGACCTGAACCGTGCGCGTCTGCCAATTCCGCCACTTCTGCGTTACGCTGCTCTCGCAAGCAACGTAGGTTATTATAATGGATGAATCAGTTTTTGTCAATGGATTTTTTACAAAATCTTTCAAAAAATTCATCCATAGGCATGGGCCTTGCAAAATAGAAGCCCTGTCCAATGGAACAGCCCATCTCCGACACCATCTGCAGCTTCTCTTTTGTCTCGATTCCCTCGCACAGGGATGTAAATCCCATCTTGTTGGTCATCTGGATCAGCTGTCTTAGAAATTCCCTGCCCCGGTCCGTCTTCTGACAGGACTGCACAAACCCGCAGTCCAGCTTGATCACGTCACAGGGGATATCCGCCATCATATTCATGATGGAGTAACCGGAACCAAAATCATCAATGGACGTGGTGAACCCGCTGTCCCTCAGCACCTTCATCACATGATAGGTCCGCTCCGTATCCTCCAAAAAGGCAGTCTCTGTCAGTTCAAACTCCAGATACCTGTGGTCGATCCCGTATTTCTTTGTTCCCTCCAGGATCTCCTCCAGGATTCCCTTTACACAGATATCCACACTGGAAAGGTTCAGGGAAATGCAGACCGGACTTCCGCCCTCATCCTGCCACTCCCTCAGCTTCCTGCACACCTGTATAAAAAGGCAGTAATCCACCTGGGAGATAAAACCGTTTTTTTCAAACAGAGGGATGAATGTACCCGGCCCCATGATCCGCCCGTCTTCCCGCTGCCATCTCACAAGGGCCTCCGCCCCAACAAGAGTATAATCCACAAGGGAAAACTTGGGCTGAAGATAGACTTTAAATTCCTCATGCTTCAGGGCATACTCCATCCTGTTGATGATCTCATTTTCGCGGAAACTGCTGTCAAAGGGACCATCGTTAAACACCACCTCAGTGGATTTCATAATGTAGTCCACGGACTTTCTGGCAATGGCAGCCCGGTCAATGGCTGTCTCGATCTCCCGGCATTCATCTTCGATAAAATAAATGCCGGAGCGTATCATGATATTGATCTTGGCAAAGATCCCGTTCTGTATCCTGCAGAATTCCTCGTTAAGGTGCCGGACCATCCGCACAAACCCATCCCGTTCCATCCTGCAGATACCAAAGGTCAGGAACTGGTCCGCGCTGACCCTGGTGTAGAAATTTTCCTCCCGCCCATTCTGGATCAGCATGTCGGCAAACATACGCAGGATATTATCCCCCTGGGTATATCCCACCTCCTCATTGATGAATTTGAATCCTTTGATATCGCTGGATATGATCACATAGCTTTCTTTCCTGTCATCCAGCACCTTTTGACAGTCTTCCTTGAACCGGTCATAGTTCATAAGACCTGTGAGGATGTCCCTGTTCTTGTAGTATTCGGCCTCCCGCCTGGCCTCCTTCAGGCGCAGGGATGACTTGGCGTTGATCCCCACCACGCGGGCGATCTCAGATATGGCTCCCCGCTCCGCCACAGGCCAGTCCCGTTCCTCCTCCGTATTGACCAGCACCAGCATACCTGTGTATTGGTTGTCTATGGTTACGCTTGCAAACAGCATGGTCTTTGCCTTTGCCCTGTCCATGAGCCGCAGCAGTCCGGTATTGTAATGCTTCAGGCCGCTTCTTTTTAAAACCGCGATTCCATCGCTGTCATAGAGATTATAACTGAGATAAAACTCTTCCTTGCGGAAACTGTCCGATGGGTCAAATAACATGGCGGTCCTGTCATCCACCCATTGGTAAGCCAGCCCCTGCTCATTTTCCCCATTCATATAGAGGACAATGCGGTTCAGGCAAAACCGGTTGCCCATGAATCCCATGAGGATGTGCAGCGCCTCCTCAAAGGAGGAGGTCTTTTCAAACACCTCCAGGGCAACCGTTGTGCTGGTCTTGTCCTGCAGGCTGCTCTGCTCCCTGCGCTTCTCATCATTGGAACGCTTCAGCCGTTCATAGGTAAACTCCTCATCCCTCTTGTCCTCAACAGACTCGTAAAACCGGATGCCGCCCTTGCCCTCTTTCTTTGCCTCGTGCATGGCCTGATCCGCCTTCACCATGACATCGTAGAATCCTTTTTCGTCTCTCGCAACCATCCGTATGCCAATGCTGCAGCTGACCTTCATAAGGCCGCCCTGGCTGTCCGCCAGAATGCATCCGATATCCCCGGATATGGAGGAAGCGATCCTGATCGCCTCCTCCTTGTCCGTGTTCTTGAGAAGCACCAGGAACTCATCCCCGCCAAAACGGCCGATCAGGTCCCCCTCCCTGCATGCCCGTTTCAGACAACTGGCAACATTCATCAGCACCACATTGCCAAACAGCTTTCCCCTGGCCTTGTTAATGTCCTGGAAATGGTCCATGTCCAAAAGCAATGCCGCCGGGGTGCCTTCCCTCGGTTCTGTTTTCAGATACTCCTCCATCCTCCGCTCAAACGCCCCGGCGGTAAGCAGGTTGGTAAGGCCGTCAATGTCCTCCTCCCCCTGTTCCCTGCAGCTGATCTGTTCCGTCACGCCGTCCAGCACGTTCTGAAGACTGGAAAGTTCCTGCTTCAGCACATTCTGGGCACGGTCCTTGAGAAGAAAGGTTCCCACGATCCGGGCCACGTAGGTGAGCGCCTCCACCTGTGCACCTGTCCACTGCCGGTTCTCCTTGCACTCGTCAAAGCCGATAAATCCAACCAGCTTTCCGTTGTCATAGATACCGCACTGGAGAATGGCCTTGATATCCTGGGAGGTGAGCACCCTTTTCTGCACAGGAGGGAGCACATCCACATCCATGCACAAAAAGACGCCGTTCTCATCAAAATTGTCCCGGTAACCGGGGGCATCCGTCTCATAGGACATATTCTGCAGGTTGTCGATCTGGGGGCTGATCCCCTGATTGCACCATTCAAAAGTATTGCTCATAAGCCGCCCGTCCGGGCTGTCCTCAAATATATAAACGCGGCTTACATTAAACTGAATTCCCACGATCTTAAGTATGGAGTCGATCGCTTCCCTGGTATTCCCTGATTCATACAGGGCCTTAAATACATAGTGGATGATCCTGTCCCCGCTGTAGATCCGCTCGTCCTCGGAATCAATCCTTGGGACCCGGGCGGAAAAGGACTCCCACCTGGCAGCATCCACGGAGGGCAGTGAGGACTGATAAAAGACACATTTCCCCTTCCCGCTTTTCTTTCCCGAATAAAGCGCAATGTCCGCCTTGGCAAAGAGCTGGTCAAATTCCGTTGCATGCTCCGGATACATGGCCACACCGATGCAGCATTTGAGGCGGAAGGATTCCGCCGCCGGGGCGGAGATGCCGGCCAGGCCTTCCATGATCCTGCCGCCATAGGCCATGACCTCCTCCTGTCCGCTGACCCCGATCAAAAACACCAGGAATTCATCGCCGCCGATCCGGCTCACCACATCACTTCTCCTCGAAACACCGCTGATGCACTTGGCCACTTCCGTCAGAACACTATCCCCAAAAAGATGCCCCTTTGTATCATTGATATCTTTAAAATTATCTATGTCTATGATCATCAGGGCCGCGGTGCCCTCTGTCCCAACAGCTTCCAGATACTGGGTTATCTGTTCTTTGGACGCCTCCCTGTTCAGCAGGCCGGTAAGGGAATCCCGCCTGGACTTTTCCCTGTAGGTATGGATCTGCTTCTTGTCCTCCGTGTCATCCAGCATAATGGTGTAAACCCATCTCTGTCCCTTCTCCCCCTCAATGATACGGCCTCTGCAGTCCACCCACCGGGTGCTTTTGTCCTTTCTCACAATGCGGAACTCTGTCTTAAGGATATCCTTTCCCTGGCACAACTGATTCCGTGATTCCATGATCGCATGCTCATAATCCTTGTCAAGGATCATCCCCTCCAGCGTCCCCCCTGTAAGGTCCTCAAACTCGGCCGTGTCCCTGCATCCAAAAAGATCCAGCATCGTCCGGTTTGCCATGTCCACTTTTCTCACTGCATCCATTGAGCATCGAAAAAAACCGGCCGGCATAAAGTCCATGAGAAAATGGGCTCCATATTCCGACCGTATTCCGCTTATCATTTGCTCATATTTACTCATATCCCTGATTCCTCCGCCAATGTCCGCCCCATGCATAATTTGATTATACTGAATATTCCAAAGTTTTACAAGCACAAAGGATGTTTGCCTGAAAGCCTTCCTCCGTTCCCCGGGACATTTCCCCCAAAACCCACATATAATAATGCAAACCTTACAGTGGAGCCCCCATGCAGACCATCATCCACCATTCCCTGGAACATACGTTTTACAGCCGCGATATACCGGTCTTAAAATATACCATTGAATTCCCCACCTTTCTCTCCACCTGCAGCCAGACCGCTGCGCAGACAGCCAACGCACATTACGCATCCGTTGCAAAGGAAAAGGAGCAGTACTGCCGCACCGTGCTCTACCCCCAGGCCGCAGAAGATGCCCGGTATATCGAGGACAACATCCCTCCCTTCCACACCTACGAGTTCAACATCGCCTACACGGTCCCCCTTAACTACGGCTGTATCACCAGTCTGTACTTTGACCAGTATACATTTATGGGCGGAGCCCACGGTTCCACTGTCCGCACCTCCGATACCTGGAATTTTTCAAATGGCAGGCAGATGCAGCTGGGAGAATTTTTCCAGTCGGATCCCCATTATGCTGATAACATACAAAACTATATCGAACAACGGATCACAGAACATCTGCGCACGGAACCAGGCGCCTTTTTTGAGGATTATGCCGCCCTTATAAGGAAAACATTTAAGGAGGAAAACTATTACCTGACAACGGACGGCCTGGTCCTGTACTTCCAGGAATACGACATCGCGCCCTATGCTGCCGGACGGCCGCAGTTCCTGCTGCCCTTTGGGCCCGGCTGACCGGCAACTCCGCCTCATTTTCAATCCGCCCCGGCTTGTCCGCGCCCCATAAACGGACTGCCGCGGACAGCATGCTCCCATGCGCCGCGGCAGTCCTTGCACCGTTTACCATACAAGTTGTACAGGCTAAGCTCTCAGTTCGATTCCAAGATCTCCCAGCCCATTGAGTATTTTATTCATGATCGCAGTTACTTCCTTATCCTCCAGGGTATGGTCCTTTGCCCTGAAGGTGATGGAATATGCCACGGACTTATGCCCGGACAGCACCTGGGCACCCTCATACACATCAAACAGCTTATAGCTTTCCAGGAATTTTCCTCCCCTCTGTTCGATCACATCCTCAATCTGTCCCACAAGGATATCCTTTGGAACCACCATGCTGATGTCGCGGGTTACGGCAGGGAATCTGGCAATTCCTGAATATTTCCTGTCAAATGTGGTGAACTCCATGATGGACGGCATGTCGATCACTGCAATATACGCCCTGTCCCCGATTTTGTAGTTGTCGGCCACATCCGGGTGGACCTCGCCTAAAAAGCCCACAACCCTTCCGTCATATACAATGTCGGCCTTTCTTCCCGGATGAAGGTAAGGATGGTCTCCATTTGGGTCGTAATGGGGTTTTTTATGCATTCCTGCCTTTTCAAAAAACTCCTCCACAACGCCCTTCATGGTAAAGAAATCCCCGTCCCCGTACATACCCAGGGTAAACTGCATGCGCTCATCAGGAAGCTCCGTAAGGGGAACTGCCTTTGGACGGTATACATTAGCCAGCTCGTACAGGCGCACGTCCTTGTTCCGGCGGTTATAGTTGGTTGACAGGGAGGTGAGCATTCCGTTCAGGGAACTGGTGCGCATCACGCTGAAATCCTCTCCCAGGGGATTGGAAATGTTCACGGTCATGCGCAGACGGCTGTCTGCCGGTATCAGCATTTTGTCAAATACCCTGGGGCTTTCAAAGGAATAGGTCATTCCCTGTGAAAATCCGCAGAACTGGGCGATTTCCCTGGCTATCTCCTCAATGCGCAGCTTATAGGAAAGTTTTCCCGTGGTTGCCTCCCCTGATGGAAGGGTTGTTGGGATCTTGTCATAGCCGTAAAATCTGGCCACTTCCTCAGCCAGGTCCGCCATGCGCTCCAGGTCCTGACGCCAGGTAGGAGCGATCACCTCCCTTGTCTCAGGGTCATATTTTAATTCAATGGTTTTAAAATACCCCAGCATGGTCTCTTCCGGCAGATCGGTGCCCAGGAGCTTGTTGATCTTATCAGCGTTAAAAGGTATTCTCTTTTCCACCTTTTTAACCGGGTAAATGTCAATGATACCTCCCACAACCTCTCCTGCTCCCAGCTCCTCGATCAGCTGGCACGCGCGGTTTACAGCCTCCTCAGCCGTGTTGGGATCCAGTCCCTTTTCATACTTGCCTGATGCATCGGTGCGCAGTCCCACCTTTTTAGCGGAAAGGCGGATATTGGTGCCGTTAAAGCAGGCTGACTCAAATACCATGGTCTTTACATCATCCGTGATCTTGGAGTTCTCACCGCCCATGATACCGGCAATTCCCACTTCCTTTTCCCCGTCATTGATCATCAGGATGGTGGAGTCCAGCTTTCTCTCCTGACCGTCCAGGGTCTGGAACACATCTCCATCCTTTGCGCATTTTACAATGATCTCATGTCCTGCCAGCTGGTCGTAATCAAAGGCGTGCATGGGCTGTCCGTACTCTTCCATCACATAATTGGTTATATCCACAATGTTGTTGATGGGACGGATCCCGCTGGCTGCCAGACGGCGCTGCATCCACCTGGGAGAGGGGGCAAGCTTTATATTCTTTACCATCCTTGCGCAGTAACGCGGACAAAGCTGTGTATTCTCCACCCGCACTTTCAGATAGTCGTTGATATCCTCCCCATTGCCTGTGGCAGTGACCACCGGAGGGATGAAGGGCTTTCTGAAGGTTGCCGCCGCCTCCCGTGCGATCCCCTGCACGCTGTAGCAGTCCACACGGTTGGAGGTGATCTCATATTCAAACACCACATCCCGCATACCCAGAATCACCAGGGCGTCACTGCCCGGTTCGCTGTCCTTTGGAAGGATATAGATGCCGCTCTCCGGGGCGTCCGGGTACATCTCCCGCTCAGCTCCCAGCTCCTCCACGGAACACATCATACCCCAGGACTCCACGCCTCTTAACTTGCCCTTTTTGATCTTGATCCCTTCCTCGGGAAGGGGGCCTCCGTCATGGCCTCCCGCCACACGTCCTCCGTCCAAGACCACAGGCACCTTTTCCCCAACGGAATCCAGAGTGATATTGGGGGCTCCTGTGACGATCTGTACCGGCCCGGCCTGGCCCACATTGACCTGGCACACCACCAGCTTGTCGGCATCCGGGTGGCGCTCCACTGAGAGGATCTCTCCCACCACGATCTTCTCCAGGTTTTTATCCAGACAGGTAAAGCCCTCCACCTTTGTCCCTGTCAACGTCATGGCATCGGTGTACTCTTGAGCAGTCACATCCAGGTCCGGCACATATGCTTTAATCCATGATAATGCTGTATTCATATCGGTTCTCCTTTATTATTCACTAAACTCACGCTATACAGTCTATACAGTACTGGTCTTCTTGCCTCAACAGCCCTTATCAGAACTGCTTCAGGAAACGGATATCGTTCTCATACAGAAGGCGCATGTCGTCAATCTCATACTTAAGCAGAGCAATTCGCTCAAGGCCAACGCCAAAGGCAAAGCCGGAGTACTCATCCGGGTCGATATCACACATCTCCAGCACATGAGGGTGAACCATGCCGCAGCCCAGGATCTCGATCCAGCCGGAGCCCTTGCAGAACCGGCAGCCCTTGCCGCCGCACTTAAAGCAGGTCACATCCACCTCGGCGCTTGGCTCCGTGAACGGGAAATGATGGGGGCGGAATTTAACCTTTGTCTCAGGTCCGAACAGTTCCCTGGCAAACTCGGCCAGGGTTCCCTTTAAATCCGCAAAGGTAATATTCTTGTCAATGACCAGTCCCTCGATCTGATGAAAGGAAGGGGAATGGGTGGCATCCACCTCATCGGAGCGGAATACCCTGCCAGGCGCGATCATACGGATGGGCAGATGCCCCTTTTCCATGGTACGGACCTGTACCGGAGAAGTCTGGCTTCTCAGGAGAATGGTGTCATTTATATAAAATGTATCCTGCTCATCCCTGGCCGGGTGTCCCTTGGGGATGTTCAGTTTTTCAAAGTTATACCTGTCGTACTCCACCTCAGGTCCCTCTACCACTTCATATCCCATTCCCACAAAGATGCGCTCCACCTCTTCCAGGGCAATGGTATTGGGGTGGCTGTGCCCCACGCTGTTTTTGTTTGCAGGAAGGGTTACGTCAATGACTTCCTTTTTCAGCTGCTCCTCCCTGGCTTTTCTGGCCAGGACATTCTTTGTCTCCTCCAGCTTGCCCTCAATGACGGCTCTGGCATCGTTTACCATCTGTCCCACCTTTGGACGTTCCTCAGGTGCAACATCCTTCATGCTTTTTAAAAGGTTGGTCAGTTCTCCCTTTTTACCCAGATAAGACACACGGATGTCATTCAGTTTTTCCAGCGCATCGGAAGCTTCAATTTTTTTCAAGGCTTCTTCTTTGATTTTCTCTAACTGCTCTTTCATGGCTTCTCCTTTTTTGTTCTTTGTTCATACAACCGGCTTCTTCCCTTCCGCCGCAGTGCGGTCTTTGCGGAGCGCTTTTTGTATCACAGGGAATTCCAGTGGAATTCCCTGTGATACAAAAAAGTCCCGTCCCTTCATGAAGAAGGGACGGGACGATAAGCCCGCGGTACCACCCTGGTTCCTGCAAAGACCTGACGGTCCTGAATGCAGACACTCAAATGCACGTAACGTGTGCCAGCGTCACGGACTACGGGAATAGGATCATCCTTTCATCCATGCGGCTCCAGTGGGAATTTCAACTGTTTATCTGAACCCGGGCAGGCTTTCAGCCGGTGGCCGTCCCTCTCTGATGGAAGATAAATGTCTACTATACACTTTCACTGCCTTTTCATAACTTCTAAATCTAATGTACATTCTAGCCAGGTTGTCCGGAAATGTCAAGTGTTTTTTCATCCTTTGTGAGATGGCAGGAAATCTCATTTGACGAAATGCCTCTTTGCGTTTACACTATACCATATGGAAAAACTTGATTAGAAAGCGGGATGGATTATGACCAGTTGTGTGATACCCTGCCTTGACCTAAGGCAGATTGCTGAATCCGGACAGTGTTTCCGGATGACTCCCCTGGCGGCCGGGACCCTGACCGGACATGGGGACTGCGGTTACAGGATCATCAGCCGGGGAAGGGTTCTGAGGATCTGGCAAAGGGGATTGGAACTCTCCTTTGACTGCGGTGAGGAGGACATGGGGTTTTGGCTGACTTATTTTGATGTGGACACGGATTATCAGGCCGTCATTGACTCGGTGGCGCCGGAGGACTCCTATCTTGCGGCCGCGGCCGCGGCGGGAAGGGGGATACGGATCCTGCGCCAGGATCCCTGGGAAATGATCATCACCTTTGTTATCTCCCAGCAAAAGACGATCCCTAAGATCAGGGAGCTGGTGGAAGCGCTGAGCGCCGCCTACGGAAAGGCCCTTGAAGGGGATCCGGGCTGCGGGGACATGGAAACAGTACATGCCTTTCCTACGCCCCGGGAATTATCCAGGGCCACCCTGGAGGAGCTTCAGGCATTAAAGCTGGGATACCGTGCAAAATACATACACAGGCTGTGCCAGGACGCGGTTTCAGGCGCCTTAGACCTAAAAGGGCTGGCGCAGATGGGATATGAGGAGGCCATGGAGTACCTGACCGGATTTTACGGGATCGGGAAAAAGGTGGCCAACTGCGTCTGTCTGTTTGGACTCCACCATATCAGCGCATTTCCCGTGGATACCTGGATTGAAAAAATTCTCATGAGCCAGTATTATGACCAACGGAAATACCGCCGCACTCCCAAAGGCAGACTGTTGGATTGCATTGTAACGGATTGCTTTGGACAATACCAGGGGTGTGCCGGTGTAATGCAGCAGTATATCTTCTATTATGAACGCTTAAGGAGCAGCAAGCTTTCCTGACATCCAACTCTCCAGCCGGTGTCGGGAGAGCGTGCTGCTCCTCCTTTTTGCTTTAACACATATTACATCATTCCCAGTTCAAATATCTTCCATTTGCTCTTAAGTCCTGTCTCTTTTCCCACTGCAAAATCCCTGGTAAACTCACCGTCCCCCCACTGGGGCGCTCTTTCAAGAGCCTTGTCAGACCATTTCTGTGAAAAATGCACGCGCACCACCTGGTATTCCTTGTATCCGCAGCTCCGGGCTTTCTCATCATAGTACGTCTTCCGGTCCCCGTATTCCACGGTTGGCAGGGTCTCAAAGCTGTGTACGATATATTCCCTGATATAGCGGCCTTCCTCATAATCCTGACGGTTCTGTTCAAAATTAAGGCTGTCCGGCTGGTCCTGGGGAAACAGCCTTGGGCACATGTCAAACTGGGCCAGACCCATATATTTGAAATACCAGGCCGCCGCCAGCTGGGCTTCATCCGAGGGCATGTTTTCATACTTCACATGCCTTGGGAGGCCCTGGGTAACTGTATATTCCCGGACCAGGCGCTCTCCTCCCCTGGCCTTGTTGACAGCTGACACGCCCAACATAATGGCCATGCACACAATGGTGACCGCCAGTATCTTTACTGCCTGGGGGGAGAATTTCTGTTTGCTCATTGGTTTCCCGTCCTTTCATCTTGTGTCATTGCCGGTGTATAAAGATCCATGCCCAAGCGTCATCTGCCCCTATAATCGGACAGACAGGTCCTGATCCCGGCTGCCGTGTCCTCAAACCCGATCCCATGGCTGTTGACCCGGCTGATGTCAATGGTAAGATTGCGCGGCGAGGCAGCAAAGCGTTCCCTGTCCGGCTCTGCCCAGGCAGACACATCCTCCCTGCCTGTGAGGGCCTGTAAAAACAAAACTGCCGTGTCATAGGTATTCATGGTGTTTTCACTGCCGAAATTATAGATCCCACCCGGGAGCATCAGGGCCCGGGTCATGCTGCGCACCGCATTCCATACATAAGTAATGCCCCTGTAATCGTAAACCGGCAGCTTCATCCTGCGGTTCTCCTCAAGGGCGCTTACAAGATTTCCCAAAAGTCCGGTGCCGCCTGTCCGCTCCCTGACCGGATAATCATACATCCATGTAAGGCGCAGGGCCACTGCGTCACTCAGACAGGCAAACATGGCTTCCTCAGCCCGCTTTTTATCCCGTCCATACACGGTGCAGGGCCTCTGCACCCGCTCTTCCCTGTTGGGTTCCATGGAACAGGAGGCATTATAGATCTGGTCCGAACTCATAAATATCATCTTTGTATTGGACTGCCTGCAGGCCTTGGCCATGTTGGCGGTTCCCCTTACATTGATCTGCTCGGAAAGCTCCGGCTCCGCCTCACATATCCCTGTATCAGAGACACCTGCACAGTGGAGGACGTAATCCGGACGGATGGCATTTATAAAGGCGGTCACTGCCAGGGAATCACTGACTTCCAGTTCCCTGTGGGTTACCCCCAGTACGTCATACCCCTCCTGTTCTTTAAAATATTCAAAAAGCCGGGAGCCTAAAAAGCCGTTGACTCCGGTGATCAAAATTCGTTTTTCCATTATACTGCTCATACCTTTCTTCAGATATGTTAACATTATAGCCCAGGAAGCCCTTATATACTTTGCGATTCTCTTAATATTTTCCAGGACACTTTTTTAAAAAGGAAAAAGAATCAGCCCGCTAAAATAGCGCCGCAAAACATCAAACCAGCCGGAAACAAAGCATATGCCGCCGGTTAACCGCGGCATATAACTTTGTTTCCGGCTGATCCAAAACCCAAATTTACTTAAATATACCTTTTTTCTTGGGCTTTTCTTCCTCCGAAGGAGTGATTCCATTCATTGCATCATCAAACCGCCTTAAGGCTTCCTTCTGCGCCTGGTTCATACGCTCCGGCACCTGCACCACCAGGGTCACATAGTGATCTCCGCGGACATTGCGGCTGCGCAGGGAGGGAACGCCTTTTCCCTTAAGGCGCACCTTGGTATCGGTCTGTGTCCCCGGCCTCACCTCATATTCCACCTCTCCGTCCACGGTCTTGATGCGGATCGGGCCTCCCAGGGCCGCGCGGGCAAAGGAAATGGGTACAGTGGAATAAATGCTGGTGTCCTGACGCTTAAAGATCGGATGCTGGGAGACAACCGCCTCCACCAGAAGATCGCCGCGCTCTCCGCCATTGATGCCGGGTTCGCCTCGGCCTGCCTGGCGCACGCACTGGCCGTTGTCAATACCGGCCGGAATGGGCACTGCAAATTTCTTGCGCACGGTCTTATAGCCTGTGCCGTAGCAGTCCGGACATTTTTCCTTGATGATTTGGCCGGTCCCGTTACAGTCCGGGCAGGTCTGCACATTCTGCACCTGGCCGAAGAAGGACTGCTGGGTGTACATGATCTTACCTTTTCCGTTACACTTGGAACATGTCTGGGGAGAGGTGCCCGCCTTTGCCCCGGTTCCGTGGCAGCTGGCACATGTCTCCTTGAAATTGATCTCTATCTCTTTTTCGCAGCCAAAAACAGCTTCCTCAAAGGATATCCTGATGGAAGTCTTTATGTTAGCGCCCCGCATGGGCCCGCTTCTTGCCCTGGAAGAACGGCCTCCGCCAAAGATATCCCCGAAAATATCCCCAAAGATATCTCCCATATCCCCGTTAAAATCAAAGCCGCCGAAACCGCCAAAGCCGCCGGCGCCTCCGCCGCCCTGGTCAAACGCAGCATGGCCGAACTGGTCGTACTGCTGACGTTTCTGGGGGTCACTGAGAACGCTGTACGCCTCAGAAGCCTCCTTAAACTTAGCCTCTGCCTCCTTGTCGCCTGGATTGGCATCCGGATGGTATTTCTTGGCAAGTTTCCTGTATGCTTTTTTCAGTGCATCATCGTCCGCATCCTTGGGAACGCCCAGAACTTCATAGTAATCTCTCTTGCTCTCTGCCATGTTGTTTACCTCTTAATCTATTAAAACGCCCTGAAACCGCCTTGTTGCAAACCGCTTTCAACGCACTCTTTATCAGCCACAAAGGGGTTAGGAACCGTATGTCCGGCTCCTAATCCCCATTATAATTATCTTACATTATACTTCCTTAAAATCTGCATCCACTACATCATCGTTTGGTGCGGAGGACGCGCCTGCGCCGCCCATGTCAGGACCTGCACCGGCTGCTCCGGCTGCCTGGGCCTGCTCATAAACCTTTGCAAACAGCTTCTGTGCGCTGTTCATCAGCTTCTCTTTGCCTGACTTGATGTCCTCAACCTGGGCATCCGTCATCTCTTCCACGGGTGCGCGGTTGATGGCTTCCTTCAGGGAATTAAGGTCTGCTTCCACCTCTGCCTTGTCATTGGGAGAAATCTTGTCGCCAACTTCCTCCAGGGCCTTCTCGGTCTGGAACACCATGGAATCAGCATCATTTCTGGCGTCAATTGCCTCTTTGCGCTTCTTATCCTGTGCCTCGTACTCGGCAGCTTCCTTCACTGCCTTATCGATATCGTCATCGGACATGTTGGAGCCTGAGGTGATGGTTATGTGCTGCTCTTTTCCTGTTCCAAGGTCCTTAGCAGATACATTTACAATACCGTTGGCATCAATATCAAAGGTAACCTCGATCTGGGGGATTCCTCTTCTTGCAGGCGGGATCCCGTCCAGACGGAACTGTCCCAGCGTCTTATTATCCCTTGCAAACTGACGCTCACCCTGTACCACGTGGATATCCACAGCAGTCTGGTTGTCTGCAGCGGTTGAGAAGATCTGGCTCTTCTTTGTTGGGATGGTGGTATTGCGCTCGATTAGCCTGGTGGCAACGCCGCCCATGGTCTCGATGGACAGGGAAAGAGGTGTAACATCCAGAAGAAGGATATCTCCTGCACCGGCATCGCCTGCCAGCTTGCCGCCCTGGATCGCTGCACCAATGGCAACACACTCATCCGGGTTCAATGATTTGCTGGGTTCCTTGCCTGTAAGCTGTTTTACCTTTTCCTGAGCAGCGATCATACGGGTGGAGCCGCCTACCAGCAGCACCTTGCCAAGTTCGGAAGCCGTAATGCCCGCATCCTTTAAAGCATTCTGTACCGGGATGGCTGTGCGCTCAATAAGGTCATGTGTCAGTTCGTCAAATTTAGCTCTGGTCAGGTTCATATCCAGATGCTTTGGTCCCTCTGAGGTAGCTGTGATAAACGGAAGGTTGATGTTGGTGGTGGTAGCTGTTGACACTTCCTTCTTTGCCTTCTCAGCAGCTTCCTTCAGTCTCTGAAGGGCCATCTTATCCCCTGAAAGGTCAACGCCCTCCGCCTTCTTAAACTCAGCGATCATCCAGTTGGTGATCGCATTATCAAAGTCATCGCCGCCCAGACGGGTATCGCCGTTGGTGGAGAGAACCTCGATCACGCCATCGCCGATCTCGATGATGGAAACATCAAATGTACCGCCGCCCAGGTCGTATACCATGATCTTCTGCTCTTTTTCATTATCAAGGCCGTAAGCCAGCGCCGCGGCTGTGGGCTCGTTGATGATACGCTTTACATCCAGGCCGGCAATCTTGCCCGCATCCTTGGTGGCCTGGCGCTGTGCGTCATTAAAGTAAGCAGGAACAGTGATAACCGCCTCCGTCACGGTCTCACCCAGATAAGCTTCCGCGTCTGCTTTCAGCTTCTGCAGGATCATAGCGGAGATTTCCTGTGGCGTGTACTTCTTGCCGTCAATATCCACCCTGTAATCTGTTCCCATGTGGCGCTTAATGGAGGAGATGGTCTTATCCGCATTGGTAACTGCCTGACGCTTTGCCGGCTCACCGATCAGCCTCTCTCCTGTCTTAGTAAATGCAACCACTGACGGTGTGGTCCTTACTCCCTCTGCATTGGCAATAACAGTTGGTTTTCCGCCTTCCATAACAGCAACGCAGCTATTTGTTGTACCTAAGTCAATACCAATAATCTTGCTCATAGTTTTTTCCTCCTGATATTTTTATATGAATTTAGTTAATGGCCAATATTAGTTGGCTACCTTTACCATACTGTGCCTTACCACACTGTCCCTGTACAGATAACCCTTCTGCAATTCCTCAACCACCACATTCTCCCCAAGGTTTTCGTCATCCACATGCATGACCGCGTTGTGGAAATTGGGGTCAAACTCCTGGCCCGCGGCTTCGATCGCCTTAACGCCGGCTTCTTCCAATGTCTTCCGGAACTGCTTATATATCTTCTCCATACCCTCGGCAAGGGGGCTTCCCTTTTCTTCCTCCGGTATGGTAGCTAAACCTCGCTCAAAATTGTCGATCACGGGAAGCATCCGCTCAATGATGTCCCTGGCGCCCATCTCATACATGGTGGACTTTTCTTTCTCAGTTCTCTTACGGAAATTCTCAAACTCAGCCATCTGGCGCTTCACCCGGTCCGTAAGTTCTTCTATCTTCTCATCTCTGGGATCTTTTTTCTTTTTAAAGAATCCCTTCTTTTCTTCCTTGCCCGCGCCTTCCTCGGGTGCTTCCGGGGATTCCTGGGTGTCCTCCGCCCCGCCCTGTGCTTCCTTGGCCTGGCATTCCTCACCTGCAGCCTGTTGGTCTTCCCCGTTCACTTCTGCCTGCGCCGCTGTTTCCGCTTCTTTTTTTAACTCTTCATCCTTCATATCTTCACTCACAGCCTATCACCTTTCATCTTTTTTAAATGCCGCATCCAGCTGGTTCATTAGATTCCGCAGGGTTCCCAGCACCTTCTCATAATCCATCCGCTTGGGACCAATGATACCAATGGTTCCCCTAAGTCCTCCTCCCAGATCATAATTGGCAGTCACCACACTGCAGTCCTTCATGGACTGCACCGGGCTCTCATCCCCAATATAGACCTGGATGTCTGAATTGTTCTCTGACTCCGCATTGACCCCTGATACGAATTCCTGGAGCACTTCCTTGTGCTCCAGAGTACCGATCAGACGGCTGGCCTTGTCGCCTTCCGAAAGCTCCGGATACTTAAAAATGTTGGTCGCTCCACTGGTATATATCTGCAGATCCTCTTCCCCTGCCCGGATGGCTTCCGCCACCTCGTTCAGCACCAGGTCCACTACCTGGCTGTGGATGCCTGCATCATCTTTCAGCTTGCTGATGATGTCCAGATTAATCTCTTCAATTGTCAGTCCGTTGAGACTGCTGTTCAACAGGATGTTCAGGTTCAGGATTTCATCATCACTCAGATCCTCGGTGATATCCACCATAGTGTTCTTAATGATGTTTCCCTCCACCACCACAACCACCAGCAGCTTGTTTTTCTCCATCTTTGAAAGCTGGATGAACTTAAGCTTTGTCTTGTGATAGCTGGGACCGCTGATCATGGCCGCATAGTTGGTATTGGAGGCAAGGACCTGAGCCATCTTCTTAAGGACCAGTTCCAGCTTATCAACCTTCTGGACCATCATGTCCTTGAACTCAGTTACCTCATTCTCCTTATCCTGCATGATCTGATCCACATAGAACCGGTATCCCTTATCAGAAGGGATACGGCCCGCGGATGTATGGGGCTGTACAATGTATCCCATATCCTCCAGGTCTGACATCTCATTGCGGATAGTGGCAGAGCTTAATTTCAGGTCCGAATACTTGGAGATGGTTCTGGAACCAACGGGTTCCCCTGTCTCCAGGTAGGTCTTGATAATCGCCTTTAATATGGTTATCTTCCTGTCGTCCAGGAATGCATCAACCGGCATCTGCTCACCTTCCTTTCCGAATTATTAGCACTCAGTCTCAAAGAGTGCTAACATCTACATTCCATAATATATTCCTTCTGAGAGGATTTGTCAAGAGATAATTCTAAATTCTTTCATTATAATTTATTTGTTCCCCCGCCCCACCACATATATCCTGTATGCGTCCCCCACCGGAACCCATATATATTTGATTTCACCTCCCACTTTTGCCAAAAATATTCCAAATTTATGCGTTTTATTCCCCACTTTTCACGATTATGTAACACTTGTTTCATCATTTCAACTTGACAATTAACAATTTTGTAATATAATAGATATACATATTTAAGATGTCATATAAGACCATAACAACGGATAAAGACTGCGAGGTAATTGTATGCACCATATAAGAAAGGTCCTGCTGGCTGCCGCCATGGCTTTCCTGTGTCTGGGTTCTGCTTTTCCTGCGTTTGCAGATGAACCCGTGGGAACAGACGTCACTGTTATAGAAGAAACAGAGGATGACACTCCGGAGAACACGGAGAATACCCAGGCCGCGGACACGAAAAAGGATCATGTTTCGCATAAGGCCAAGGTTAGCCAGTCCTCAGAGGATGAATATGTGGATGCGGGCCCCGGAGCCGGGAAAAAGGAGGATCCCCCTAAGCAGGAGGAGATTTCCATGGGCCGTTTTTCCATCACCGGATACTGTAACTGTGAAAAGTGCTCCGGCGGACACGGACTGACCTATTCAGGCACTACTCCCACACCGAACCATACTGTAAGCGCTGATCTGGATGTATTTCCTCTGGGTACCAAATTAAAGATCGATGGGATCATCTACACGGTTGAGGATAAGGGATCCTCTGTAAACGGCAACATCCTTGATATCTTTTACGGCTCTCATGCCGAAGCCCTTGCCAAGGGTACATACACCGCAGAAGTATTTCTGATCGAAGAATAATTTTACAAATGAGCCGTCCTGAACAATAACACACATATTATAAAAGCACTACAAGCCTCCTGGATCCGGTCCGGAGGCTTTACTTTTTGTATTTTTGAAGAAACTTTGATATAATTCCTGCGAAAAACCACGTATTTCCATTTATTTCCTTGACATAAGGTGGAAATTATGGTAAAACCTTGTTTATTGCTCATATATTACAAAAGTATTACATATTATTTATTAATATGTTAAAAAAATGTTTTGAATATTAAGCGGGCAATAGGAGGTAACAAATACATGAAATTCAGACACTTATTAACCGGGACCATTCTTACCATCAGCATACTTGCAGCCACGGCAGTCACAGCATTTGCAGCTGTATCCAAGGGACGTTTTGAGACAGTTGACAGCAATGTCATCAGCGGATGGGCCTACAACAGTGATTCCCCTGACCATGCGCTGAACGTTTTAATAACCATTACAAACAAAAATACAGGAGAGGAAGTATTTTCCCGCAGAATGTCTGCCGGCGAATACAGGGAAGATCTCTACAAGGATAATAAAGGAAACGGATGCCATGGCTTTACCATTGACATTGACTGGGACGCATATCCGGAAGGCGTGTACCTGGTAGAGGGCGCCGTGGGTGACCGGAGCTTTTCCAATCCCAGGACCTACGCCAACGGAAACAGCCAGACGGGCACATCTGCCCCAGGAAGCCAGGCTTTGATCCCCCTGGGCGTCTTTAAGACCACCGCCTACTGCCCCTGCAGGGCCTGCTCCGAGGGCTGGGGACGCCACACATGCACCGGGGCCATTGCCACGGCCGGACACACCATTGCAGTGGATCCCAGGGTGATCCCTTATGGCTCCAAGGTCATGATCAACGGCGTGGTGTACACGGCCGAGGACCGCGGCGGAGCTGTGAAGGGCAACCACATTGATATATTTTTTAACACCCATGCTGAAACCAGACAGCACGGCACTCAGAACGCCGAGGTGTATCTGGTACAGTCATAAGAACGGAGCAGCATAAAAACAGGACCCCAGGCATGATAGGATCTTCCTTCATTGCCTGGGGTCCTGTTTTTTAGTTTCCGATCTCCCTTAATTCTGTCCCGTTATAAAAGAATGACAGGATCGCGGTATAATCCTTTCCTTCCTTTGCCATACCCTGGGCCCCGTTCTGGCTCATGCCCACGCCGTGTCCAAAACCGCCGCCGTACACATGGAAGGATATGCTGCCGTCCTCGCCGCTTCTCTTTTCAATGGAAATGAATGCGCTGGGGAGGGTCTGGCTGCCCTCCATGGTCTTGCCGTCCTGTTTGGTGATTACAAGGCTGCTGCTGCCCAGTGCCGAGCGGATGGCGCTCTGTCCCTTCACTGTGACCGTACCGTCACTTCCTGTCACCTGAAGCTCACTGGCGATCCCTCCCGGGCCTCTTGAAACAACGGTCATATCCGTCACCTTGCCTGCCCCGCTGACCTGGGCGGAAATAATGTCGCTGCTGATATCCGTCTCCCACCGGAACATGGCAAAGGACGAATCATAGGCAGATGCGTCACTGTTTCTGATATAGGAATCAAACTTGTCATTATCCCCCTGGCCCAGTGTTCTGCGCCCTGACTTTACCTCCACTGCCTGAAGGTAGGGCAGCTTATCCGCATCCGTTCCCCAGACGCTGACATCCGCCGTATGGCCGCAGGAAGTGGAAAAATAGAATGCGTCAATGGGATTATCCTCATAGAACAGCATCTTGCCATATGTTTCCTTGACCGCCTGCGTGGTCCTCTCATCCGGGTTGGTATTATTGTACACCTGGAAGTTGGTGCTGTCATCCACGTGGGCACCGTACTGGCTGTATGAGTTTCCCTGGATCTGGCGGTAAGCGTAGGTTCTGGCACACACTGCCTGGGCCTTCAGAGCTTCCTTTTCATAGGAGGGCGGCATCTCGCTGGGAACTACCCTGGTAAGATAATCCTCCAGAAACAGGTCATTGACCAGGACCAGCCCCTCCTCACAAGCTTTGATCTCCATTTTTCCGCTGTACACAGGGGTGCCCTGGCTGCGCTCAATGGTTGGCACCGCGATCCCCTCGTCACCCTCCGGCGTTATGATGATCCGGCCATATTTTAAACGTTCATCATCCGGGGCGACCGTAAGCTGCGTCCCTGCTTCCAGGCGCTCTTTCTCCGTCTTGCCCTTGGAGTTCTCATATTCCATCTGGGCTGCGCCGCCCAGGACAAGGGTGGCCGATGGGTGGTACAGGCTCTTAAAGCCTGTGTCCATCAGCAGTACGCGGATGGTCTTTGCATCAAATTCCCGCTCCAGCAATGCTGCGCACAATTTCCCCTCCGCCGCCACAAACTCCTGCAGGTCATATCCCACCAGGATATCCTTTGCTCCCAGCACTTTAAAATCCCCATATACTTTGTATACATGGAAATTCTCAGATAAGGGGATCTCGCCGTACCCTTCGATCTCAATGGCATTATCAGTGACCGAGAGCACCTTGCCGCTGATACGTTCCCGCTTCATGGTGATCTTTCTCAGCTTTCCGCCTTCCATATGGAGATCAGCCAGGTTGCCGGCCATATCCGTCACATCCCCCATCTTATCACTCACCGGGAACTCCCTGTAAGCAGTGCCCAGATAGGCCTTGAAATGCCTGCCGTCAGACTCAGCCAGCCATATGTTTTCATAGACCACATCCTCTGAGATCAGCTGTCTCATGGCGATCATCTCACCGTCCCTGGCAAGAAACTGTATCTCGCAGTCCAGATACGCATCCAGTGCAAGGCCCTGGAAACCAAAATTACCTTCCGTGGTGTACGCGGTCCAGCTTTCAGCCTGGGGCAGGTTGGAGGGTGTTCCGTAAAGCACGGCATCCACTGTCTTTACCGCACCATCCGGATCCGTCTGGGAAAGGATCCCTTCATAAAGGCGCCACCACTCCTCCTCAGGAAAGGCCCTGTCCCTGTTATGTTTGGTCGCACCTGCCTGAAGCTTCAATTTATTGGAAACCTGCCCTGCCATAAAGGCGGCTTCCTGATATGTAAGATACCCCTGCGCCGTGGAAAGGGAAGGAGTGGTCATCTCCTCATCCAGGTATCCCTCATCGTACAGGTAATCCATATATTTCACAAACCAGTTGTCCTTTTCCTTGGCAGAAAAACGGGAGCTTCCCCGCTCCTTTTCCCGCCTGGAACATTCATCCTTGGTGGTAACAGCCAGCGCCATGGCTTTGAATGCCTGTGCCCTTGTAATACCATCCTTGGGAGGTTCCATGGTAACTATGATCACCATTAAGATAACGACTATGGACACAACGCCGGCCACCCATGCTATCATTTTATTTCTCATATAGATCCGCTCCTGTATCATGGGGTAAATAAATGAAAGCAGCGGCGAACCGCTGCTTTTATCATCTGTAACCCCAAAATGCCGTCTCTTACTTATTGACGCCTAGCAATGCTAGGTGGGCAACCTCACTTAAGCATCTGCCTTCCACTCGAAGGAGGCTTGACATCCGCTTAAAAATATTGGAATCCCTTGAGTCTAATGTAGGTTCAAAATTGGTAAGAGTGTCGAACATTCCAGGTAGTTACAGATCAACATCATTTATCTTGGTGTTATTATACCCCAAACATCTGCGTTTTTCAAGCTGATTTTTCTGAACATTTATGGAAGTTTTTCCATTAACTAAATCTTTCCACTCCATAGTCAGAAACTCTGGCATATATGAGGGGTTCTTTGGCCGGTGCCAAATCTCCTATGGCGCAGGATGAAAGGAATTTATCCGCTCCTGCCCTGATCCGGTCCTGATCAGATCCATGGAGCACGGCCAGCACATCCCCGGCCTCCACTCTCTGCCCGTATTTCTTTTTTAATTGTATACCGGCGGAATAGTCGATGCAGTCATCCTTGGTATTGCGCCCTGCTCCCAGAAGGACGGAAGCAATGCCGATCCCCTCCGTGTCCATATGGGTAATGTATCCTGATACAGGCGCCTTTACCTCATAGAGCATTTTTGCCTCCTCAAACCGCTCTGGCTCCCAGATATAGTTCTCATCGCCTCCCTGGGCCTTTACCATGGCCGCCAGGCATTGCAAGGCACTGCCGTCCTCTATGGCCTTCCCGGCCTGCTCCCGGCATTCCTGCACACTTCCCTTGTCTGCCATATGGAGCATGTTGGCTGCCAGTTCCAGGCACACCTGCGTCAGGTCCTCAGGTCCGTTCCCTCTCAGCGTGCGGATGGCCTCTGTCATCTCCAGGGAGTTGCCCACCGCATATCCCAGAGGGATATCCATATTGGTGATCAGAGCGCAGCATCTGCGGCCTGCCAGGATGCCGATGGAGACCATCTTTTCAGCCAGGCTGATGGAATCGTCCAGGGACTTCATAAACGCGCCGCTTCCTGTCTTTACATCCAGCACAATGCTGTCGCTTCCCGCAGCCAGCTTCTTGCTCATAATGGAGGAGGCGATCAGCGGAATGCTGTCAACCGTGGCTGTCACATCCCTGAGGGCATACAGCTTTTTATCTGCCGGCACCATGTTCCCGGACTGCCCGATTACAGCGATCCCCTGTTCACGCACAATATCAAAGAATTCATCCCTGGGAATGGCGGTCCGAAATCCGGGTATACTCTCCAGTTTATCCACGGTCCCGCCGGTGTGGCCCAGACCGCGGCCGCTCATCTTGGCCACCTTGACGCCCAGGGAAGCCACCACCGGTCCCACCACCAGCGTGGTCTTATCTCCCACGCCTCCGGTGCTGTGCTTATCCACCTTGATCCCCTCAATGGGCGACAAGTCCACTGTGTCGCCTGAATGCGCCATCTCTAATGTAAGATATGTGATCTCCTGGTCATTCATTCCCTGAAAATAAATTGCCATCAGCATGGCGGACATCTGGTAATCAGGGATTTCTCCGTTTACAAACCCCTTTACCATATAGGAAATCTCTTCCTTTGTGAGTGCCATCCCCTTTTTCTTGTTCTCGATCAGATCATACATCCTCACAACCATCCACCACCTTTCATCTTTCCCCTGACCCTGTCAGGTGATCCGGCCCAAAGCCGTCCGGCAAAAGCTGTTCCAGGGTATATTCCCTGTAGTCCTCCGCTGTCTTAGCCACCAGGACACGAAAAGACGAGGGATCGCAGAACTCCCGCATCACCTGCCTGCAGACACCGCAGGGAGGACAGTAGTCCTCAATCACTCCATCCGGTCCCCCGCACACCGCAATGGCTTCAAACTCCCTCCTGCCGTCTCCCACTGCCTTGAATATGGCGCACCGCTCCGCACACACGCTGGGCGTGTAGGCCGCGTTCTCAATATTATTCCCCGTATACACGGTCCCGTCCGCACACAAAAGCGCTGCTGAGACATGGAAATGGGAATAGGGGGCATAGGATCTGCCAAGGCCGTCAACCGCCATCTGTATCAGTTTCTGTTTATCCATGTTCGTTATCTCCTTTTCCATCTGCTGCCCATGCTTTGACCGGCTTCTGATCTTATTATAATACAAGGAAGCTGCCTATACAAGGGAAACAAAGGTCCCCTCCACATAGTCCCTCAGGTCCTGGGGTGACAGGGTGACCTGGACTCCCCTCTGTCCCGCGCTGACCATGATGGTGTCAAAAGCCTGGGCCATCTCTTCTATATAAGTTGGGAAATGCTTCTTCATTCCAATGGGGGAGCAGCCGCCTCTGATATATCCTGTAATCCCCAGCATGTCCTTTACATGGATCATCTCCACCTTTTTCTCCCCAGCCGCCCGGGCCGCCTTTTTCAGGTCCAGCTCCTCGTCCACCGGGATGCAGCACACCATATATCCCTTTTTTTCCCCTTTTAACACCAGGGTTTTATACATCCTGTCATGGTCCGCACCCATCAGGTCCGCCGCATGGCTGCCTGAAAGGTCATGTTCATCCACCTCATAAGTGCCTGTCTCGTATGTGATCCCGGCTGCATCTAAAAGTCTCATTACATTCGTCTTAACCATACACTCTGCTCCTGTACTTCATTTCTTTTCCAACACATCATACCCCTATTTGGGCATATCCGTCAATGGCAGTCTTAAATCCTATTCACAAAATCCGGATTTGCATTTATAATAGGGAATGATATGGATTTACCACATCCGGAGGAAAGGGGTACTTTTAGAATGGAAAAAAATGATATCATCATCATTCATGGAACAGATTACAAGAATATGGCAAAACGGGTGCTGGAGCAGGCAGATGTAGCCTCAGACATCGGGGACAGGGACAAGCTGGTGGCCTTAAAGCCAAACCTGGTAACGGCCAGGGATCCATCCAGCGGAGCTACCACCCACGCAGAGCTGCTGGCGGGAGTGATCGAATATTTGCAGGAGCACGGCTTTACCCATGTCACGGTCATGGAAGGGTCATGGGTGGGTGACCACACCGGGGAAGCGTTTCGCGCCGCTGGATATGACCGGGTATGCAGCCGCTACCACGTTCCCTTTGAGGACCTTCAAAAAGACACATGGAAGGAATATGATGCTGCCGGCATGAAGATCAAACTCTGTGACAAGGCTGCCGCCGTGGACTACATGATCAACATGCCCGTACTGAAGGGGCATTGCCAGACCACGGTCACATGCGCCTTAAAGAACAATAAAGGCGTTATCCCCAATTCGGAAAAACGCCGGTTCCACACCCTGGGCCTGCACACCCCCATTGCCCACCTGAACACCATTGCCCGCAATGACTTTATCCTGGTGGACAATATATGCGGGGACCTGGATTTTGAGGAAGGCGGCAATCCCGTGGTCATGAACCGGGTGCTGGGATTTAAGGATCCGGTGCTCTGTGATTCATTTGTATGTGACTGCATGGGGTATTCGCCTGAGGATGTGCCCTATATTACCATAGCCGAACGCCTGGGCGTAGGGAGTACGGACACCGCCCATGCCAATATGATCTACCTGAACCAGGCATCCGAGGCCAACAGCCGTTTTAAGATGACCAGAAGGGTACAGAACCTGGCCGCCTACACCTCCCCTGAGGACGCCTGCAGCGCCTGTTACGGCTCCCTGATCTACGCTCTGGACCGTTTAAACGACAGCGGCTTCCTTCACAAAAAGCTGCCCCACATCTGTATCGGACAGGGCTATAAAGGAAAGGAAGGGGAAATCGGCGTGGGCCAGTGCACCTCCTGTTTTGCAAAGACCTTAAAGGGCTGTCCGCCCAAGGCTGCCGATATTGTGGAGTTCCTGTCTGAGAACTGGAAATAAAGAAAGGGAACCGTATTACAGCCCCTTTTCCCTTAACCACGCAACAATGTGGCTGGCATATGCCTTTTCCTTTTTCAGAAGGGTAAAGTGATCCGCCCCCTTTACAAACACCACCTTTGCGTCCATGATCTGCTCCCCCATCCACAGGGAATGGCGGGGGCGTATCAGGTCGTGGCGTCCTGTAAGGATCAGTACCGGCGCCTGGATCCGGGACAGCTGGGTTTTAGTAAGCCTTGGCCAGTGGGCCATCAGGCCGTTTAACTGGCGGCCTGCCACTGCCCGTTCCTTCATGGGGCCGGTCAGGGGTATCTTCTCCATCACATGCCAGAGCGCGTATTTTGCCCTGACCTGAACATAGAAAAAGGCATTCATTCCCCTGGGCAGGGCATTGCCGCTGACAGCCACCACTGCCAGCACCTTGTCCGGATACTGGCTGGCCGTCTCCAGGGCCACGTTAGCCCCATCGCTGAAGCCCAGGATCACGGCCTGGGGCACATGGAGCACTTCCATGACCTGCACCACATCCTCGGCCATTCCTGATGTGGTCAGTTCCTGGGCACGGGCTTCTTCCTTTAGATGGGATGCGCCATGGCCCCGGCTGTCCATCAGGATCACGCGGTAATAACGGCTCATCAGGCCGGCCAGACGGCTGAAGATCTCATGGCTTTCACCATTGCCGTGAAGCATGATCAATGGAATGCCCTGTCCCAGTTCTTTATAATATAATGAAGCAAAACGATTGTCCACATATCCTTCGCTCATAAACATCTGCCTCCCGTCTTCCATTTAAACGATTTCTATTGCAGTTCTTTTAAACATGCCGTCAGGCCAGCCGCTAAAAGACGGCGGCCGGAGCGTATGCGTCCTTGTACACTGATGGTAACATACCCTGAGTATATTGTAAATATTCAAAGGCCCGGCAGTTTATCTTCTGCCGGGCCGCTACTTTATCTTCTGAATTAATTTTCTTATCTTCTGTTGTTGGCTTTTTCCACGTGGACATTCTTTCCTTTGATCTTGGCGTGGGACATTGCCTTCAGCACTTCATCCGCATACTGTCCCGGCACATCCACAAACGTATAGCCATCGTACATGTCAATGCTTCCCACCATACGGCCGGGAATCCCTGACTCGCCTGCCACAGCTCCCAGGATATCTCCCGGTGTGACCCTCTGGGCTTTTCCTATATTGATGAAAAGCCTTGCCATCTTCTCATCCCCGTCACCCAACACATAATCCACAGCCGCCCTGTCCGTAGCGCCTCTGCGTCCCCTTCCAAAGGAGGCGCCTCTCTCACGGCCGCGTCCCCGGCCTGCGTTGCGTCCAAAGCTGTCCAGTTCATCCAGGGAACGGGCCGGCATGGTACAGTCTATAACATCTTCATTGTCATCACCCATGTTCATCTTAAGAAGGGCTGCCGCCAGATCCAGGGACGTATAATCCTCCTCCATCAGCTTCTTCTCAATGATGTTTACCATCTTGGTCAGGTCACTGTCATTTAGGATATCCATAACCTGATCCAGCACCTTCTCCACCTTGATCTCCGTAATATCATTCAGGGACGGGATGGCCTGGGGAATGATCTTGGTCTTACAATAGCGCTGGATGTCACGCAGCTTATACACTTCCTTGCCCACAACCAGGCTGAACGCCTTGCCCTCGCGTCCTGCTCTTCCTGTACGGCCGATCCTGTGTACATAGTACTCGTCATCCTGAGGCACGTCATAGTTGAAAACAGCTTCCACATCCCCTACATCTATGCCCCGGGCCGCCACGTCCGTGGCCACCAGGATCTCTGTACGGCCGTTACGGAAACTGTCCATAACACGGTCACGCTGTATCTGCTTTAAATCTCCGTGAAGGCCTTCCGCAAAATATCCTCTGCCCTGAAGCGCCTGCACCAGATCGTCCACCTGTCTCTTGGTATTGCAGAATACGATGGAAAGTTTTGGCGCGTACATGTCCAGCAGTCTGCACATTACCTCCACCTTGTTCTTTGGTTTCACCTCATAGTAATACTGGGTAACCTTGGGAACGGTCAGTTCCTTTTTGATAACCCGGACTGTCACAGGGTTATCCTGGAACTTCTTTGCAATATCGGCAATCGCCTGAGGCATGGTTGCTGAGAACATCAGTGTCTGCCTCTCTTCCGGAAGCTGGCTTAAGATGGTCTCCATATCCTCTAAAAATCCCATATTCAGCATCTCGTCCGCTTCATCCAGCACAACGGTGTGTACATGGTCCATCTTTACGGTCTTGCGGCGCATATGGTCCATCACACGTCCCGGGGTACCCACCACGACCTGTGTGCCGTCCTTTAAGGAACGTATCTGCTTTACAATATCCTGCCCTCCGTAAATGGGAAGCACCTTTGTGCCGTGCATAAACTTGGCCAGACGGCGCATCTCCTCGGCCACCTGAATCGCCAGCTCCCTTGTAGGAAGCAGTATAACGGCCTGAAGCTTTTTCACCTTTGGGTCCACCTTCTGAAGAAGGGGGATTCCGAACGCCGCTGTCTTGCCCGTACCTGTCTGGGCCTGGCCGATCATGTCCCTGCCTTCCATGGCAACCGGAATTGCCTGGGCCTGGATCGGTGATGCCTCCTCAAATCCCATTTCCGTAATAGCACGGATAATTCTTTCATCTAACTGTAACTCGTCAAACTTAACTGTCTCCATATAACTGATTATGTCCTTTCTTCCTCTGCCGTTCCCTGATCTGAGGGCCGGCAGGCCGCCTTGTGCATTTCCCCTACATTACCGCAATGCGTGTCTGAAACCCATTTTCAGGCACACGTCTATTCATCTTGCACCGCAAATTTAACGTTTTTCACAAAAACGAATATCCTTTTCACACAAAAAGCGAGAGGCTTTACAGGCACGTCTCGGGCCTTTCATCCTCTCGCTTCCCACGGTAATTAACTATAGCAGATATTGGGGCGGCTGTCAATACGGCAATCTATATTTTTGGTAACAGATCAGACGGCGGGAAAATTGTCGGGGATATGGACGTTAAGCTCGCTTATAAAGCGCCCTCTTTTGTACAGAGCCGGTATATATCTATCATCTGTGATTTTCCTATCTTGACAAAGTTGCCCACCGGTATGGTGTCGCCGTATGTGGCTTTGTCCGCCATCTCCTCAAAAGCGTCCGCCGGAAGTCCCGCGTCCTCAAAGGTAATGGGCATGTCCAGCTGCTTGAAAAACTCCCTCATCCTCCGGATTCCCTCCAGGCAGATGGCGTCCTCCTCCCCGTATGCCAGGTCCACATCCCAGACCCGGACCGCAAACTGCATAAAACGTTTTTTGTCATGACTGTATACATACTCCATCCATGCCGGATATACGATGGACAGGCTGGCCCCATGGGCAATATCATACTTGCCGCTCATTTCCAGGGCGATCCTGTGGGACGCCCAGTCCTGGACCCGTCCCGTGTTCAGCAGTCCATTGTGGGCCAGAGTACCTGCCCATACGATCTCTGCCCTTGTATCGTAATTATACGGTTCCTTCAAAGTCCTGACCCCATTGGCGATAATGCTTCTCAGCGCAGCTTCACAGAGCCTGTCCGTAAGGTCCACATGGGTGGTATTGGTAAAATACCGCTCCATGATATGGGTCATCATGTCCACCACACCGCATCCAACCTGATATGCCGGAAGGGTAAAGGTCAGTTCCGGGTTGATGATTGAAAATACGGGCCGGATCAGATCCAGGTTAATGCTCTTTTTATACCATCCGTCCTCATTGGTTAAAACGGAGCTGAGACTGGCCTCGCTTCCGGCCGCCGGTATGGTGCAGACAGCAGCTGTCTTAAGGGTTTTTTCCGGCACCTTTTTTCCCAGATAAAAGTCCCACACATCCCCCTCATAGGGCACTCCCACTCCTATTGCCTTTGCGGTGTCAATGGCGCTGCCTCCGCCCACGGCCAGAATGAAGGAAATGTTTTCCTTTCTGCAAATGTCGATCCCCTGACGTACAAGCCCCAGCCTTGGGTTGGGTTTCACGCCTCCCAGTTCCAGGACACCGATTCCCTGCTCCTCCAGTGATCCGCGCACCGCGTCAAACAAGCCGTCCCTTTTGATCCGGTCAGAACCGTATACCAGCAGCACTTTGGTACAGTCGCTGTATTTCCTTATCTTTTCTCCCACCTGTTTTTGTGTATCCCTGCCAAAGATGATCTCAGTCGTATTTGAAAATTCAAAATTGATCATTTCCCTTTTCCTCCCTGTATAATCCGCCCTTTCCCAGAGAGCCGAACAGCTCCATTTTTTCCCGGATGACCTTCCTGGCTTCACAGATTCCAGGGGTCAGCACTTTGGCCGGGATAAATCCTCCTGTCTCCTCAATTACCTGGTTTACCTTTTTAAAAAACGCATATTTAAAGTCACTGGAAATGTTCACCTTGCGGATCCCGATCCGGCACGCCCTTCTGATCTCCTCATCCGGGTTGTTGCTGCCGCCATGGAGCACCAGCGGAACTGAGGAAACCTTTTTGATCTCCTCCAGCAGCTCCAGCTGCAGCTTTGGTACAAATCCCTTGGGATAAATGCCGTGGGCCGTGCCGATGGCAATGGCAAGACAGTCCACTCCGGTCCTATTCACAAAATCTACCACGTCACCGGGATCCGTATAGGTTACGTGCTCCACTCCCCCCTCCTCAGAATTGCTCATAACCCCGATGGTTCCCACTTCCCCTTCCACGGAAACTCCCACCATGTGAGCCAGGTCTGCAACTTCCCTGGTGACCCGGACATTTTCCTCATAGGGCAGCTCCGACCCATCCAGCATCACAGAGGTAAAACCGGCCTGAATGGCCTTCATGCACTGCTCCATATTTTTTCCGTGATCCAGGTGGAGCACAAATGGCACCCTGCTGCCTGCCAGGCGTTCCCGCACATAGGTATAAAACTCCCTGGTGGCAAAGTCAAATTCTCCGGGCGCCACCTGCACAATGGTCGGAGCATCCTGCGCTTCCGCTTCCTCCACCACTGAGCGGAACAGTGAGCTTTCCGTGGCATTAAATGCTCCCACGGCAAAATGGTTTTGTTCCGCAACCTCAAGCATTTCCTTCATATTGATCAGCATAAGCTTCTTCCTCCCTTTTTTAATAGTACTCTAAGAATCTCCTGGTACTCAGATTTACAAAATCCCAATGATTAAAATGTCTCAATCTTAATATCACCGCCATCACCGTTCCCGGCTGTGTCCATAACATTGCCCAAATCCTCAAAGCTCTCATCATCTTCTGTCACCGGCTTTTTGATCAGAGACAGGATGACGCCTGTTATCACACTTCCGATGGCAAGGGCAAGGCAGAATTTTACCGGGTTTGTGAACAGGGGAACAGAAAGCATGCCTCCGTGGGGTACAGGCGAACCGCAGCCCCAGATCATGGACAGTCCGCCGGCCACCGCGGAACCGCACACGCAGGAGAATACCACACGGATCAGGTCCCTGGCCGCTATGGGGATCACGCCTTCCGTGATCATACAAAATCCCATGGGAACAGCTGCCTTTAACGCCTCCTTCTCCGCCCTGGTGTATTTATTCCTGGTGAGCAGGCAGGAGATGGCAATGCCGAAGGGCGGGATCATGGAACCCACAAACTTCACTGCCTCCGGTTCTATGACCCCATCGATCATAAGTCCGTTGACAAATGTTGACATGGTCTTGTTCACAGGGCCTCCGAAATCAAAGCACGCCATTCCCCCAAGTACGGCCCCAAACACAAACTTTGACCCGCTCTGCAGGCTGGAGATCGCCTCTGTCAGGGTTACCTGAAGCCATGCAAAGGGCTGCCCCACCACTGTAAACATGAGGACGGATGCAGCTGCCGTTACCAGCACGGGAATTACCATGACCGGCATAAGTCCCTGCATTGCTTTGGGAAGCTTTACATATTTCTTTACTGCCAGAACCAGATACCCTACCAGGAAGCCTGCGACAATGCCGCCGATAAAGCCTGCCTTGATCTCGGTGCAGATAAATCCAAGGATCAGGCCAGGTGCAATTCCCGGACGGTCCGCTATGGAGTAGGCAACGCCTGCTGTGATCACAGGCACCACTGCCGACATTCCAAAGCCGCCTGCTTTGTAAAGGTAATATCCGATCCCTGATACAGAGTTTCTCACATCCCCGTCTATGAACTGTCCTAAGGCCATGCAAAGCCCGGCCGCTACCACCAGCGGAATCATATAGCCAATTGCCGTAAGCACATGTTTTTTGATCAATGCAATAACACCGCGTTCTTTCATATCGTTCCCTCTCCTTTATCCTTTGTTTTCCATTGCCTTTTCTACCTTTTCAATAAACCCGATGGCGTTTTTGATAACAGCCGCCGTGCCAACGCGTATCACCGGCTTCCCCTTAAACCGCTCCTCGCCGGATATCTTTACATCCACTGCCAGGATCACCACGTCCGCCTCTGCAATCTCCTGTTCCGTCAGTTTGTACTCCGTGCCAATGGTCCCCTGAGTCTCTACCCTGCACTCATGGCCTCTGGCCTTTGCCCCCTTGATCAGCTTTTCCCTGGCCATGTAAGTGTGGGCAATCCCTGCGGTACAGGCTGCAATGCCGACAATCTTCATTTACGTTTCCCCCTTTCTGTTAAACAGAGTGAATATCTCCTCCTCACTCTCAGTTGTTAATAGTGTTTCTATTACATCATCGTCACAAAGCGCAACTGCAACCTGAGACAACAGTGAAACCAGTTCTGATTTATCCCCGCTATTGACGGCAAACATAACAAATGCCCTTGTATCCCCTTCTCCCAGGGTCTCCCACTCCACTCCCTGGTCCACTCTGCCAACAGCCATTGCTGTTTTCAGCACCGCATCCGATTTGCCGTGGGGAATGGCCACCTGGTTCCCGATCCCTGTCGGCCCCTCCCCCTCCCTCTCATACACGGCCCGTATAAACAGGTTCCTGGAAGCCAGAACGCCGGCCCGGTCAAACATGTCGGCCATCTCCTCAATGATCTCTTTTTTATTCCTGCCTTTCATATGCAGGTTGATGCATGACCGTTTGATCACATTTTCTATGGTCATAGATGTCACCATTTTCCCATCCTCCCCTTTTCATCCAAATTATGTCATGATCTGTCCTCACAATTTACCGCCTCCCTGATCCTCTGATTCATAAGTTCAGCCAGATCCCTCCCATGCTCCATCTTCCTGATTGCTTCCACTTCCTCCTGACAATCCAGCAGGTCCAGGAACACACTGTAAAACTTAATGGTTTCCTCCTTCATCCCGGCAGCCTCATCCAGATTAAATGCCAATAGGAAGATCACATCCGCATCCACATCCTCCTGCCACCTGACCGGCTGCTTTAAAACAGCCACTGCCACGGTGGGGCGGATCACATATTTGGCGTATCCATGGGGAATGGCCACTCCCTCCCCCAGTGCTGTAGGCGCTGTGACTTCGTGCTCCAGCACGGACCTCTCAAACCCATCCGTTACATATCCGGCATCTGTAAGCTGTTTACAGAGAACCTTTATCAGCTGTCCTTTGTCTTCTGCTTCCATCTGCAGGTGTATAAACTCTTCATAAAACAGGTTTTTCTGTATGCAAAGCTGGTTACAGGGCTGTTTTGTCTTCAGTTTTCTCCGCCTGACCTGCTTCATCTTATTTTCTACATTCCTGACGTCATACTGAGTCATGAGATGGTCCACCACCACTACCTCTCTCCCAAAGTAAGGGCTTTTGATCTGTACGGTTGTAATGATCAGGTCGCAGGGAATACTGCCGACTTTTTTCAGATCCCTGACAGAGAGCACGTCCGCAATCCTGATATCACTGACGGTCCGTTCCAGCTGCTCCCGCAAAAGCTGGGATATGCCGATCCCGTAATCGCAGACCACACAAGCTGTCACAGCAGACAGGCTCCGCTCAATGGCTCCCCCAAGAAGCAGGGCCAGGCTGCACATTTCATGTTCATTCAGCTCCAGGTTTAATTCTTTTTCAAAATAAACCCCCACCGCGTAGATGGCTGCAAATATATTGGGGTATTTCTGCTTTACCTGTTTTAAAAGGGGATTTACAGTCTTTACATTGTATCTGAGCCTGGCGATCATGGAGCGCAGCTGAAGGAACAGGCCTTCGGAAAAGAACAGATCAGGCCTGAGATCCACATTCACAATATCGCTTACCAGGGAGATCAGCCGTATACTGAAATAACACAATTCCATATGATCCGCCTGGCACTCCAGCATCCGGTCCATGTCCTGAAAATTCTGTATATCCGAGATATCGATGATAAATTCAATAAACTCCTGTTCGCAGGGCGGAAGCTTGATCCTGTATCCGCGCTCCAGGGCCTCAATCAGCCTTCCCTTGATCCGGGCGGAAAACCTGCCCTCCACCTTGCACCGTTGCGGCTTTGGCATGGTCACAAACTGCTTTTTCCTGGACCTGACAATACACAGTGAC
The DNA here is from genome assembly GCF_040545455.1 of Enterocloster citroniae. Taxonomy (NCBI): domain Bacteria; kingdom Bacillati; phylum Bacillota; class Clostridia; order Lachnospirales; family Lachnospiraceae; genus Enterocloster; species Enterocloster citroniae. The sequence continues at coordinate 243,663 of NZ_JBEPLZ010000003.1, read as the reverse complement.
AGCAAAAAGAACATTTGGATATGTGCCTCATATGCAAAGGAGAAGCCGTAATACTCTTCCAGGGAATAAATTTCCTTATTGATCCCGCTGGTGTCAAAGCCCTTGAGGAAATCTTCAATTAATATGTATTCCCCCGATTGTCCGGCTCCCTGCCCCCTGTTAAACAGTTCTTTCCTGCTCTTTCGCTTCATCATCAGGAACAGGTTCCACATGGCCATACGCCACTGGTATTCCCCGTATTCGATCTGAAACCCCTTTCCCCGCTTTTTTTCAAACAGGATTCCAAATCCCCCAAACCAGTTCTGCAGTTCGGGTATCAGCCTCTCCACCGATGAGCGGCCCGTATACAATTCCTTTTGTATTTCTCCCAGTCCCAGGCTTCCTCTGGTTAAAAGAAAATATATGATCTGGCTTTTGACATCCAGCTGGTCCGTAACAGGGCTCCTGTCCTCCAGCAGCCGCTTCAGCTTTTCCCAGTCCCTGTCCTCCACCAAAAGCCGGACCCCCTCATGGGGCTTTTTTTCTAACCGTCCAAGATTCTCCTGCTCTATCGCCTCCTGTATCACGATCAACTCATTGCGTATTGTTTTTACAGACACCTGAATCACACCGGAGATATCCGAGACAGTCACAAATCCGTCCTGCTCGTGAAGATAATATAAGATATCCATCTGTCTGCTGGTCACATATATCTTCTCCTTTCTCCCATGAATTCTCTGTTTCATATCCACATTATAGCAGTCTGCCATTTTTCCTCCGTTCATCTTTTTGACACATTCCTTTTAAATATTTCTGTTTTTTTGACACATTTCCTAATCCTGATTCACAGGGAGAGCACCACTCCTTATATATCAGGGACAGATGTGAGTATCATACAGGAATCAAGAAATCCGTGCAATGCGGGGGGTCTTGCCAGGAATGGTATATACTGGTAATAGGAAAAAAAGAAGCAGATGTGTGCTGATCCAATCACTGGATCAACCTACATCTGCCTCTTTCGGTTATTGTATTATATCAATGTCTCCCGCTTCAGGGTACGGGGCACTGAACTGCCTAGAATTGTACTACATCCTTTATCTCGTCCGCCGGTTCCACACTCTCAGCATACAAGACCGGTCCCTCGCCGCGGTAATCTTTCTGGTATTCCACACCGATCCTGGCCCGGACCCGGACCCACTGTTTTGTCTTGAAATTTTCGGCATCCTTCCACTTGCACATAAATCCCAGAAAGGTCATATCCGCCTCACAGCACGTCATGGCCATACGCCCGGGCACAAACTGCTCCTTGGGGAACTTGGGTGACTTTAGCACCATGGCTGTGAATTCCACCACCTTGTCCTTATACCGCTCCGGCTGGTCCATACAGTCAATGTACCAGATACCATAATCCTCGGGTTTGATCCGGATCACACTGCTGTTGATATCATAGGGAAGGTCTTCCTCCAGCGTGGCCTGCTCGATCTCGCCTTCCTTGTCCTCCAGCACGATCTCACTTTCACGGCTCATGGCGCGGATGGTTCTTCGGTATGCGGTGAGTTTCTCGTCAGGGATATCATCGCACCGGTTCATGATGACCAGCTCGGAACCGCGGAGCATGGCGCCCAACAGCGGCTTCATGTTCTGCACATACAGTTCAAAGGTGGAACCGTCAATGATAGTGATCTGCTGATAAATAGTCCAGTCGGCAGGGAGTTTAAGCTCGTCCTGGTTCCACATGCCGTTCCACTCCATCAGCACCCGCTCCGGCTGGTAGATCACCTCCAGTTCATTCAGGTACTGAGGGGTCAGCTGCTCCAGGGAATCCACGTATACCAATGCTGTCTTATTCTTTTTCAGCTTTTTCTCATCATATTCCGTATCCCCTTCCTCGCACACGATAAGAAGGGTCTTTCCCTCTGCCTTAAAATAGTCCTGCTGCATGGTAAAATCCAAAAACTGGGTTTTACCTGCCTCCAGAAATCCGTTGATCAGAAACAACGGCATGATATCGTCTTCAATCTCATATGCCATAATCTTATCCTCAGCCTCTTCCAAACACGATGTTTAGTGCTTCTTCCTCCAGGCTTGCTCCGATCACGCAGACCTTGCCTGTGTAATCCGGCCTTCCTTCCCGGATCTCATACTGCTCCGGAACCAGGTCAAAGTATAGCCATTCCCCGGGATTCTCAGTGGGCAGCATACCTTTGGCCCTGAGCACATCACCAAACTCCTTGGTTGTGGACAGTCTCTTTAATACATCCTCCAGCTGGTCGTATGTCACCGGTACAATGGTCTCCATTCCCCAGCTTGTAAACACCTCGTCTGCATGGTGGTGATGATCGTGGCCGTGATGATCATGGTGATCGTGGTCATGGTGGTGATGGCCTTCGCATTCCTCATGGTCATGATGGTGGTGATGGCCCTCGCACTCCTCATCATCATGATGGCGTTCCGCTCTCACTTCAGCCAAAAGGTCATCCAACATGGTGTCGTGCTTTCCAATGATCTCCAGCAGCTGGTCCCCGCTCAGATCAGACAGAGGTGTGGTAATGATCACAGCTGCGCCATTCTTCTCCCTAAGCATGTCCACATCCTTCTGGACCTTTGCGGCATCTGTGATATCCGTACGGCTGAGCACAATGGTGCCTGCATTTTCTATCTGGTTATTAAAGAACTCGCCGAAATTCTTCATATACATCTTGCACTTGGCAGCATCCACAATGGTCACTGCGCTGTTCAGCTCTACATCCATGTCAGCGGACACATCCACCACAGCCTTCATCACATCGGACAGCTTGCCTACTCCGGAAGGCTCGATGATGATGCGTTCCGGCTTATATTTAGTAAGCACCTCTGCCAGGGAGGTGCCGAAATCCCCTACCAGGGAACAGCAGATACAGCCGGAGTTCATTTCCCTGATCTCAATGCCAGAGTCCTTGAGAAATCCTCCGTCAATTCCAATCTCCCCGAATTCATTTTCAATGAGCACAACCTTTTCTCCGGCAATCGCCTCCTCAAGAAGCTTCTTAATAAACGTGGTCTTTCCCGCTCCCAGGAAACCGGAAATAATATCAATCTTTGTCATTTTCTCTTCCTTCTTTCTAAATATCCGGACCCCTGTTCCGACCGGCGGAAACAGGGCATGATTAAAACCTATCAATTGACTATTGTGGCACAATAGCCGCCTAAAGTCAAGACATCTTGTGATGAATCATTCTCACAAACAGGGCCTGCGCACAACAAAAGAAGACAGGCGGGGTGCGTTCCCCGCCTGTCCAGACAGACTGATCCGTTCAATATCTTAAGGAGGATTCCTTTGATCAGAAATCCAGATACATGTGCATCGGGTAGGACAGATACTCCACGTCCTCCAGCTTTTCAACGGTGATATATCCGGCCGGCGCATTGAGAATGGTAGGAATACGGTTTACAACCGTGGCGCAGGTGTGCTCCACAGTGGCCGGTTTCTTCACAAAGAATGTGGTCTCCGGCTCCCCTATGATCTTCCAGTCGCACAGGTCGCCGTCATCCGGCCCATATACCTTTCCGATGCACTGTGTCTCAATCACAGGTCCCTGGAAGGTCTCGGTGGTTACCACTGCGCTCATACCAATACAGTTGCCCTTTGGAATGGTGTATCCCATGGTCTCGGAATAAAGATCCGTGGGGTAAAAATAGGGTACACATTTCTGGGTCTGGGATTTAATGGTCCATCCCATCTTGTTGCACAGGGCTTCATTGGAGTTCCACACATAGCAGGGCTCCAGCGTCTCCGGATGGGCAATCTTTGCCTCAAACTCCTCCGGTGTCAGACCCACTCCATGGGCCTCTGCCAATGCCAGTCCGTAATCCTCCACATTGTAGCTGGTAGCGCCCTCAATCCGGTCAATGCGGTGCACGCCCCCGGCCACACAACCGATCATGTTGATCCAATATATATCCTGCATACCTGCGCCCACGATGGTGCAGTTATTTTCTTTTGCCAGCTTATCCAGTTTGTTTGTGATGGAGGATGCCGTGGTCCATGGATAGATCGCCTCCTCACAGGTGGTTACCACATTGATGCCCCTGGATACACATTTTTCAAAATGGGGATATACATCCTCCATGAAGCTGAACAGGGTTACCACTGCAATGTCGGCATCACACTCATCCAGGACCGCATCCGCATCATCACGGATGGTCACTCCCAGCTTGCATCCAATGCCCGCAAAATCCCCCACGTCCATTCCCACCACAGCGGGATTCACGTCAATTGCCCCTACGATCTCAGCCCCTTTTTCATACAGATAGCGCAGGATATATTTTGCCATCTTTCCACAGCCATACTGTACCACACGGATTTTTTCGCAATTCATCATGATATTTGACCCCTTTCCTGTATCTTAGCTCTCATTGCCCTCAAAGTCCAAGGGCATCAATAGTTTCTGCCATTATTATAAGGCTTATACAAGGTATGGAGTCAATAGTGGTTTTTATACGTCTTTTGCCCTCAGGGATACAGGCACCTGAAGCCGCAGGAACATCCCCCGCTCCTGCATATCCATGGGCACCTCCGCCACCACCTCGCAGATATAGTCCCCTGTGATCCGGTATTCCCTGGTTCGTATTTCCTCAAGAAGCCGCTCTATATAATCCTTCTCCTTGTCAAAACTGTTGCAGTAAATGCACAGATACGTGCTGGCCGGTATCTGGGTTATGAGACTTTCCTTTACAAATCCCTTATCCACCAGAACAAAGATTTCCGTGGAGCAGAACCGGCCGGCTAACAGGGCTTCTTTTTTCATCACAGTTCCTGCATTATAAAAGTAAATGGGGGACAGCTGGTTGGCGATCAGGTTCTTTTTCAGCTCCCTGAGTATTTTCTCATACACGTCAATCCCATAATCATAGAAGTTTACTCCGGAATCTGTCATGTAGGTCAGCCGGCGGGGAATATATTCCAGCACAATGGTGCCGTCCGGAGGGGCATTTTCATACCACTCATAGCTCTCCAGGGTGCGCTCGATGGCCCTTCTCCGGTACATCAGTTCCTGAGCCTTCTGGTCAATGGCATCCAGGTTCCGGTACAGGATATTCCTCAGCATATCCGGGTCAAAATGCTTCATCTGCTCCCTGATATCCTTAAGGGACATGCCCAGGGCTTTCATGTGCTGGATCATGTCCAGCTGGGCGCTCTGGCGGATATCGTAATAGCGGTATCCATTCTCCCTGTCCCGGTACATGGGTGAAAACAGCCCCACCTTGTCGTAAAGCCGCAATGCCTGTTCCGACACCCCGTTCAGCCTGGCCATCTGTCCTATTGACAGTTCTTTCACACTGATCACCTCTCCATAATTATGTATTATATATAACTTATCCAGACAATACCGCAAATTTATGGAATAATTATACCAAAAAAACCTTATACCAGCAATAAGGTTCTTCCCCTTTTCCAGATCATGATTGTATATATTTTAACAATTATAGCGTTAAAAAACCTGCGGCATCTATTCATCAGCCTTAACCGTCCCGGATCAATACCGGCTGAAAACAGATACCGCAGGTTTCACACCGCAGCATGTTTTATGATCGTTGACCGTTTATGATCATTGATGTTTTATGATCGTTGACCGTTTCTAACAGCTGGCCTTAACCTTAACTCAGCTTTTTGACAATCCGCTCCGCATCCTCCTGGTTACCGATCACCATAAGATGAATGCCGTCCTCGATCACATAGTCGGCGCCCGGCATAAATTTCATGTGGCCGCTGCTCTGTTTTAAGGCGATGATGGAAATACCGTAGACCCGCCGTATATTCAGATCCTTGATGGATTTCCCGACCCAGGAATCCAGGGGACGGATCTCAAAGATGGATATGCCGTCAGCCAGCTCCGTATAGTCAAACACATTGTTGCCGCTGTAGCGCACAGCCGTCTTCTCAGCCACATCCCGGTCCGGATAGACCACCTGGTCGGCCCCGTTTTTAAGCAGAAGCCTTGCATGGATATTGCGGTTGGCCTTGCTCACAACGTATTTTGCTCCCATTTCCTTGATCATGCTGGTCACCTCCAGACTGTTCTGGAAATTATTCCCAATGCAGATAAAGCAGATGTCGAAATTCCCAACCCCCAGGCTCTTTAACACCGCCTCATTGGTACAGTCTCCGATCTTGGCGCTGACCACATAGGGCAGGATGGGCTCCAGCTTTTCCTCTGATATATCCACTGCCATGATCTGGTTATCATGCTTTGCCAGATTCTCACACAGATGCTGTCCAAATCTTCCGATTCCAATAATAAGAATTGATTTCATAGATAGATACCTCTCTCTTTTTCTGATGCTCCGTCCCGCCTTTACGGGACCTGTTATCCGATGGTGATCCGCTCGGCAGGCAGCTGCACATGGGGCTTACGGCTGGACCTGGTAAATGCCAGCGCAAAGGACAAACTTCCGATCCGACCGCAGTACATCAGCAGTATAATGACGATCCTTGAAAATGTATTCAGGCTTCTGGTCACTCCCGTGCTCATGCCGGAAGTGCCGATGGCCGAACATGTCTCAAAAAACACATCGGACATGGGCAGGTTCTGGAACACCATGATCAAAATAGTGGCTGTCAGCATCAGGCTTAAATTAATGGTAAGGATGCAGGCCGACTGCCGGATGGACTCGTCCTGAAGCCTGCGGCCAAATATCTCCACACCGTAGGTCTGGCGGATATTGGAGTGTACATATAAAAGCAGGACTGCCAGCGTACTGGTCTTGATTCCGCCTGCCGTGGACCCCGGGCTTCCTCCGATAAACATCAAAATAGCTGTCATAAACTTGCTGCCGTCTGTGAGCACAGCCGTGTCCACATTGTTAAAACCCGCTGTCCTGGGCGTTACCGCGCTGAAAAAACAGGCCCAGAACTTCTCAGACCCGCTCATGCCCACAAGGATATTATCCCGCTCCATGAGATAAAACAGCACGGTGCTCACTGCCAGAAGCGTGGCTGTTGTCACCAGAACGATCTTGGTGTGCAGCATGTAGTGGCGGAAATCCCATTTCTTCCTATACAGATCATCCCACACGATAAATCCGATACCGCCAATGATGATCAGGGCCGAGATGGTGCCTATGACCACCCAGTCCCCCGTGTAACCGCACAGGGAGCTGTACTGCTCAGCATGTCCCATCAGGTCAAAACCAGCATTACAGAAGGCTGAGATGGAGTGGAAGATCCCATACCAGATCCCGCGGAACAAGCCGTATTGCGGGATGAACCGCAGTGACAGTATAACAGCACCCGCCCCCTCAAAGATGGCCGTACCCATAATGATCCTTCTGGCCAGCTTGACCATACCGCCGATCTGCAGCGTGTTCACGCTCTCCTCCATCAGCCCCCGCTCCTTCAGGCCGATCTTACGCCTGAGCACAATGGAGAGAAAGATGCCGATACTGATGAATCCAAGTCCTCCCAGCTGGATCATGATCAGCAGCAGTACCTGTCCAAACATGCTCCACTGGGTCCACGTATCCGCCACCACCAGGCCGGTAACGCAGGACGCGCTGGTGGCGGTAAACAGACAGTTAAGAAAAGGCTCGCTCTGTCCATCCCTGCTGGATATGGGCAGCATCAGAAGAAAGGTGCCTGTCATGATGATCAGGAAAAACCCATAGGCGATAAACTGCGTCTGGGATATGTGTTTTTTTAGTCGGTAATGCTTTGGTTTTGATTCAAATAACTTCTCTTTCATGTTCCCCTCATTCAGTCTCCCATGTGCGCGTTTACAGAACATGGCAGAGGCATTTTCATGGAAATCCTTCCCACTGAACAGCATTGTATCACTTGTTCCATGGTATGTCTACCGCCAACTGTCCGCACATATTATTTTCTCAGGCCCGCAGCCTGCTCAGGGACTGCCATGCCATAAACAGCATAAACACCAGAAGATTGGCCACCACCACACTGGCGCCCGCAGGTGTTGAGAACTGGTAGGATGCAGTCATCCCTATTAAAAAGCACAGTACGGAAAGGATGCCCGATGACACCACCACGCCCCCGAAGCTTTTAAACACCCGCATGGATGAGAGGCATGGGAATATGATCAGGCTGGAGATCAGCATGGCCCCCATCATACGCATCCCCAGTACAATGGTAACCGCTGTGAGCACGGCAATGACCACATTATAAAAGCCCACATTTACACCAGTGGCTTTTGCAAAATTCTCATCAAACGTCACTGCGAATATCTTGTTATAGCACACCGCAAACAGGATCAGCACCACCAGGGACAGCACTGCGCTGAGCACCACATCCTCCCGGCTCATGGCCAGGATGCTTCCGAACATATAGCTGCTCACATCCGTGGTAAGCCCTGTGGTAAGGGATGTGACGATGATACCGATGGCCAGCGCGCTGGCTGAGATCAGAGCAATGGCCGCGTCACTTTTGATCCTGCTGTTCTCCGTGATCCGAAGGAGGAAGAATGCGGCCAGCACCACCACGGGAATGGACACCTTAAGCGGTGACCAGCCCATGGCCAGGGCAATGGATAAGGCTCCAAAGGACACATGGGAAAGCCCGTCCCCGATCATGGAATACCGCTTCAGCACCAGGCTCACTCCCAAAAGGGAGGCGCACAGGGACACCAGCATTCCGCCCACAAGGGCCCGCACCAGGAAGGGGTAAGATAACATCTCGCTGATCACACTCATGACTCTTCCTCCCTGTGTACGTGAACGTTTAGAACATGGCAGCCCGCCGTGGGCTTGCATTTTCCCTGCTCCTTCTCATGGAAGAAGTGGCCTGCCGCCTTACTGTTCATATAATCATGGGCAGGTCCGTAGAACATGACCCGCTTTTGAAGGTGGAGGATCTTATTGGCCTCCTCCACCGCATTTCTCAAATCATGGGAAACCATGAGAATGGCCACCCCGTCCTCGCGGTTCAGCCTGCGCAGCATTGTATAAAACTCCTGGATCGCCATGGGATCCAGCCCGGTGATGGGTTCATCCAGGATCAGCAGTTCTGTGGTGGCGCAAAGCGCCCTGGCGATCAGCACCCTCTGCTGCTGCCCTCCCGACAATTCCCGGTAACACTGGTCCCTAAGAGGGGTAATACCCAGCTTTTCCAGGTTCCGGTCCGCTATATTCTTTTCAGCTCTGGAGTAAAAGGGCAGCCGCCCCCTTTTGCTGAGGCAGCCGCTGAGCACCACCTCATATACCGTGGCCGGAAAATCCTTCTGGGCAGCGGTCTGCTGGGGCAGATAGCCGATCCCCGTGCGTTTTAAGTCATCCGCCACCTCAAGCCTTCCTGCCGTGGGCTTTAAAAGCCCCAGGAGTCCCTTCATCAGGGTACTCTTGCCTGAACCATTTTCCCCCACAATACACAGGTAATCGCCGGGGTTGACTTCCATATTCACGTCCACCACCGCATCCTGGTTATCATATCCAAAATCTACATGTTCACATTTTATCAAAGGTGTCATCTCATACCTCTTTTTTATTTCTTCCGTTGTACTGCCGGGCAGGCAGTCTGCATTCCCATGGCGCAGCTACTCCAGCCCTATGCGGAGATTCTCCACGTTCCGGTTCATCAGCTGGAGATAGGTTATCCCTTCATCAAACTGTCTTCTGGCCACATTGTGGCAGGAATGTAGAAGGAGGGGCGCTGCCCCGGTCTCCTCACTGATGATCTCCGCCGTGCGGTGGCTTGACAGTTCCAGATAGTACACTGCCCCGATCCCCTCTTCCCTCACCTTGTCTATGAGATAGGCAATGGTCTTGGCGCTGGGCTCCGTATCCGTGCTGCAGCCTGAAAATGCAGCCCTGTAGGTGAGTCCGTACTCATCTGCAAAATACCGGAAAGGGAATTTGTCCGCCACCACAATCATATGGTTTCTTGCCTGGGAAACCACCTGCCTGAACCTTCCATCCAGATCCTTCAGATCCTTGACATATGCATCTGTATTTTCCTGGTAATAGCTGCTCCCCTGCGGATCCGCCTCCTGAAGGGTCTGGCTTATGATCTTTACAATGGCCTGGGCATTCACCGGGGAGGTCCAGATATGCTCATCATACTCTATCTCCATCTCATGGCCATCGGCTTCAAACCGGTGGGCATCCTCCATATGGATGTCTGCCTCATCCCCGTGTTCATGGTCCTCTGCTCCGTGGTCATGGGCGTCCTCCATTCCCTCCACATGCTCCTCTTCCACTGTATCCACATAATCCATCATGGTGAGCAATACCATATTGCTGGTATCCAGGGAGTCCAGGACCTGGTCCACCCAGTGCTCCATCTCCCCGCCGTTAAATACTATAACGTCCGCTTCCTGCATGGCGATCATATCGGCCGGGGTGGGTTCAAAGGAGTGGCTGTCCATGCCGGCCGGGACGATCAGCTTCAGATCCACCCTGTCCCCTGCGATCTGGCGCACAAAATCATAGTAGGGGAAAATGGTGGTGACCACACACAGCCTGTCATCCCTTTTTTCCGCCGCCTGCTCCATCCCTCTCCTGCCCCTTGCCCCCCATATCCCAAGAACTATCTCGGCGATTGTCAAAACTGCCATGATCCAGACCAGCACTTTTAGCCTGCCCGATTTATTCCTGTCCAATCCCGTTCACATCCTTTATAATCTGTATCACCTGGGATGGATGGTCCACAACAAACCTGGGAGCAAACTCCTCCAGTTCCTTCCTGTCCCTGAATCCCCAGGTAACGCCCACTGTGTCCACACCGGCATGTTTCCCGGTACGCATGTCCGTATTGGTATCTCCCAGATACAGCACCTCTTCCCCGGTCACCCCCAGCTCCTTCATAATGGCCCAGACTCCATCCGGGGCCGGTTTTTTCCTGATTCCCTTATCCTCCCTCTCCCCATACACCAGGTCAAAGCAGCCTTTTCCAAACACGCCCTCCACATTGTCCAGCGTCCTGGGGTGGGGTTTGTTGGAAAGCACTGCGGATAGGATGTTATGTTCATTTAAAAATGCCAGCATTTCCCTGATCCCGTCATAGGCGTCCACACGGTACATGCAGCACCCTTTAAAAATATCCGGATATTGTTCCAGGGCCTCCTGGTAATGATCCAGCCCTTCATCCCCGCACGCCTTCAGCGCCCGCTCCAAAAGCTTCTTATATCCATCCCCCACAAAAACCTTGCACTCCTCCACGGATACCGGCCTCATCCCCCACTGTTCCAGGGTGAGATCCACGGATTTTTGTATGGCATATATGGAATTTACCAATGTTCCATCCAGATCAAATATACAGCATTTATACATTATGATTGCCATTCCTTTCCATTCGTATACTCCAGGGTGTCACAACACAAATACGCCCTGTATCACAGCACAAAGTACATCATAGCACAATTTTCCTCGTTTTACCAGTACAAGCCCTGTCCTCTTACACATATCCTGTTTATCCGTCCGCAGCCAGCAGCCAGCTGTATTTATTTGACACTATCCCCTGCACCATGCTATACTTTGTCCATAAAACACGTCAACCATTGACTTATTAAAAGGAGCACATTATGACAACTTCATATGTAATAACCTGCTGTTCCACTGCTGACATGCCTGAGCAATACCTGGCAGAACGGGATATCCCCTATGCCTGCTTCCATTTCCGGATGGAAGATAAAGAGTACGATGATGATCTGGGAAAGTCCATTGCCATTGAGGATTTTTATCAAAGGATCCGGGATGGCGCCATGCCCACCACCTCCCAGGTAAATCCCGAACAGTATGAGGCCATGTTTGATCCCATCCTTAGGGAGGGGAAGGATATCATCCATCTGACCCTGTCCACCGGAATCTCAGGAACCTATAATTCGGCTGTCATAGCCAGGGATGAGATGCAGGAGCGCTATCCTGACCGGCGGATCGAGGTTATTGATTCACTGCAGGCATCTGTTGGCTATGGCCTCCTCCTGGACACTGCCTGGGGAAAAATGCAGGCAGGGACCGGCTATGAGGAACTGGTCACCTGGATCAAGGAACATAAATTAAGGCTGCAGGGCTGGTTCTTCACCATGGACCTGACCCATTTAAGGAGAGGCGGAAGAATCTCAGTCTCTGCAGCCTTTTTCGGCAACATGTTGAATATCTGCCCCCTGATGAACATAGATCACGAGGGCAAGCTGATCCCCCGGGACAAGTGCCGGGGCAAGAAAAAAGTCATAAAGGAATTGGTGGAACGCATGAAGACCCATGCCCAGGACAAGACAGGTTATTCAGGGAAATGTTTCATCTGCCACTCCTCCTGCCCTGACGATGCCCAGGCCGTGGCTTCCCTGATCAAAGAGACCTTTCCCCATCTGAACGGAGCGCCGCCCATTATGGACATAGGAACCGTGATCGGCTCCCACACCGGTCCCGGAACCGTAGGCGCGTTTTTCTGGGGTGATGAGCGCGTGGACTGATGTTTAGACACGCTTTGGGAACGCGCGGACATTCCTAGGCTTCCTTCCCCGCCATCTTATACAGGGCAGCGAAGCCCAGGGCTGCACACAGGATGCTGTACGCCATATCCGAGCCTGAAGGAATGCCCGGAAACAGTTCGGGCAGGGACCCGAACATAAAACCTAAGATGATCAGATAGGTGGGCTGGGGATGGCGCTCCATCAGCTGTTCCAGCACCTTGGTGGTCAGGAAGATCCCTCCCACCACGCCTGCTCCCAGGGGAATCAGGGGCAATATGTTCAGGGTGCTTATATTTTTAATGATCCCCTCATAGATCCCCAGCATGTAGAGCATCTGGGAAACACTGATCCCGGGCAGCACCAGGCCCACCGCTATGATGATCCCCCCGGCCAGCTGAATGAGCGCTGCGCCTATGCCAAAGCTGCCGTTTGGTTCAAACAGACCGGTAGGAAGCAGGGCCAGTATCACAACGGCCAGGATCCCTATGACAGGATAGGCCACTGCTCCCAAACTGATCCTTTTAATTCCCGCTTCCTTATATATCATGGGCACTCCCCCAGCCACAGCTCCCAGAAAGAAGAACCGAAGAGGCACATCCGCCCTGGTGGTAAAAAGAAAACTGATGAACCGGGAAAATACCACCATCCCGATCCCGGCCCCCAGTACAAACCGCACCAGAAAGGACATGCTCTTTCCCGGATTGCGGAAAAAGGAACTGACCGAGGAAATGAGCCTGTCATACACGCCCATGATCATGGCCATGGAACCTCCGCTGACTCCCGGGACCGTCATGGTGCCGCCGATCCACATTCCTTTTAATATCGTAATCAGATGATCTTTATTCATTCTCAGACTCCTTTTTTTCCATTATCCGGATCATTGTAACCCATGGACCGCCAAATGGGAATTAATTTTCTGTATATATTATGCCGGAAGCCGCGTTCTTATTGCAGAAGGGCAAAAAAACTCCCCGCCGTGAAACAGACACAGGCGGGGAGATTTTATAAGGGAATATGATTATGTAGGTATATTAGTTTTGTTCGTATCTAAGTTTGTAGGTATATATAGTTTGTTGGTTTGCAGGTGTATTCGTTTACAGATACATCAGTTCCACATCAATAAGGATTGCTTAGAATCCCATTCCGTTGGAAAATCCGCTGCAGGAATTACCGGACGGTGCGCTGACACCCATCTGGGACAGAATACAGTCCAGATCCTGGTTTCCGTGCTGGTAGCATACATTCTGAGGATTGTTGGATCCGTTGTAAAGCCCTGCATTATAATCATTCATGGTTGCCATATTCGTACCGCATGCAGAACCTAACATTGCGGCAACTGCCATTGTTGAAATTGGTAACATAGTTTGTCCTCTCTTTCTGTGCTTGTAATATTCTCTTGAATATTACAAAAGTATTTCTTTTTTGTTACAAAACCATATTATCACATTTATAACCATCTGTGTCAGGGAGTAATTGGGGACATTTCCAGAAAATGGTGACAAATTTCGCACTTCTTTACACTTTTTTAAGTTATATACATTGCGCATCGTGAATATATTTGTATTATTATGTAACCGCCGCCCTGTTTGCTGTTAAGAGGGATTTGGCAGTTAGTATTATATGACAGGGGATATTACATCATGCTAAACAATGTGAAAAAAAACATAAGTACAGCTTTTCCGCTTTTCAGATGCGAGACAACATTCAGACATGTACAGGAACTGTTTGACACGGTCCAGACCATGAACATCAGCCAGACACTGAACTTTTCCGTTCTCCTCATTGTACTGGAACTGGTGAATCTGGTCAGTTACCTGGCCGTGGACATAAGCAACAGGCTGATCTCACCCATCAGCATGGCCATCGTCCTGTTCCTATTGTTCATGGTAAGCAATCTGTTCTACTGTGAACATATATTCAAATTGGAGCGCAACCGGAGGACACGCCGTATGATACAATACCATACCTATGTGTTCACCTCACTGCTTGGCTTATTCTGTCTGTTGATCAATCATTATTGCCTGAAGAGCAGGATGACTGCGGAAAGTGTGCTTATGTTCTATATCTATATTGCAGCAGGGCCCTTCTTTACGTTTACCGAGGCAGCCACCGCCGTATTCGTCACAGCGGGACTGGCTCTTCCTTCCTTTGTGACACAGCGGGCGCCGGTGGCCCTGTACTCCAACCTGTTCCTTTACAGCTTTATCAGCCTGTTCCTGTCCCAGGTCCGCTGCCGCATTATCGGAAACAACCTGCGTATGCTGCGGGAAGCGCGTGACGAACAGGTCTACCTTCAGAGCAGGGCTGACAATGACCCCCTGACCCATATACCTAACAGAAACGGATTTGCCCTGGGCCTGGAGGCGCTGATGCCCGGGGCCATCCGGCTTCAGATCCCTGTGGCTGTCATTATGGTGGATATTGATTACTTTAAACAGTACAATGACACATTCGGCCACGTGGCGGGGGATGAATGCCTGAAACGGGTGGCGGATGCGCTGGCCACCCACATCCATCAGGAAAAGGATCTGATCTGCCGCTTTGGCGGAGAGGAGTTTGAGATCCTCCTGTATGGGATCAAACCGGAGGACGCCGTCCAGGTGGCGGACCGTCTCAGGTTGTCTGTAACCGACTTAAGGATCCCTTCAGCCAACCACAGCATTTCTCCCTATGTGACCATCAGTGTGGGAATATGCAGCGCCATCCCCACCTCCCTGGAAACATACCCCAATATGGTACAGGCTGCTGATGATGAACTATATTATGCAAAAAACCACGGCAAAAATATGGTCTCCTTCCGCGAGCTGCCCCCTGAACAAAATAAGGACACGGCAGCACCTACTGTGGTCCAGTGTGCCGCCGCATCCTATGAACTGCCCCGTCTCTAAACCCATGGGGCTTTATTTTTATGTTTTTACCTGACAAAAATGCTCTCCGCATAATTGACAGATGCCATGGCGTCCCGGCAGTACATGTCGGCTCCTATGGTCTGGGCATACTCTTTTGTGAGCACTGCCCCTCCCACCATCACCTTGACGTTTGGCGCTGTTGCCCTGAGCTTTTGGATGGTCTCCTCCATGCTGGGCACCGTGGTGGTCATAAGGGCGCTGAGCCCCACAAGGGGAACCTTTCCCTTTACAGCCTCCTCCACGATCCTCTCCGGAGGCACATCCTTCCCCAGATCCATTACATCATACCCGTAATTTTCCAAAAGCACCTTTACAATGTTTTTTCCGATATCATGGATATCGCCTTTAACGGTTGCCAGAATGACAGTGCCTTTTTTCTCCTGCACCTGACCGCTTTGGTCCATCCTGGTCTTAATGACCTCAAAGGCCGCCTTTGCCGCCTCAGCGCTCATAAGGAGCTGGGGAAGGAAGACGGTTCCCTTTTCAAACCCTTTGCCCACCCGGTCCAGGGCAGGGATCATGTGGTCATTGATAATGTCCAGGGCATCCCTTTTCTCCAGCAGAACACCCACTGCCTGGTGGGCCGCATCCTTCAGTCCCCGCTCAATGGCCGAGGTAAGGAGCGCTCCGGCATCTTCCCCGCCGGACAAAGCCGATGATGCGCCGGACGCCTGGCCGCCGTTGCCTGCCGCCTGGCCCGCGCCGTTCTTTCCTATGGTCCGCCCAAGGCCGGATGCCTGGCCGCTGTAGATGCTTATATACCGGCTGCACTGGGGATCCCTGTCCATCAGGGCATTAAAGCTGTAAAAAGCACGCATCATGGCCTCGGAGTTGGGATTGATAATAGCCGCATTCAGCCCGGCCTCCATGGCCATGGTAAAAAAGGCCCCATTGATGATCTCTCTCTGGGGAAGGCCAAAGGAAATGTTGGACACCCCCAGCACCGATTTGCCCCCCAGTTCATCCCGGATGCGCCGCAGGGTCTCCAGTGTGGTCAGGGCCCCCCTGCTGTCCGAACTCACAGTCATACACAGGCCGTCCAGTATGATATCTTCCGGCCCGATCCCATAATCCGCAGCTGTATCAATGATCTTACGGCCCACTGCAATACGGCCCTCTGCCGTCTCCGGGATCCCGCCCTCATCCAGGCACAATCCCACCACAACGCCGCCGTATTTTGCAACCAGAGGAAACACCTGGCTCATAACCTCCGCCTTTCCGTTGACGGAGTTGATCAGAGGCTTGCCGTTATAAACCCTCATGGCCCGCTCCATGGCTTCGATGTTGGAGGTGTCGATCTGCAGCGGAAGATCGATAATGCTTTGAAGTTCCTTTACCACCTCCTCCATCATGGAAGGCTCATCTATCTCAGGCAGACCCACATTCACATCCAGCACATCGGCTCCGTTGTCCTGCTGGCTCACCCCTTCCCTGAGGATGTATTCCAGGTTATGGTCCCGGAGAGCCTGCTTGAATTTAGATTTGCCCGTGGGGTTGATCCGCTCCCCGATAATGACCGTTTTCCTGTCCACCACCACGGCCTGGGCATAGGAGGAAATAACCGTGCGCCTTTTTTTCTCAGGCCATCTTACGGGGATGTCCTTACAGAGCTTAACAGTCTCCCGTATGTGGTCCGGAGTGGTGCCGCAGCATCCTCCCACCACGGCGGCTCCCATGTCTACGATCTCCCTCATGACCTGGGCAAACTGGTCTTCGTTGATATCATAGACCGTTTTCCCGTTCTCGCTTCTTGGAAGTCCGGCATTGGGATTCACCATAACAGGAAGGGAAGTCACTTCAAGGATATCCTTCAGGATCCCCTTCATCTGCTCCGGTCCCAGTCCGCAGTTGATTCCCAGGGCATCCACCCGCAGGCCTTCTAACAGCGCCACCGTGGATTCCACATTTCCTCCTGTGAGAAGCTTTCCCTTCTCATCAAAGGTCACTGAGGTAAACACGGGAATATTTTCACCTGTCACCGGATCCACCCCGGCTTCCTTTGCAGCCAGCACCGCCGCTTTCAGCTCATAGCTGTCGCTCATTGTGGCAATGAACACCAGGTCGGCCCCGGCCTTAACACCGTAAGCCACCACTTCCTTGTACAGACTTACCGCATCCTCAAAGTCCAGGTCTCCCAGGGGCTTTAACAGTTTTCCCGTGGGCCCCACGTCCAGGGCAACATAGCCATGTCCCGCTTCCTCCACTGCCGCCTTTGCGTGTCCCACCGCCGCAGTAATGATCTCCTCCAGGTTGTCCTTATATTTAAGCCCATTGGCTCCAAAGGTGTTGGTTTCCATGATATCAGCCCCTGCCTTCAGGTACTGCCTGTGGATATCCCTTACAATCTCAGGATGGGTCAGGTTCCACATCTCAGGCATTTCCCCTGCCTGAAGTCCCCGGGCCTGAAGCATGCTTCCCATTCCGCCGTCACAGAACAGGCGGCGTACTTTCATTTCCTCTAATAGTCTCATTGTCATTCCTCCCAAGCAGTATCCATCCCGGAGCATGTTCCAAATACACTCCAGGTGTTAGCTGTTTAATATATCCTTTACCAGGGCATCCACATGCTCCTCGCTGGTAACCCAGCTGGTACAAAGCCGGATGGCCGTGTGGGTCTCATCCACCCGGCCCTGGTTGGTATAGCTGTATTTATCCTTCCATTGCTCCAACAGGGCATCAGGCATAATGGGAAATACCTGGTTGGTGGTATTGGTCACCAGGAAGGGAATCTCTTTGTCCCGGCATGCCTTTCTGATCTTATCCGCCATCCTGTCCCCATGGCGTCCCAGTTCCATGTACAGACCGTCCCGCAGCAGTTCTCCAAACTGGATCCCCAGAAGCCTTCCCTTTGCCAACATTCCGCCTCTCTGCTTAATGTGGTAGCGGAAATCCTTTTTCAGCTCCTCATTGGTGATCACCACCGCTTCACCGAACAGGGCGCCCACCTTGGTTCCCCCAATGTAGAACACGTCACAGTTGGAAGCCAGAACCTTAAGATCCACATCATTGCCCTCTGCCGCCAGTCCGTATGCCAGACGGGCGCCGTCCACAAACAGGTACAGGCCCCATGTTCTGCACACCCTGTAAAGAGCTTCCAGCTCAGCCCTTGTGTAGATGGTCCCCAGCTCCGTGGGATTGGATATATATACCATTCCCGGCTGCACCATATGCTCAAAGCTTTCATCGTTAATATGGGCCAGGTACAGTTCCTCCACCTGGGACGCAGTGATCTTGCCGTCAGCGGAGGGCAGCGAAAGGACCTTATGCCCGGTTGCCTCCACTGCCCCCGTCTCATGTACATTGATGTGGGCGGTCACGGCTCCCGCCACACCCTGGTGGGGTCTGAGGGCGGATGCGATTACTGTGGCATTAGCCTGGGTGCCGCCCACCAGAAAGTGGACGCCGGCATCTTCCTTTTGACAAAGCTCCCTGATGATCGCGGCAGCCTCCTCACAATAGGGGTCTTCCCCGTATCCCGGAGTCTGCTCCAGGTTTGTCTCCATCAGTTTGTTTAAAATGCGCTCATGTGCGCCCTCGCTGTAATCACAGTTAAAACGTATCATAATAATATCCCCTTTGCCTGATTCAATCTTCATGATTCCCATTCGTCCCCGGCTCACCGCCTGTAAAGACAATCCCTTTTCCCGCAGGATTCGCAGCCCTTCACATCGCAGCGGTAAGGCTTCTTGCTGACTCCCATCACCGCTGTCACTGATTTGGACGGCATCATAAGAAGGCTGTCCGTCAGCTTGATCCCGATCCTTTTGCCTGCCTCCAGGCTGTCCAACAGCCTCTGCTGGCAGTCCAGGGGAAAGTCCCCGTACCCGGGGCTGAATCTGGGCCGCAGATACCGGTCCCCGGATTCATACTCCTCCCTAATGCCCGTACACACCTGGTCGCAGTATTCCTCTATCATGGCCGTGGCAGCCGCCTGCATGATCACCGCCTTGCTCATCTGAAGTTTGTTGTATTTCTGGATCAGATGGTCCGCTCCCGTACCCAGGGTGGCGGCAAACACAATGATCTGGCCGCAGTCCCTCAGATTCCTTGACAGATTCCTGCTCACGGTCTGGAAACAGCCGCCGTCCACCGCGCCCTCCGGCCCCAGGATCAAAGGATATTCCCTGTACAGACAGCGTGGCTGGGCTTCCTTTAACAGCTGTGCGATACACTCCTCCACCAGACCCATCACGGCCTGATCCGCCTCATGTCTCCCATAACCCAGATACCGGAGCACTTCCCCCCGGTCAATGTCTTCTGTATTCATCCTTCCCTCCGACTAAAACTCCCTGCCTCTACAGTATCTCAGAAAGATTTTCCCTGATCTTCATGGCCACATCCGGCTTATTCATAGAGTAAACGTGGATTCCCCTGACGCCGTTGGCGATCAGGTCAATGATCTGGTCCGTGGCATATGCGATCCCTGCCTGCTTCATGGCTGCAGGGTTATCTCCAAATTTGTCCACAATGGCCAGGAACCTGGAAGGCAGGTAAGTGCCCGACATCTGGGTAATGCGTTTGATCTGTTTGGCGCTGGTCACCGGCATGATCCCCGCGATCACAGGAACCGTGATCCCCTTTTCCCTGATGCGGTACAGATAGCTGTAAAGGATGCTGTTGTCAAAAAACATCTGGGTGGTCACAAAATCGCAGCCGGCTTCCACCTTCTCCTTGAGATAATCCATGTCCACGGATTTGTTGGCTGATTCCACATGGCCCTCCGGGTAACAGGCGGCCCCAATACAGAAATCCCCCGACTGCTTGATCTCATGGATCAGTTCCGAAGCGTAATGGTATTCCCGCGGAGTCCGGCCGTCAGCCGGAATGTCTCCCCTCAGGGCCAGTACATTTTCAATGCCGTGGTTTTTCAGTTCCTCCAGCACGGAGTGTACCTTATCCCGTGTGGATGACACACAGGTGAGATGGGCCAGGGGTGTCACCCCTGATTTTTGTATATCGGAAGCGATCCCCACCGTATAATCGCTGGTCCCTCCGCCTGCCCCGTATGTAACACTCATAAAATCAGGCTTCAGCGTTGCAATCTTTGCAGCTGCACGCTCCACCGTATCATAGGCATCCTCTGTTTTGGGAGGAAACACCTCAAAAGACAGGGTGGGCCTTCCCTGAGCCAGTATATCGCGTATCTTCATTTTTATCGTCCTCTCCTTCCCGTATCCTGCTTTTACAGAAATGCCCCGGCTGCCTCCATGTTTCAGGCTTGCCGGAGCATATTCAGTACCGCACAGCAGCACCGGAATGTATTACATTTCCACTGTCACCTTTTCAAGGTGCCAGATATCCCTTACATACTCCTCAATGGTTCTGTCCGAGGTAAACTTACCGCTGCCTGAAATGTTGAGGATCGCTGCCTTTGCCCACCACTTCTCGTTCCTGAATGCCTGATCCACCCTTTCGTGGGCCTGGGCGTAGGAACGGAAATCCTTCAGGATAAAGTAGGTGTCCGCCTTGTCGCTGCTCTTTGTATTCAGTAGGGAATTGTAGATATCCCGGAACAGTTCTGGGTTGTCAGGCGCATAGTAGCCGTTGATCAGCTGCATCAGCACCCTGCGGATCTCCTGGTCATTGTTGAAAATATCCATGGGGTAATATCCGCCGTTATTCTCGTAATTGATCACCTCATCTGAGGACATGCCGAAGATAAAGGCATATTCCTGGCCCACTTCCTCCACGATCTCCACATTGGCTCCGTCCATGGTGCCCAGGGTCAGGGCACCGTTGAGCATAAACTTCATGTTGCCCGTGCCGGATGCCTCCTTACTGGCCGTGGAGATCTGCTCACTTACATCAGCTGCCGCAAAGATGAGTTCTGCGTTGGATACGCGGTAATTCTCGATAAACACCACCTTGATCTTGCCCCCGATGGATTTGTCATTGTTGATCACATCCGCCACGGAGTTGATCAGCTTGATGGTGAGTTTGGCCCGCTTATAACCGGCGGCGGCCTTTGCGCCAAAGATAAAGGTCCTGGGTACCATATCCATCTCCGGGTTATCCTTTAGCTGGTTATACAGGTACATCACATGAAGTATGTTCATCAGCTGGCGCTTATACTCATGAAGTCTCTTTACCTGCACATCAAAGATGGAGCGCGGATCCACATCGATCCCGTTGTGCTCCTTGATGTATTTCGCAAGGCGTATTTTATTCTGGTACTTGATATTCAGGAATTCCTGCTGGCACTTCTCATCATCGGCATAGATCTCCAGCTTCTTGATATGCGGAAGGTCTGTGATCCACTCATCCCCGATCTTGGAGGTGACCCAGTCGGCCAGAAGGGGATTGCCGTGAAGCAGGAACCTTCTCTGTGTAATGCCGTTTGTCTTGTTATTAAACTTTTCAGGCATCATCTGGTAAAAATCCTTCAGTTCCTGGTTCTTTAAGATCTCTGTATGCAGTCTGGCAACACCGTTCACGGAAAAGCTGGCCGCAATGGCCATGTATGCCATCTTCACCTGACCGTCATAAATGATGGACATGCTGCGCAGTTTATCCTGGTTGCCCGGGTACATGGACTGGATCTGGTTCTGGAACCTGCGGTTGATCTCCTCCACGATCTGGTAAATACGCGGAAGCAGGCGTGAGAACAGCTCAATGGGCCACTTCTCCAGGGCCTCCGACATAATGGTGTGGTTGGTATAGGCACATGTCCTGGTGGTTACATCCCATGCCTCCTCCCATGTCAGCCCTTCCTCGTCCAAAAGGATACGCATCAGTTCCGGTATGGCAACTGTGGGGTGGGTATCGTTCAGCTGGAACACCACCTTTTCATGGAACTTGCGGATGTCCTCGTGTTTCTCCTTATATTTTGTAATTGCCCGCTGTACACTGGCGGAAATAAAGAAATACTGCTGTTTCAGGCGCAGCTCCTTGCCCGCGTAGTGGTTGTCATTGGGGTAGAGGACCTCCACAATGGTTTTTGCCAGATTTTCCTGCTCCACTGCCTTCTGGTAATCTCCCCGGTCAAAGGAATCCAGGTTAAATGTATTCACCGGTTCCGCATCCCAGATACGAAGGGTATTCACCACATTGTTGCCATAGCCGATCACCGGCAGGTCATAGGGCACCGCACGCACGGTCTGGTAACCGTCCTGCACAAAATGGTTCACGCCTCCCACATTCTCAATGCGCACATATCCCCCGAACTTGACCTCCTGGGCGTATTCCGGGCGGCGGATCTCAAAGGGGTTGCCGTCCTTCAGCCACTCATCCGGCACCTCGATCTGGTACCCATTCTCAATCTTCTGTTTAAACATACCGTAACGGTAACGGATCCCGCACCCGTAAGCCGGATAACCCAGAGTTGCAAGGGAATCCAGGAAACATGCGGCCAGGCGGCCCAGACCGCCGTTGCCAAGGGCTGCATCCGGTTCCTGGTCCTCGATCATATTCAGATCAAATCCCAGTTCATCCAATACTTCCTTGATTTCATCATGGGCACAGATATTGATAATATTGTTGCCCAGGGCCCGGCCCATCAAAAACTCCATGGACAGATAATACACTGTCTTAACGTCCTTTTTCTCGTATTCCTTGTGGGATGCGATCCACTCGTCTATAATGACGTCCTTTACTGCAAACGCAACCGCCTGGAACACCTGCTGCGGCGTGGCTTCATCAATGGTCCTGCGGAACATGTTCTTAACATTGTCTATGACGCTCCGCTTGAATGTGGCCTTATCGAATCCTTTATTCATCAGCATTATCCTCCATCCTCATATAGGCGGGGTGCTTAAACCCCGCCTCCCATATTACCATTATTTCATGGTCTTTTCAACACCGAGCATTACTTTTTCACCGTTAATGCTCCACTCCTTGGCATAACCTCCCATGCCTCCCAGGAAGATGGTATCGGCCATAACTTCCGCCTTTATCTCATCTGCATGGGCCTTTAAAAGCTCTGCGATCTTGTCATTGTCGTCCTGGTACACGGCGATATGGTCCATCACCTCAAAGCCTGCCTCCTTGCGCATGGTCTGTACCTTGCTGATGATCTCACGGACAAAGCCCTCCTCGATCAGCTCCGGTGTCAGATTGGTATCCAGCACAACGGTCACGTAGTTGTCTTCCTCCGTCACATACCCGTCCTTTTGGGACACATCGATCAAAAGGTCATCCTTGGTAAGGACCACTTCCTGTCCGTCAAAGTCAAAGGTCAGGGCGCCTTTTTCATTCAGTGTGTCCATGGCAGCGCTGCCGTCAATGTCTGTCAGGGTCTGGCGGATCCTGTTCAGCAGTTTGCCGTACTTGGGTCCCACGGTCTTAAGCTGCGGTTTAAATGTGTAGGAGGTAAATGCCCTCACATCATCAGAGAAGATCACCTGCTTTACATTCAGTTCATCTTCTATGATCTCCACATAGAACTTAGACAGCGCATGGTCGGCCTTTACATACATTTGGCCAATGGGCTGACGGTTCTTTATATTAGCCGTATTCCTTGCCGCACGGCCCATGACAACCGTCTTTAACACCTCGTCCATGTCCGCCTCCAGGCTGGCATCGATCCAGTCCTCCTTCACCTCCGGGAAATCACACAGGTGAATGCTCTCAGGCGCGTCTCCATCGATCTTTCTCACAATGTTCTGATAGATCTGCTCTGTCATAAACGGGATCATGGGAGCCGCTGCTTTGGCAGTTGTCACAAGGGCGGTATACAGTGTCATATAGGCATTGATCTTATCCTGCTCCATTCCCTTTGCCCAGAAACGCTCGCGGCTTCTGCGCACATACCAGTTGCTCATGTCATCCACAAACTCCTGGAGAGACCTTGCAGCCTCAGGGATCTGGTAGTTCATCAGGTTCTCATCCACGCATTTTACCATGGAATTCATCTTGGACAGCAGCCATTTGTCCATGACCGGCAGCTTGTCGTACTCAAGGTTGTACTTGGTGGCGTCAAAATTGTCAATGTTGGCATAGAGCACCCAGAATGCATAGGTGTTCCACAGAGTGCCCATAAATTTGCGCTGTCCCTCTGTCACAGCCTTATCCTGGTATCTCTTTGGAAGCCAGGGAGCGCTGCAGGTGTAGAAAAACCAACGGATCGCATCCGCGCCGTGGGCTGCCAGGGTATCAAAGGGATCCACCGCATTGCCCTTGGACTTGCTCATCTTCTGTCCGTTCTCATCCAGCACAAGACCCATAACAACTACATTTTCATAAGGCGCCTTGTTAAACAGCAGGGTGGATTCCGCCAGAAGGGAGTAGAACCATCCTCTTGTCTGGTCCACCGCCTCGGAGATAAACTGGGCCGGGAACTGGGACTCGAATAATTCCTTGTTCTCAAATGGATAATGATGCTGGGCAAATGGCATGGCTCCTGAGTCAAACCAGCAGTCGATCACCTCCGGCACACGCTTCATGGACTTGCCGCACTTGGGGCACCGGATGTTTACATTGTCAATGTAAGGACGGTGAAGCTCAATATCCTCCGGGCAGTTGTCGGACATGCTCTTTAACTCTTCAATGCTGCCAATGGAGTGCTGGTATCCGCACTGGCACTCCCAGATGTTAAGAGGCGTGCCCCAGTACCTGTTCCTGGAAATACCCCAGTCCTGGATGTTCTCCAGCCAGTCGCCGAAACGGCCCTTGCCAATGGAATCAGGCACCCAGTTGATCGTATTATTGTTGCGGATCAGGTCGTCCTTTACCGCCGTCATCTTGATAAACCAGGATTCTCTCGCATAGTAGATCAGAGGAGTCCCGCATCTCCAGCAATGGGGATAGCTGTGCTCAAATGCAGGAGCTGCCAGCAGAAGTCCCCTGGACTCCAGATCCTTTAACACCAGGGGATCCGCATCCTTTACAAAGGTTCCTGCAAAGGGTGTCTCAGCCGTCATATCGCCCTTGGCATCCACCAGCTGTACAAAGGGAAGGCCGTATTTGCGTCCCACATTGGCGTCATCTTCACCAAACGCAGGGGCAATGTGTACGATTCCCGTACCGTCTGTAAGGGTGACATAGGTATCGCACACCACATAGTATGCTTTCTTGTGCTGCTTCTCACACAGAGGCACCGAGCAGTCGTACAAAGGCTCATACTCCTTAAATTCCAGATCCTTGCCCTTGTAGGTTTCCAGCACTTCGTAATCCTCGCCCAACACCTGGGTTGCCAGGGCCTGGGCAATATAGTAGGTATAACCGTCACCTGTCTTAACCTTGACGTAATCCTCCACCGGATTCACGCACAGCGCCAGGTTGCTGGGAAGGGTCCACGGCGTGGTGGTCCATGCCAGGATATAGGCATCCTCCCCCTTTACCTTAAAGCGTGCAATGGCGGAGCGTTCCTTTACATCCTTATATCCCTGTGCCACCTCGTGGGAGGACAGAGGGGTGCCGCAGCGGGGACAGTAGGGAACTACCTTAAAGCCCTTGTACAAAAGGCCCTTGTCCCAGATCTGCTTTAATGCCCACCACTCGGACTCGATAAAATTATTCTCATAGGTCACATAAGGGTCATCCATGTCGGCCCAGAAACCAACGGTGTTGGAGAAATCCTCCCACATGCCCTTGTATTTCCAGACACTTTCCTTACACTGCTTAATAAAGGGCTCCAGTCCGTACTGCTCGATCTGGTCCTTGCCGTCCAGCCCCAGCTTCTTCTCCACTTCCAGCTCCACCGGAAGTCCATGGGTATCCCATCCCGCCTTGCGTGGCACCATATAGCCCTTCATAGCGCGGTATCTGGGGATCATATCCTTAATAACACGTGTTTCCACATGGCCGATATGAGGTTTGCCGTTGGCAGTTGGCGGCCCGTCATAAAACACGTAAGGCTTGCATCCCTCGCGCATCTGAATGCTCTTTTCAAAGATATGCTCATCTTCCCAAAATTTTTCTACTTCTTTTTCCCTTTCCACAAACTTCAGGTCTGTGGAGACTTTGTCATACATCTTTGTATTCCTCCGTTCCTAAATTGATCCATTTGTTCTTTGATCCAGTGATTCCGGTATGTGTTATGATGACTGAGGTCCCATGGAAGTGATATACCCATAGAACAAAAAAGCTCCCGTCCTTAACAGGACGAAAGCCATAAAACTTCCTTCGTTTAACCACCTATTACTGCATACCATCATATGAGTTCCCTTAACGCAGGAAATGCGATCCGGCTTACCAAAGGGCGGGCGCCGCAAATATCTCGGCCGGACAGCTCCGGAGTGATCTTCAGTTCTGCGCTACTTGTACCGGGATCCCACCCTCCCCGGCTCTCTGAAACGTTCCTGCAGGCCTACTGTCTCCATCACAGCTTTTGTTATTTAACTTCTTTATTATAATAATGGGCGTGAAAAATGTCAACTGAAACCGTATAACAAATAAAAATGTTATAAAACAGAAGTTTCCATCATATACTATAATATTCCCAATTCATATTTTAATCATACCGCGAGGTGCGAGTCATGACGAATCAACTGCATTAACTGGTTTGAATATTCTGTTTATCTGAATTGTTGTGTCTAATAATACATTTATAAATTACTCCCAGGCAGGAAAAACTTCTATCCCGCAATTGTATAACTCTTTATCATATTGATAATACTGTTTTTCTTGTATTCTTTTCAATTCATCAACTGTTTTGGTAAATTTATATCCATAAGTACATCATCTGTCTTTATTTTTATATTGGCATTGGCAACACTGCCGTCTTCATTTTTGGTACGCATACCTTCTCTTTTCCAACTTGAATTCACTAATACTTTTTATACTGTCCTCATCAACTTTTTCTTCTATTAAATATTTCTTCCAGTGGTTTATTATAATTCTGCTCCAAAATGGTCAATATCTCCGATTTCAATAGATTAATCTTTTTACCTTCCGCCAAAACCATTCTCATCCTCTCTTCCCTATTATAACAGAAATTAATTTTTGTTCATAATTTTTTTACTCATTCGTTTATCCTGATTCCACATAATTCATAAGGGGATCCGGTATAGTTTTTGCCGTACTGCAAAAACTAAAACCAGGCGCGCATATGGGTGAAATAATCATCCCGCGGTGCTAAAATGCAATACAGGAGGTAACGTCATGGCAAAAGCAGGTATGAGAAGGCCTGATCCTTATGATCCCAAAAATCACGGCACGGAAAATCACCAGAACATGCATCACCCGGAAAACAAACAGGCCCAGGTTCCTGAGATACAGGGTGCGGCTAAAAACGGGAACGCCAAGGCCGGCCCGATCAATGCCCCCAACTGGGCCAGGGAGGATTACAAAACCGGAAACTGATCTGAGAGCAGGGAGATCCATTCCCTGCTTTTATTTTATAGATTGTTAAGAATTTAACATTTCATTTGCCTTTTGTAAAATTTGTGCTATACTACTAACCAACATACAAGCGCAGCCGCCAAAATCCAGCCGGACCGCACCAAATGCGGACAGCTCCCGGCCACGCACCAGGGAGGAACCTATATGGAACAGAGAAATCTTACATTACTTACAGACCTGTATGAGCTGACTATGATGCAGGGCTATTTTAAGGAAAAGGACGCCAACGAGACCGTTATCTTTGACATGTTCTACCGTACCAATCCCCATGGCAACGGGTTTGCCATCTGTGCAGGCCTTGAGCAGGTGATCGAATATATCCGAGACCTGCATTTTGATGAAAGCGATATCGCTTATCTGGGCAGCCTGGGGATCTTTGAGGAGGACTTCCTGGACTATCTGAGGGACTTCCGTTTTACAGGTGATATTTACGCCATTCCCGAGGGGACCATCATCTTCCCAAGAGAACCCCTTGTAAAAGTCATTGCCCCCATCATGCAGGCACAGCTGGTGGAGACAGCCCTTCTTAATATCATCAACCACCAGAGCCTGATCGCCACCAAGACGGAACGGATCGTATACGCTGCCAAGGGAGACGGGGTCATGGAGTTCGGCCTGCGCCGCGCCCAGGGGCCTGACGCAGGAACCTACGGCGCCAGGGCGGCCATGATCGCAGGGTGTATCGGCACCTCCAACGTGCTCTGCGGCAAGATGTTCGATGTTCCTGTAAAAGGCACCCATGCCCACAGCTGGATCATGAGTTTCCCGGACGAACTCACGGCCTTCCGCACCTACGCGAAGCTGTATCCAACCGCCTGCATCCTTCTGGTGGACACCTACGACACCTTAAACTCCGGCGTCCCAAATGCGATCAAGGTATTTAGGGAAATGCGCCAGGCCGGTATCCCCCTGACTTTTTACGGCATACGCCTGGACAGCGGCGATCTCGCCTACCTTTCCAAAAAGGCCAAAAAAATGCTGGATAATGCCGGCTTCCCGGACGCGGTGATCTCCGCCTCCAACGACCTGGACGAGAACCTGATCAACTCCCTGAAGATGCAGGGCGCCACCATCAACTCCTGGGGTGTGGGCACCAACCTGATCACGGCAAAGGACTGCCCCTCCTTCGGCGGTGTATACAAACTGGCGGCAGTAAAGGACAAGGCCACCGGCCAGTTTATTCCCAAGATCAAGCTTTCGGAAAATGCAGAAAAGATCACCAATCCGGGCAATAAAACCATCCAGCGCATTTACGACAAGGCCACGGGCAAGATCATAGCCGATCTGATCTGCCTGGTCGGCGAAGAGTTTAACACAGGCAACTCCCTCCTTCTCTTTGACCCCATTGAGACCTGGAAAAAGACCATGCTGGCACCGGATTCCTATACGCTCAGGGAACTGCTGGTCCCTGTGTTCCTGGAGGGCAAATGCGTCTATGATTCACCCAAGGTAATGGACATCCAGGCCTACTGCAGACGGGAGCTGGAAACCCTGTGGGATGAGTCCAAACGTCTGATCAATCCTCACGAAGTCCATGTGGACCTGTCCAATGAGCTGTGGCACATAAAAAACCAGCTGCTGGATTCCTACCACAGGAACTGAGACAGCGCAACGAACAGCAAAGCCGCAGGCCAATTGATTTACTGGCCTGCGGCTTTGTTCCTGTCCGGATTTGATTTTCAGCTTTTATCTTTTATTCTTCCTCCACCAGCAGAGGCAGTATATTCTGGGGAAGGTCATAGACCACCATGTCGGCTTTCTCATCCAGGGGCCTGGGCGCCCTGTGGATGATGATCATCTTCTTTCCCTGAAAATACCGTATGTAATGACTGTACACCTCGGATCGGAGGGATGTTCCCAGTACCAGAAGCACCTCGGCCCTGGATATCTCCTCCGCGGTCCGGCTCATCAGCCCGCTGTCCACCATCTCCCCGTAAAGGAAGGTGCCCGGGCGTATGATGTGCCCGCAGTCCTCACAAAGGGGAATGTGTTTTGAATTCTTCATGTATTCCATGGAATATTTTTTGCCGCAATGGGTACATGTGTTATCATAGATCCCTCCGTGGAGGTAGATCACATTTTCCACTCCGGCCGCCTTTGGAAGATCAAAAATACTGGTGGTCACAACACACTGAAGCCTGCCCTGCCGTTCCATCTCGGCCATGGCTTCCACTGACGGTGTCATGCTGGGAACTTTTTCCAGGATCTCCTTTTTATAAAAATCATAAAAGATTTCCGGCCTCCTGGAAAAACAGGATATGTGGAACAATTCCTCCGGGGACTCGCCATACGTTTGTTCAATCTCGTATGCCCTCCCCTCCTCCTTCAGTCCCAGTATGCCGCCCTCTTCCATCATACCGGACCCACAGACAGCCACCGTATAACTGCTGTCAGCCAATGTCTGTTTCAGGAGTTTCAATGTCTCTTTACCTATCATACAAATGCTCCCCCCTCTATCATTTTCTGACCTTATTATACCCTATTATCCTGCTGTCCGCCACCATATTTTTGGGGAAAGCAGACCCGCATCATCCCATATGGTCATTGATACAGATCGCCCCGTATGGACGGATGCTCATACGAAAAGCACTGCCCTTTCCCGTACAGTTTTCAATGTATTCAACATACTCATCCACCAGTTCATTGGGAAGCATGGCCATGATCACACCGGCAAACCCTCCGCCGTGGACACGGCAGGCGCCCTTTTGTTTCCCGGCAATAAACAATTCGGTCAATGCCAGGGTCACTGTGATGCCCTGTTCCTGGTAATTGCTGTTGGTAAAGCAGTTCTGAAGCCATTTCCAGGAAGAGTTTCCCGATGCTGTGATGTTGGCCAGAAAATCCCCAAAGCGGTTCTCCTTCAGCGCAGCCACCTCTGCTTCCACCCTCTTGTTTTCCTCAAAGAAATGAAGGGCGCGAAGCACGGAACGATCCCCCGCAAACTCCCGCACCGCTGCCAGGCTGCGGATCACCTCTTCCTCCGACACCTGGGCCAGCACTTCCTTGCCAAAATACTGGGCCACCTTCTTCATCTCGCTGGGAACGGATGAGTAGTCCGCGCTCAGGTCAGCGTGGCCCTTGCCGGTCTGGACAATGATCAGGCTGTGGTTCTGGGATCCGAAATCAAACTCGATTTTCTCCACTACCGGCGCTGAAGGCTCCACAAAATCAATGGTGATCAGGCCACCCACCGCGCAGGCCATCTGGTCCAGAAGGCCTGACGCCTTATCCCAGTAGTTGTTCTCTGAATATTTTCCAATATGGGCGTATGCCACATTGTCCATGCGTCCCTCATTAAAGAATGTGTTGAGCATGGAGCACAAAAGCATCTCAAAAGCAGCCGAGGAGCTGACGCCTGCCGCACTGATCACATTGCTGGTAATGTATGCATTAAAGCCTCCCACATCATACCCCGACTCCTCAAATCCCTTTAACAGCCCCTTTACCAGGTCCACGGTCCCTGCCTTTTTATCGCTGGGCTCCAGATGATTTAAGTCAATGGTAAAGTCCTGATTATACGTCTCACTGACAATATGTACATAGTTGGAGCTGTTCTTTGCAGCCACTCCCACACAGTCCAGGTTAATGCTTCCCGCAAGGACCTTTCCATGGTTATGGTCCGTGTGGTTTCCGCTGATCTCCGTGCGTCCCGGTGATGAAAACAAAAGCACATCCCCGCTGTCTCCAAATGTTTTCTCATATCCTTTCAGCAGTTCCTGGTACCGTGCCATGTTCTCAGCCACTGCGTCCTCTCCGTACAGCTTAGCCAGAAGTTTTTTTGCGTTTTCACTTTCCATCAACCGGATGGTATCATTTACCTTCATGCCTTACCTCTCCTTTAATCATACACAAAATCAGGGGCTGTCCCCTGTCTGTGATCAGTTTAACACAACAGCAGCCCGGACCACAATAGAATATTTTACTGCATTGTATGAATTTTTATGGAAATGCTTTCTGCTCCCGCCTACTGCCTATTTTGATGGCCTCCAGACACTGTCCGGCTGCGTGTGATCCTCGTTCTTCTCTTCGGAGATGATCAGGCTGCGCAGATCATGGTGCAATAGTCCCCGGTGGGCCAATAGGGCTGATCGTCATATACCGTAAGGGCATATTCCGAGAGCAGGCGCGAAAGACTGTCAAGCTGGGTTGGGTATCATTTCTGACTACCTGATTTCACAGGTTCCTAACAGTTTTTATGGAAATACTCCCTCTTTCCTGGTATAATCCAAAAAGAAAATAACCGGAAAGGCGGCGCCCTATGGACTGGAACGGTAAACCTTATCATTCCCTGGATTATGAACTGAAACAACAATTTGGACAAAAGGTATATAAGCTCTCCCTGAACGGAGGCATGACCTGTCCCAACCGGGACGGGACGCTGGGCACGGGCGGATGTATTTTCTGCAGCGCGGGGGGATCAGGGGATTTTGCATCCCCTGCCATGGAATCCGTTACAGCACAGATCGAGGCCGCCAAAGCCCAGGTACGGAGAAAAATGACGGGCAAGGGCGCATATATCGCCTACTTCCAGTCCTACACCAATACCTATGGGCCTGTCTCCCGCCTGCGCTCTGTCTTCACGGAAGCCATCTGTCATCCGGAGATCGCGGCCCTGTCCATTGCAACCCGGCCGGACTGTCTGGAACCGGAGGTGGTGGAACTGTTAAAAGAACTTGCCGCCATCAAGCCCGTGTGGGTGGAATTGGGCCTGCAGACCATCCACCAGTCCACGGCGCAGTTCATCCGCCGCGGCTATCCCCTGCCCGTGTTTGAATCAGCGGTGGACCGGCTCAAAAAGGCGGGGTTAACGGTCATTGTCCATGTGATCCTGGGACTGCCGGGCGAGACAAGGGAAATGATGCTGGACACGGTCAGATATCTGGCTGAAGGGATAACAGGCGCCGGCCAGGCCAATTCCGGGCTGGCAGGCATTGGTCCAGCCGTTTCCGGGCGGCCAGGTGCAGGCCAGGCCGCCGCCATTGACGGCATCAAACTACAGCTGCTCCACATACTGGAGGGCACGGACCTGTCCCAGCTTTACCGCAGCGCCCCCTTTCCGGTCCTGGAAATGAGTGAATATATTGATCTTGTCATAGACTGCGTGGAACTTCTTCCGCCTGAGATGACCATACACCGCATCACCGGTGACGGCCCGAAAAAGCTTTTGATCGCCCCGTTGTGGAGCGGCAACAAGCGCCTTGTGCTCAACACCCTTCATCAGCGTTTTAGGGAAAGGGACACATGGCAGGGGAAAAACAGGTGAAAACAAGCTTAAAAATTTTAGAGTTTTAAACTTGTTCTAACCTGTAATTCGTTGTATACTATAACATAATGCAAAAAATCAGGAGGACATAGTATGGACAAAATTAAGATGACCACCCCCATTGTAGAGATGGACGGCGATGAGATGACGAGGATTCTCTGGCAGATGATCAAAGACAACCTGATCCTGCCGTACATAGATCTGAAGACAGAGTACTACGACCTGGGTTTGGAATACAGGGATGAGACAAATGATCAGGTAACCATCGATTCCGCCAACGCCACCAAAAAGTACGGTGTGGCTGTCAAGTGTGCTACCATCACCCCCAACGCAGCCCGCGTGGAGGAGTATCATCTGAAGGATATGTGGAAAAGCCCCAATGCCACCATTCGTGCCATCCTGGACGGGACCGTGTTCCGCGCCCCCATTGTGGTAAAAGGGATCGAGCCCTGTGTAAAATGCTGGAAAAAGCCCATCACCATTGCAAGACATGCCTACGGTGACGTGTATAAGGCTTCTGAAATGAAAATCCCCGGCCCCGGCAAGGTGGAACTGGTATACACGGCAGAGGACGGGACTGAAAGCCGCGAGCTGATCCACAGCTTTAACTGCCCCGGAATCGTACAGGGTATGCACAATGTTAACAAGTCCATTGAAAGCTTTGCCAGAAGCTGCTTTAACTATGCCCTTGATACCAAGCAGGATCTTTGGTTTGCCACCAAGGATACCATTTCCAAACAGTATGACCATACCTTTAAGGACATTTTCCAGGAGATCTTTGACAGTGAATATACAAAGAAGTTTGAGGATGCGGGCATTACTTACTTCTACACTCTGATCGATGATGCCGTTGCCCGCGTTATGAAATCTGAGGGCGGCTATATCTGGGCCTGCAAGAACTATGACGGTGATGTGATGAGCGACATGATCTCCTCGGCCTTTGGTTCCCTGGCCATGATGACCTCTGTTCTGGTATCCCCGGACGGTAACTTCGAGTACGAAGCAGCCCACGGAACAGTACAGCGCCATTACTATAAGCACTTAAAGGGCGAGGAAACCTCCACCAACTCAGTGGCAACCATCTTTGCATGGACCGGCGCACTGAGGAAACGGGGCGAACTGGACGGCAATCAAGATCTGATGGAATTTGCCGACAAACTGGAGAAGGCCACCCTGGATACCATTGAGGGCGGCGAAATGACCAAGGATCTGGCCCTTATCACTTCCCTGCCGGATCCGGTTGTGTTAAACAGCGAGGACTTTATCAAGGCCATTGCACGCAGGCTTTAATACTAAAATAAGCATATATACAAAAACACCGCCCGGCCGCTGGAATCCAGTGACCGGGCGGTATTCTTAAGCCCCGTATATCTCTTTTTACAGTTTAACTGATAAATATGTGCCGTCCCCTGTCTCCACATGGATTACTTCCAGGCCCTTGCTTTCTTTGATCACATCCAGGCATTCTTCCAGCACCATAAGGATATGATCTTTTGTAACCAGGCCGCCATATGGCTCCGGTATATTGGCCCTGATATCCTCCATGATCCTTTCAGGCATCCATCTCATGGCCAAACCCATAAATTTCACCGGCACAGGCAGAAACAGGCGCATCCCCTTTGTCCTGATCTTAACAATCATATCTTCGGCCCCTATTTGTCAACATATACCCTTACAGTGGAGCCGTCCGCAGCCTCCACATTGACAAAGTCCCCTTCCAGCTCATCATCCAGACATTCGGAAATGGCTTCCATCATACTGGCAAGATCCACACCCTGAAGATCCTTTTCCGGTATGGGAAGTTTGCCCGTTGCCTTCAGTACCTTCTTAATGGCTCCAACAGGAAACTGGACCTTGACCTTGTCCCCGGAAACGCTGTCCACAATAATGCGAAACATCTTCTTATCATAGTTGATCCGTTCGATCCCTGTCTCCGGTGCCTGTGAATCCAGATTCATGGCCGCGATCAGCTCCGCTCCCTGCTCCGCCGTGATGGTGCCTTCCTCTATCATCTTTAATATTCTTAGTTTTTCATCCATAATGAATGCTCCTTATTCTTGAAATCGTGGTTTCTGGCTGCTACTTTAATTGGGCAATGGCCTGTTCTGCTGTTATCTCCCCATTCTCCAGCGCCCTTAGGATCTCTTCCTTTCTGGCCGCCTGATCATCGGTTCCCGTCTCATATCCCAGCTTCTTGATCACTGCTTCCAGCTTGGAGCGTACCGTGGGATACGATATCCCCATGGCCTTTTCCACTTCCTTGATATTCCCCCTGCACCGGATAAATGTCTCTGTAAAATACAGTTCCTCATCGGAGAGATAATCAAATTTACTGAGTTTAAAATTGTTCTCAATCACCGTATCGCAGGAATCACACTTAAGCCTTGCCACGGTCAGCTCACTGTTGCATACCGGACAACGGCTGATAACCTTTTTCATCTCATCACTTCCCTTCTTTTCCCTGCTGCCTGATGTCAGTATACTACCACAATCTCATAAATGTCAATATAAATATTAATATTTTTAATTATTTTATTGATTATATTAATATTTATACTGAATTTCATTCACTCTTGGTTTTATTTATTTATAATCTGCTCTCAATCTTATCCATCTATAATTTCCTTTACCAAGGCCCTGACATGTATCTTCATGGTGTCCAGGCAGGGAACAGGGGAAATATGGTCATTAAGGATCAACGGCAGCTCCGTACATCCAAGAACGATAGCCTGGATCCCATCCTCCTCCTTCATTCTGCGCACAATGGACAAAAATTCCTGCCGGGTATCCTCCCTGACATCTGCAAATTCCAGCTCGGTATAGATTTTTCTGTTTATGTACTCCATCTCATCTTCCCTGGGAATTGCGATCTGGATCCCCTTATCTGTAAATGGCTTTTTAAAAAAGTCCTCCTCCATGGTAAATATGGTTCCCATTAAACCGATTTTTGTCAGATTCCGCCTGACCGCCTCCCCGCAGGCGGCCCCCACAATACTGATCAACGGAATGGGCGACTGCTTTTGTACCTGGTCAAATACAATATGAGGCGTATTGGCTGACAGGGCGGCAAAGTCAGCCCCTGCCGCGGCCAGGTTCCCGATCGCCTTTAACAGATATTCAGCCAGGTCATCATATCGCTTCTCCCTGCAGAATACCAGGATATCAAACACGTTTACACTTTCCATGGACAAAAACGGCATTACATTTTCCCCCATCCGTTCACGGACGCCATAGACGATCCCACGGTAATAAGGGATCGTGGATTCCGGCCCCATGCCCCCTACCAGACCCAGTTTTTTCATATAAAAACACCTCCTGAAAATGATTTTTTAAAATGTTTCCCTGAATATCAGGATACTACAAATAATATGGATTGAAAAGCCCGTCCATTAAAGATATAATGGGATTCATAACGATTTGAAAAAGGAGAAATTTATGGACTACAGAACATACCTAAAAAACTATCCGGACAAAGACGGGCGTTTTGGCGCTTACGGCGGCGCCTACCTGACCCCGGAACTGATTCCCGCATTTGAGGAAATTGCAGACGCCTACCAGACCATCTGCCATTCTTCCCAGTTTATCAATGAACTGCGCAGGATCCGCAGGGAATTCCAGGGAAGGCCTACCCCTGTGTACCATTGCGAGCGTCTCTCCAAGAAGATCGGCAACTGCCAGATCTATCTGAAACGCGAGGATCTAAACCACACCGGGGCCCACAAGCTGAATCACTGTATGGGCGAGGGACTTCTGGCAAAGTTCATGGGAAAGAAGCGCCTGATCGCGGAAACAGGAGCCGGACAGCACGGGGTGGCCCTGGCTACCGCCGCCGCGTTTTTCGGACTGGAGTGCGAGATCCACATGGGTGAAGTGGATATTGCAAAACAGGCCCCCAATGTGACCAGGATGAAGATACTGGGCGCCAAGGTGGTTCCGGTTACCCATGGGCTTAAGACTCTGAAGGAGGCAGTGGATTCCGCATTTGAATCCTATGCAAAAAACTATAAGGACTCTATCTACTGCATCGGCTCTGCCCTGGGTCCCCATCCGTTCCCACTGATGGTGCGGGATTTTCAATCCGTGGTGGGCTATGAGGCAAGGGACCAGTTCTACGAGATGACAGGAATGTTCCCGGATGAGGTCTGCGCCTGTGTGGGAGGAGGAAGCAACTCCATCGGGATGTTCATACCCTTCTTAGATGACCCGGTGGACATCACCGGAGTGGAACCCCTTGGCAAGGGAGAACATCTGGGTGACCACGCGGCATCCATGAAGTTTGGTGAAAAAGGCGTCATGCATGGATTTGAGAGCATTATGCTCAAGGATGAAAATGGTGAGCCGGCCCCGGTCTACTCCATTGCCAGCGGCCTGGACTATCCTTCCGTGGGCCCGGAGCACGCCTTCCTTCATGATCTTGGAAGGGTCAAATACGATACGGTCAGCGATGAGGAAGCCATGGACGCCTTCTTTAAGCTGTCCCGGTATGAGGGGATCATCCCTGCCATTGAGAGTGCGCATGCGGTTGCCTATGCCATGCGCAGGGCCAGGGAAATGCGCCAGGGTGCCATCCTGGTCTGCTTAAGCGGCAGAGGCGATAAGGATATCGACTATGTGGTTGAGCATTACGGCTATGGGGAGCAGTTTGTGGATTGATCCTGATCGGACTCAGGATACCGCACCGGCCATCTATGACAAAAGGGCGTGCACACGATGGGATTCGTGCTGCACGCCCTTAATATATCCATATATGATCAAATCTTTTTACTCCTGCCTGCACCCTTCCCCATCGATCACTACCCCATAAGAGAGTCCCGTGAGATACCGGTAAAATGCCTGCTTTTCATCTTCTCCCGTCAATGGGCGCGTGTAGCCGCCCGAGGATGTCCCGGGTACGAACGCAAGGGACAGGTTCTCTCCATCCCAGTCAGCTGTGAGAAGGGCTGTCTTAGGGATGCTGCTTCCAAATACAAAATTGCCCAGGCTGTACACAATGGGTTTACCATTGTAGTATTCCATGCCCTGAAGCACATGGGGATGGCTGCCGATCACCATGTCCGCCCCCGCGTCAATATACTGCTTTCCCATGGTGCGCTGGTAATCCTGGGGATACTCGTCCCGCTCAATTCCCCAATGCACGTACACAATCACAAAATCACATGTTTCCTTTGCGCTCTTGATATCCTCTAGCAGCATGGCGGGATCGTAGGTGGTCAGCATGCCCGGGCTTGTGGCCGTGGCATTCCAGGAACCCACGGGTATCACCCTGGATGCGCCCAGAAATCCTATGGTCTTTCCCTTGATCTCCATGATCACAGGTTTCCTGGCTTCCTCCAGGTTTGCGCCTGCCCCTACCCGGTATATTCCCGCCTCATCCAGCGTGTCGCAGGTGTCCAGCAGGGCATCCGTACCAAAATCCAGGGCATGGTTATTGGCAAGGGTTACAATGTCAATCCCCATCTCCTTTAGCAGGGACACCTTCTCCGGAGGCAGGCGGAAGGTAAACTGCTTATCTGCGGCAGCGCTTCCCCTGTTGCTGAACGGAAACTCCTGGTTTGCCATAAACACATCGCTGCCATCGATCACGTCCCTCAAGCCCTGGTCCACAACACTGCCAATGGTCCCGGTTTTGTTATAGGCTGCCAGCACATGGTCTGATAAAAGGATATCGCCGGCAAACACAAAACGGATGGTGGAATCCTCCGGCTCTGGATCCGCTCCGCCATCCTCTGTCATACTGCCTTCTTCACCACCGTTGTCAAGGCCTTCCACTCCCTGTCCGGCGTCCTGCCGGCCATCCTGAAAACCTTCCGGTCCGCCGAGGCCCCGGGATCCTTCTCCCTGTCCGCCCGCGCCCTGGTTGCCGTGAAGGCCGGCGCTGTCCTGGCCGGCGCTGTCCTGACCGGCGCCGTCTGCCGGACCGGCATTGCCTGATGCCCCCGGACCGCCATCCATCACTTCGGCCTTCACATAGCTGTTATGCACCGTATGCCATATCAGGTATCCTGTTATTCCTGACAGCAGCACTCCCAGTACAAGCACCACTGCCAATATCCAGCTTCTTCTCATCCACAACTTCCTGTCATCTCAAGTTATATTGCCAGGATAATGCCGCCGTCATTGGCATACACAGTAGCCACTCCGGCTGCTGTGGTAATCACAATATCCTTAAAAGTCCCTCGCTTCTCCAGCTCTGATTTCATGTACTCTGCCCGCTGGGGGTGGTTTACATGACATACCACTGCGATCTTATCCACGGTGTTCCCGGCTTCCTTCACCGCAATATCGCACATTCTCTGAATCGCCTTATTGATTCCTCTGGCCTGGTCCAGCTTGATGATAGTTCCTGAATCAGCGCCCATCACAGGCTTAATGTTCAGGGCCGTGGCAAAAAATGCCTGAAGCCCAGAAAGCCTTCCGTTCTTGCGGAGCGTATCCAGGCTTTCCAGAACAAAATATGTTTTCATACTGTCCCTGTACGCAAGAGCCTTTTCCAGCACCTGGTCAAATTCCAGACCAGCTTCGCACAGGGCCTGGATATACATGGCAATGTTCAGTTCACCTGAGGATGCGGACAGTGAATCGATCACAGCCACCCTCTTCTCCTGATCCCCATGACCCTTTTCAGCCCGCTCCTCCTCAAACAGCTTCCTGGCCAGCTCCGCCGAATTATAGCTTCCGCTGAGATGGCCTGAAAGAGTGATCACAAACACTCCCTCTGCATCTGCTTCCTCATATGCTTCCTTAAATGTCTCCGGTGAAGGGCATGCCGTCTTCGGGCATTCCGGGCAGGCCTTTACCAAATCTATAAATTTCTTCTGGTCAAATGTCTCGTCATCCACTACCAGCGCGCTTCCAACCTGCAATGTCAGCGGTATCATCTGGAATCTTGGATCCTTCTTTAACTCATCAGTCAAATCAAGACAACTGTCCCCAATAATCTTGTAGGTCATACAAAAGTCCTCCGGTTTCTTATCCATGCATTTTAACATGTAGTATTGATTACTACTTATTATAACAGTATGTATTATAAAATGCAATCCTTAATATATGTAATCAGAGACCGGAGCACGGACAGGACAGCTGCCGGATCCTTGCGGCCCGGAGGAACCCTGCGCCATCCCTGTTCCAGCGTTATATAGGCTGCGCCGGAGAGTGTGGACTCATGGCAGACCCGAAAGCCATGTGCGTCCATCTGGACCATCCAGGATGTGCCGTGGCACCAGCAGTTGATGTCCGGCAGGCAGATATGGTCCGTGCCGTCTGTGAGGAACAGGCGGCAGAAAGGATACCGCTCCATGCGGCCGGCTAATTCCTCCAGCCCCCTGGCACAGTGGATCGGGGAGATCACCACCTGCTTTTTGCAAATCAGCGACAGGCTGGTGCTTATATAGCGGGTGCGGATCCGGCGCTGCATCTCATCCAGCTGCAGGATCTGTATGATCTCCTCCCCTGCCGCCAGATGCCGCTCCGTCATTGCCCTGAGAAGCCGGTTGATCTCCCTGCACCGGGAAGCTGCCTGGCCTGTGACTTCATTTTCCTGCAGGATATCATTTAACAGCGTTTCCTCCACTGTCATAAATGCAGGCGCCGGCAGATAGGAAAGAAGCTTTTCGCCCTGGCGCACAGAACTGTTTAACCTGCTTACAGCCTCCCGTCCCATATCGGTGGAGAGATCCATGAACATGGGCCGGCAGCTGGTCAGCACCATATGGAACACATTCCTGTGCTGGAGTATGGAATACGCATCCGTGTAGACCGTGGTGGAGGTCTGTTCCGTGGACATGGACATCCCAGAAACGCTCATGGCATGTTCCAGGATAAAAAAGGAAAACCAGTATATATTTTCATCATAATACTGGTGGTAAAACCAGTGGGCATTGCGGTGGAAGATCAGAGGGCTGCACAGGTGGAAAAATGATACAAATCCGTCCACTGACACGGAAAAGTGAAGGGCCGCCCGGAAGATAAATCCCCGGTCCAAAAGCCCCAGCATCCGCCCGACCCACTCCTGTGCATAGACCGGATCCTCCAGCAGCCACCTGCTCTGCTCGGAATCCACATAAAGCATCTCTCCCGGCATCTCCATGGCCTCAGCCACATCCAACAGGTCTGATATGGCCTGCCGCCGCCCTTCGCCGCTGGTATACACTGCGATCTCCGCCGTACACACCGCCTCTGTCCTCAGGGTAAATGCCCTGGGAACCGTAAAATGCCGGTCGGTGAGGACCCGCCGAAGGAGCACCGCGGTGTCCGGGGAATCCTCACTGTCCTTAAGCAGGACCAGGGAATGCAGGGCATCATCTAAGGCCGTGCCGTCCTGCTCTAAAAGCATGGCGCATATCTCCTCAAAATATACGGACTTCACATTGAGGCGGCGGCTGCCGCTGCGCCATTTGCTCACCAGGCTGGCATCCACATGGAGCCTGCGGGCCAGTCCCGCTGTGGAAAGGCCCAGCCTGTCCATAAGATAACCCAGGGTGGACAGCTTCTTCTCTGTCATGGCAGATCTCCTTCCAATCATTAAATGCTTGTTTCACATGACAGGCAGCTGTCACGGTACAGTATCTGACAAAGGTCCAAAATCCCTTTTCAAATTGAAATGACATTGTTATACTATAGTTACGACAGCAAAGTGCACAAAAACATTATGATAATAGGCTTATTATTGGTTATCTTCACTATTTCATGGATCTGATCCGGAACAGATTCCATACCCGTCAGCGTTTCGTTAAGAAAGGAGTACATATTTCATGGCAGAGAACAAGGATTATAAATTTGTGGATCATTATGAGTTTGATGAGGAACTTCTTAAAAAAGCATTTGCAGAGGCGCGCAAGATCTATAAAGAACGCGGATTCATGCGTAAAATGGGTTTTGGAAAAGCTCCGGCCATCACCACCGTGGATATGGCCAAGGCATGGATGAGTGAAGGACACCCCTTTACCTGTGACCATTCCGAGGAAGTATGCGCCAATGCCCTGAAGGTGCTGGAAGCAGGCCGCAAGGCAGGGGTTCCTATTTTCCATACCACCACAGGATATGTAGGCAAGCAGCAGTGGGATCTTCCCCGCTGGGATGAAAAGATCCCTATGAGCGCCCTGGATATCAACTCTGAGTGGCTGGAGATCGATCCAAAGCTGAAACCACTTCCGGAGGAGCCGGTCATCCATAAAAAATATGCGTCCAATTTCTTTGGAACCCATCTTGCCCAGACCCTGAATTTCCTGGGTGTGGATACCCTCATTGTCATGGGCGCCACCTCCTGTGCATGTGTACGCCATACGGTCATGGATTCCACCGGTTACGGGTTTAAGACCATCGTACCCGAGGGTACTGTGGGCGACCGTGTACCGGGCGTGATCGAGTGGAACCTGTTTGATATGGAAGCCAAGTTTGCCGATGTGGTTCCTGTAGATGAAGTGGTTGAATATCTGGAAGGGATCGATTCTAACGTTTACACCAAGCATGAAAGGTCCATGGATCAGTAATCATCCAATCCGGCCAAGTAAGCTGTCTGATCATGATACGCCGGTCCCGCGCCTGGGACCCGGGCGCATCATGTATCCATGAAAGGAGTTATCATGAGCCTTCTGATTAAAAATGGAACGATTCTCACAGCTACCAGTGAATTCACCGGCGACCTCTACATTGAAGGAGAGACCATCCGCCAGATTGGATCCAATCTTAATATGGATGCAGACCGTACCGTGGACGCCGCGGGCAAATACATCCTGCCGGGAGGCGTGGATGAGCACGTCCATTACGGCTCCTTCGGAGGCCGGCTTTTTGAAACCGCTGAAGCTGCGGCCGTGGGCGGGACCACAACCATTGTGGACTTTGCCCCCCAGGAAAAAGACGTGCCCCTGCTAGATGCCATCCGCCAACAGGCCGCCAAGGCAGAAGACATTTCCTCTGTGGATTTTGCATTCCATGCAGTGATCATGGACCCCAAGGAATCCGTATTTGAGGAAGTCAGGCATCTGCCTGAAGTGGGGGTGGCTACCCTGAAGCTTTTCATGGCATATAAGGGAACTGCTTTTTACTGTGATGACGAGGCGATCTTAAACGCCATGATGAACGCCAAAGAGGCAGGCGTTACCATGATGGTCCATGCGGAAAATGCAGATATCATAACCATCCTGACTAACCATTATCTGAGCCAGGGAAAGACCGCCCCAGTGTATCACTACCATGCCCGTCCTCCCATTGCCGAGGAGGAGGCCACCGGCCGCGCCATCGCCCTGGCCAAGGCCGCGGACTGCCCTCTTTTTGTGGTCCATGTGAGCGCAAAGGAAGCCATGGAGGCGATCCGCAAAGCGCACA
This sequence comes from Enterocloster citroniae, assembly GCF_040545455.1. Lineage (NCBI taxonomy): Bacteria > Bacillati > Bacillota > Clostridia > Lachnospirales > Lachnospiraceae > Enterocloster > Enterocloster citroniae. Next base: position 200,512 of record NZ_JBEPLZ010000003.1, on the reverse strand, counting down.
GCCAGGGATGGCCTGTCTTTGGCGAAACATGCACCCATTACCTGACCCTTACCACCGACTATCTTGACCAGCCCGGTTTTGAGGGAGCCAAGTACATTTGCTCGCCGCCGCTGAGGCCCCAGGAACACGTGGACGCCCTGTGGCAGGCGGTGCGGGAAGGATGGCTCACTGCCGTGGGTTCCGACCACTGCGCCCTGGACGGCGGGTTTGAAGGAGCCAAAAAGAAAGGAACCAACTTTTCCAACATACCCAACGGCTGCCCCGGCGTCCAGGACCGTCTGGCCCTGCTGTGGACCTACGGCGTGTGCACGGGAACGATCACCCGGCAGAAATTTGTGGAACTGTTTGCCACCAATCCTGCCAAGGTGGTGGGCCTGCCCGGCAAAGGGGAACTGCGCATTGGCGCTGATGCGGATATTGTCATATTCGACCCTGAGTGGAAAGGTGTCATTACCAACAAGGACAGCCTTCATGGAATTGATTACGAACCATTTGAAGGATTTAAGATCCAGGGGCGCCCGGAACAGGTATACCTGCGCGGCCGCCTGGTAGCTGAAAACGGTGTTTTCGTAGGCGAGCGCGGCAAGGGAAAATGGCAGAAATGCCAGCCTTACGGATTGTGTTACGATTATTACCACAAATAAACGACCCCTGCATAAATCCATATGTCTAAAATAGGGTGTTGCAAAACGCGGCTTCCCACACTGCGCAGTATCTGCCGTTTCGCTGGTAAATATTCCGCTGTGGAGTCCGTCATCCTGCAACACCCCGTTTTATGTCCTGTGATCATCCTCCCCTTTCCCGTATTATGTTATCGCGTTCACATTCAACTGTATCCATTATAGCAAATATCCTGTACTGCTGCAACCATAATCGGAAATACGTTGTTTTTCCCCTTGTTTTTATGGACATCCCCCTGCTGCGGTGCTATAATGATACTGGTTTTTTGCGTCTCCACATTCAACTAAAAACAGATCATTCTATGATCAAAATCTCACGAGGTGCTTAAAATGACAGATACAAACCAAACAGCAAAATCACTTCCGCACTATCACATTGACCATACCTTATATCAGGGCCGCCCGTCTGATCTCACCGGCAGGCTCGCGAAGGAGATCCGCACATACGACCTGCTGGATTCCCTGGGGGTGTCCTATACCCGGGTGGACCACGATGCCCTTCCCACCATTGAAGCCTGCCTGGAAGTGGACCGGCTTTTAGGCTCCGAGATCTGCAAGAACCTTTTTCTGCGCAATGCGCAGAAAACGGACTTTTACCTGCTTCTCATGCCTGGAAATAAAAAGTTCAAGACAGCCCTGCTCTCCAAACAGATCGGAAGCGCCCGGCTTTCCTTTGGTGAGCCTGAATTCATGGAGGAATTTATGGACCTCACCCCCGGCTCCGTCACAGTCATGGGACTGATGAATGACAAGGCAGGCAGGGTCAGGCTTTTGATCGACAAGGATATACTGGACGGCAAATCCTTTGGCTGCCATCCCTGTATAAATACCTCCAGCCTGATGTTCTCCGTCAGGGATCTGATCGATAAAATACTGCCCGCCATGGGCCACCCCTATACGGTGGTGGATCTGCCTTATGCGGAGTGACCGATCTGTGTGATACAAAATAAAAATGACCGGCAGATACGATTCCTGATCAGCCGGTCATTTTTTATGGATCATGTTCTTTTTTCATGGACCATGTTCTTAAATCAGATACGTTCCCATGGTCTGATAGCCCAGTTCCTGAACTCCCATGAGTTCCAGGATCCTTTTCCGCCATCCCTCAGGCATGCTCCAGGACAGGCCGCAGCCCGCTGAAATCTGCCGTGGGACCGGGATCAGACGCCCGGGGATCTCCATTTTACGGCACACCGTCTCCATGGCTATGGCTTCCGCTGTTGTATGAAAGGTTATCACCAGTTTCAGTTCTTTTTTCCTCATAGCATCCTTTCCCGCTCCCTACTCAATGGTAAGCCTGATAGATATTTGTTATACGGCCAGCTCCCTCACTGCCTGTACTGCCTGGTCTATCTCTTCTTCCGTGTTGTAGTAGGACATGGAAAACCGGACCGCCCCCTGGCCGACAGTGCCCAGGGCCTGGTGCATCAGAGGCGCGCAGTGGGCTCCCGCTCTGGTATAGATCCCATAGTTTGCCGCCAGTTCATCTGATACCTCCCCGGAATCATAATTCCCTATATTCAGGGCCACCACCGGCGCATGGCGGTCCATATCGGAAAAATCACCGTATACAGTAACTCCGGGGATACCCAAAACCCCTTCATAAAAACGTCTCATGAGCATCAGCTCCCGGCAGCGGATGGTCTCCATCCCGGTGCTCCGTATAAACTCCAGGGCCGCATGAAGCCCCGCTATGCCGTGGCCGTTGACCGTGCCCGCCTCCAGGGCTTCCGGCATTTCCCCGGGATGGAATTCCTGATAGCTGTGGGTTCCGCTTCCCCCGGCCATCAGAGGCCGTACGGCAACGCCCTCCCTCAGGCATATCCCCCCTGTCCCCTGAGGTCCCATAAGGCTTTTGTGGCCGGTAAAGCAGAGGACGTCAATACCCATGTGTTCCATATGGATGTCAAATACCCCCGCTGTCTGGGACGCATCCAGGACAAACAGCAGGGATGCCTTTGTGCAGATCCGTCCCACCCGTTCAATATCCACCACATTTCCCGTAAGGTTGGATGCATGGGTACATACGATCCCCTTTGTGTTGGGCCTGATGGCTCTTTCCAGGTCCTCATACCGTATATTCCCCCGGCCATCGGCCCTGACAATGGTCAGCTCCACTCCCCTCTCCCTCATCATATACAGGGGGCGGAGGACGGAATTGTGCTCCATCATGGTGGTGATCACATGATCACCAGGTGAAAAGAGCCCCTGTATGGCCATGTTAAGGCTTGTTGTGGAGTTTGCAGTAAATGCAGCCCGGCAGGGATTTCCCAGGCCAAACAGGTCCGACACCAGGACCCTTGTGTCATAAATGGTCCTGGCAGCCCCCAGGGATGCCTCATGGCTCCCTCTCCCGGAGTTGCCCATATGTCGCATGGCATCAGCCACTGCCTGTATCACTGCCTCCGGCTTATGGAAGGTCGTGGCCCCGTTATCCAGATAGATCATATTCTTTTCCCCTTTCAATGCAGATGTTATAAGGTGTTTCAAAGACCATGCTCCCTTTGGTATGTCAGTGGATCAGGACCCGCTTATCTCCCACCATTTTCGTAATCTTTTTCTTATCCATGAACTCCAGCAGCTGTACCGCGTATTTGCGGGAAGTGCCGCACAGATCCCTGAACTCTCCCAGTGAGATCTCCCCGTGCACTGCCAGGTAACCCTTCAGGTCTGCAAGTACCTGATCATAGGCCCGGCTGTCCATGTAGGAGGCCGGATTCAGTTTGATCAGTCTGCCGTTTTTATGCATGTCGGCAATGATCTGCCTGGCCCTGTTCTTATCCTTAAACCGGTCCGCCACCTCTGCGGTGAGAGGAGCCTCGATCCCCGCCCGGGCATACAGGGTCCCTATCTGTTCCAGCATGCCCTTAAGTTCCCGGGAATACGTGGTGGAAAAATCCTTTCCCGACACATACGCCCCCTGGGTCCTGACCACCATCCGCTTCACCAGCTCCGCCAGAAGAGCGGCGCCCTTCCTTATATCCTTTATACGGAATTGCTCGCTGAGCCTGGATTTAAACTCCTCCTTGTCCATGCCCTCGTTGATGGGGTTTTCCCTGTGGTATTCTGCCAGCAGTGCCTCCCCATAATCAGATATCTTCTTCCAGTGATCCATATGGATCACCGAGTCATCGGACAGGATCAGGATCCGCTTGCTTTCCTTTAATGAGCCCATAAGCTGGACAACCCGGGATTTGGGCAGATCCATATTTGCCGCGATCCGGCCTGCGCATGGAAAGTTCCTGCTCTCCTCCTTTATCATCAGCTCCATGACTTCCAGGTCCGTACCCTTCTCCTTGATGCCCAGGGATTCCATCACCTGCGGATCCCCCCGCCTGTGTTTGCAGGGAGATGCGTCCAGCACAATGCCTCCCCCAAAGGTTTCAACCGGCGAGAGGAAACGGATGATGAACCGGTCGTTCCTCTTAAGCACAACGGGTTCGTCAAACCTGAGCTGGGCGTAAGCGCTCTCGCCGCGGGCGATGCGGTCCTGGTCCATGAGCACTGCCTTTGCAATGGTCTGGGCGGAACCGTAGTTGAGATGGATCCTGTCCCCGGACTTAAGTTCCCTGTCACTGGTCTGAAAAATGGACAGTTTCACATCCACCAGGGCGGATGGGACAAGGGAGCCTGGATATGCCAGAACGTCCCCTCGTTTCAGGTCCTCCTTTTTTACATTCAAAAGGTTCAGGGCCGTGCGCTGTCCTGCAATCGCCGCATCCTCCTTCCGTCCGTGGGACTGGATGCCCCTTATCTTAATGGGGCGCTCCCGTGGATATACCATGACTTCCGCTCCTGCCTGAACCATTCCTTCCTGCAAGGTTCCTGTGATCACGGTGCCAAACCCTTCTGTTGTAAATACCCGGTCCACCGGAAGCCGGAACAGTTCCGGCTCCTCACACCTGGTTCCCAGATCGGAAACCATCTGGATGATCCTGTCATGGAGAAGATCTATGTTTTCGCCCGTGAAGGAAGATACGCGGATCACCGGCGCATGCTCCAGGAAACTGCCCTGCACCAGGTCCTCCACATCCGCCTCCACCAGTTGTGCCCACTCCTCATCCACCAGATCGCTTTTTGTCAGCACCAGGATCCCCTGCCTGATGTGAAGCATTTTTAGGATCTCAAAATGTTCCGTGGTCTGGGGCATGACACCCTCATCCAGCGCAATGACCATCAGTACCAGGTCTATGCCCCCTATGCCCGCAAGCATGTTCTTCACAAACTTTTCATGTCCCGGCACATCGATGATCCCTATGTGCAGTCCGGCATCATTGGGCAAATTGGCAAATCCCAGATCAATGGTGATCCCCCTCTTTTTCTCCTCCTTCAGACGGTCTGTGTCAAAACCGGAAAGCGCTTTGATCAGGCAGGTCTTTCCGTGGTCCACGTGGCCCGCTGTTCCCACAATGATATTCTGCATCAGGACTCACCGCCTTCCATGCCGGAAAATGCCTCCACTGCCGGCAGGAATTCCTCGTCTGAAAGGGTCCTCACATCCACCAGGACCCGGTCATGGTTTACCCGCACGATCAGCGGGACCGGCGCCTTTCTCAGCTTCCGCTCCATCCTCTGCGCGGACAGCCCTTCCTTCCACACCGCAACCCCGTACCCCTCCAGCTCACAGGTAGGCGCGCTTCCCCCGCCCACCTGGTCCCTGCAGGACTCTACCTGTACCCTCAGATCCGGGCAGGCAGCTTTCAGCATAACACCCAGCATTTCGGCCCTTTCCTTCAGTTCCAGGGGACTGGCGCAGATCATCTTCAGCACCGGTATCTCCTTTAAGGCCGCCTCCTGGTCAATGTACTGTAAAAATGTCGCTTCCAGCGCCGCCAGGGTCATCTTATCCACCCGGAACGCCCTGGCCAGGGGGTGCTCTTTCATTTTGTCTATATATTCCTTTTTTCCTATGAGGATACCGGCCTGGGGGCCGCCAAGCAGCTTGTCGCCGGAAAACAGGACCACATCAGCCCCTGATTTCAGGGCGTCTGTCACAGTCGGTTCATCCAGCCCATACCGTTTTAGGTCCGCCATGAGCCCATTTCCCATATCATAGATCACAGGCAGGCCCAGTTCCCTGCCCAGCTGTGCCATCTGCTCCAGCTTCACATCCTCGGTAAATCCCACAATGCGGTAATTGGATGTGTGGACCTTCATAAAACAGCCCGTCACCCCTTCCTTATACGCACTTCGGTAGTCGGAGATCCTGGTCTTATTGGTGGTTCCCACCTCCTTTAAAAAGGCTCCGGACTCGCTCATCACATCCGGGATCCGGAAGGATCCTCCCACTTCCACCAGTTCCCCCCTGGAGACCACCACCTCTTTTCCCCTGGCCAGTGCTGCCAGGGCCAGCATTGTGGCGGCGGCATTGTTGTTCACTGCCATGGCAGCCTCGGCCCCTGTCACCTTTTTTATGATGCCCTCCACAATGGCATGGCGGCTTCCCCTGGTCCCTGACTTCAGATCGTATTCCAGGGTACAGTATGCGTCCATGATCTCCCAAACCGCGCCGGATGCATTGCTGCTGAGCCTAGCCCGCCCTAAATTGGTATGGAGCACCACCCCGGTGGCATTGAGTACCCTTCTCATTGTTCTTTTCTTTTTTTCACTTAAAATACCGGTTATCCTGTCCATGATCTCATCCTGGGACAATCCCCTGTCCACGGTACCTTCCAGGATCCCGTTCCTTACATCCCCCACTGCTTCCCTTACCGTGTCCACGATCAGCGGTCTGGGCATGGTTTCATAAAATAAAACGAGGCGCTCATCCTGCAGCACCTCGTCCACTTTAGGAAGCCCGCGCAGAAGCACCTGTTTGTCTCCCATTGGTCTACCTCCTTGTTTGTACCGAAAGGCAGGCTCACTGCCTGGCCTTTCACAATACTTGCCGCATCATTCACAAAACGGAGGTGGTGGGAATCGAACCCACCCGTGAAGCTCTTAACTCCACACAACGGTTTTGAAGACCGCGGGGCGCACCAGCTACCCAGCTCCCTCCCGATTATAAAGCGAAACGATTCAATTGTATGTGTTCGCCGAAACGGAGATGGTGGGAATCGAACCCACCCGTGAAGCTCCTAACCCCACACAACGGTTTTGAAGACCGCGGGGCGCACCAGCTGCCCAACTCTCTCCCTGATATTCCATATTCAGTGCCGGATCCCTTTCAGTGCCGGATCCCTTTTACCGCCGCCGGACAGATACCGGCGGCAGGTTTGCTTAAACTTGACTTGCGTTTATTGATCAGCCGGTGTATCCGGCTTTTTTCAAAATCTCGGCTGCCTTTTCCAGATTGGCTTCCGATATCTGGACAATGGGGCCAGTGCATCCCATGCCGCTTTCCGCGTAGATGCCTTCCTTCCAGAGCGTTTTAACCGCCTCGTCCAGGTCCATGACTTCGATCCCGGGAATGGCTGCTGTCACCACTTCCTTGGGGGGACAGGTAACTTCTTCCGCTGTCTCCTGCCCGGCAGGGGTATTCTTTGCCAGAAGCTCATCCAGGCCCGCCCTTCGGGCTGCCTCGTATTCCTTTGCCGCAACCGCCTTCCAGTCTCCTGCGATCAGGCTGGCCGCATATTCCATGGCTCCTGCGATCACAGGCGCTCCCGAAGCCCTGGACACGATCATCACCAGTTTGTCATATCCTTCGCCGATCCCCGGCCCGTATCCGTACCCTGTGGCCTCGTACTGGCCGCCGGTAGTGTAGGAGGAGAATAGTTTCATCATCAGGTTTCCTGTAAGGGAATCCATCACCACCACATCCGCGGTGCCCATTAACAGGTCATTGCCCCTCATCTCCACGCCTTTGTCCGCTCTGGCAGATTCCGCAAAGGTTATGTCATATCCGTTTTCCTTCAGGGCTTTCAGGATCTTTTCACAGGACCTGGCCCCGTCTATGTTGGCAATCCCCACCGCGGGGTTTAATACCCCGTCAGCCTTGGCGGCAATGATCCCTGCAATGGCATTCTTCACCAGGGCGGATACCCTGTCCGTATGGGAAGTGCCCGTGGTGTTGGCAATGTACATGGCCTTTCCCCTGGCAGGTGTGATCACCTTGCCCACGGTGGATACCCCGATGGGGAATGGATAATGCATGGTCACTCCTGCCTGGGCGCTCCCGGATTCCAGGGCAAACTCCATGGCCCTGTGGGCATCTGCCCCATGGCATACGTTTACCTCGATCCCCTTTCTGGCAGCCAGTCCAAGGGCCAGATCCGTATCCTCCTGTCCCTGCTCGCTTCCCTCCAGGGCAAATACGATCCTGGCTCCATGACAGGGCGCTGTGACCATTGGATGGGAGGGGCTGTGTTCCGGTATCACATGCGCTGTCTGCTGACCTGCATCCGGCCCTGCGTCCTGACCTGCATCCTGGTATACATCCGGCCCTGCATCCTGACCTGCCTTTCCTCCTGTCTTTCTTTCTCCCTCATTGGCCTCCACCACAAAGGATACTCCATCGAACAGGTTGGTCATACGTCCCAGGAACAGTGAGCCTTTGCCCACGATCATGGCCCGTTTGGTCTTTCCCTCCATACATTCTTTTACAAGCGGCCCCAGATAAGGGACGCCGGAAGGAATATGGCCCTGGGTGGGAGCCCAGCCGGTCATTCCATGCTCTTTAACAAAGGATGGGATATCCGCCCGCTGGATCTGCTTTTTCATCACGGCCAGGGCCGCGATCATCTTATAATTGGCTTCCGGCACATCTCCCGCTCCCGCGGGTTTGGTAATGTCCGGGTTCTGAAGCTCCGGCGCGTACTTGTCAATGTCCGTAAACGTAAGCCCTGCTTTTTCAAGAGGCTCCGCCACCAGGGAACTGATCACCATCTGAGGGGCTGAACCGGTCCCGATCTTATGGCATCCCACAATATCCGTGCGGATCATGGGATGGATGCCGTCATCCTCAGAGACCAGGACTGAAAATCCTGCAATACAGTCTTCCAGCACCGGAAGTCCTTTCTTTACATGGTCCTTGCCGTTCATTCCCAGTTTGGCCGTACAGCCTCCGGCCGTGACGATCACATGTTTAAATGTTCCTGACTTTACCAGGGCCGCCGCATGGATCATGGCATGGGCCGGGCCTGCACAGAAACCGCGCACGTCAGAACCGGTGGCGTTTTTATAACCGGCTATCTCAGCCGATGCCTTGGCAAAATTGCCTCCGCCCCTCTGGTTCATGTCCCCGCAGGCTTCCTCACAGCAGTCGATCACATATTCCACCTCATCGGGATCAAAGTTGTTCTTTCGTTTCAGTTCGATCAGCGAGATGACATTGGATGCCTTGGATACCAGATTTTCCAGCATCACATGGGCCGACAGGTTCACATCCACATCATGGGCGCGTTTTACCACTCCCACCAGCTCATCCCGGCGGATGTAAAGCCCCTCGGAATGCTCCTGGGTCACAAGGCGCTCCAGCTCCTCCCCTGTCCCGTTATTCTTCAGAAGTCCTTCCAGCTGCTGCTGTGTGAACATTCCGCGCTTCTCCAGCTTATCCTTAACGGTCTGCGCAAAACCATGTTCCAGCATCACCAGCTCGAACACGTCACAGATGTGCATAACCCCGTAAAATTCATCTTCAGGAAGGATACATCCAAAGGGTCCTTCTTCCTTTGGCTCTTTCCATTTTTTGTCATAGTATGGGAATTGTGTATCCCTCAGTTCCTCGTGGGTGGCATTCCCTATGTAAACCTGGTTTGGGATATAGGAAAGCACATCCTCATATCCCCTCAGGTGTCCCGGCAGTTCCACCAGGTAATCGGAATCCGGGTTTACAACCCGCTCCGTTGTCTGTGTGGTGCCGTTATATAAAACCATATCCGGGGTGGCAGCCAATGTGTAGCTGGTCCCCTTGATTACCGGATAACCTTTCATTCTGTTGATCTCCCAATATTCGTGAATGACATGTGTCTTGTGCTGCAGATCCCGAGAAGGGGAACAGGAGGGGCTTAAGATGGTTTCACCCGCCCCAGCCTGTTTGGATCCTCACCCGGACCATGCTCTAGAGTGTGTTTGAAAATTGCTTTCTGGCAGCTGTACGTTACACTTTGTGGGAGATTTGGCCCCGATGAAGGAGGCGTAGTGGGCTACGCTGACTGAATTGGGGCCAAATATGCCGCGAAGTGGGGCGTGCTTTGTCCTAAGGGGTACCGGGCAGAGCCTGGGGGATTCCTTAGGGCAGATGGCGGGAATGAATTTTCAAACATGCTCTAATACTTGCCGTAGTCCTTGCGGATCTTCTCCACTTCCTCATGGATGGCCGGAACATCCATGACCATCTCCATCATTCCCACCTGTTCATCATAAACAGAAGGGTCTGCCTCTGCCTTTACTTCATCTTCGCAAATGTGATATACATTTAGTCCCAACTGGACTCCTGCTAAAGGACCTGCGTAAGTAGGATCCCCTGCTGTCACGGTTTCTGCGGCCAGGCCGGCGGCTTCCGCTTCAGCAGCTCCCAGAAGAACAACGATGTTCTCCGGTCCGTACTCCTCACTTAACTTTAAAACCCTTTTCTGGTTTTCCAGATCCATAGCACCCGCGGACGTTCAGACAAAGCATTCCGTTGAGGAGTAAGCTATCTTTGCGCCGGCTGTCTTTGCGCACTCTTCTATGGCCGGTCCCGGTACGCCGTCACGGTCACCGATAATGATCGCATACTTGTCTTTTAAAACTGCCATATCATTTCCTCCTATTTCATTTTATTTATGCGTAAGCGCTTATGGCTTTAAGCATACGTTTTGATCATTTCCTCACATGCGTCAGGTGTGGCGTCCTCTTTCACCCTGGAATCGATCATTAAACCGTCTTTGTAAACGGCAATGACCGGAAGCCCCAGAACCTTCTGGGAAATGGCAAGCCTTCTTGCCTTTGTGGTGTTTAAGGAGCAGAACTTCATTGTCTTTCCATACACCTCTTCAAAACCATGGATATGGGGCGTAAGGGCTGCGCAGGGCACACATCCGTCACCGTAAAAATCCACCAGGATATATCCCTGGGCCTTCAGCACTTCTTCCTCAAAGTTTTCCTTTGTCAAATCGATCACTTTTATGTCCTCCTGTCTCACATAACATATTTATAAATAAAACCAACCTCTGTTTCCCGTAATGTAATCGCGATAACTTTTGTCTATATTATACATGGTAATCCCGATTTAATCAAGCGCTATTTTATAATATTTACCAATTTCCTGACGGTACACCGACATTTTTTTAATCACTGCAGATCAGCCACATAATGCTCGGCCTGGCACGCGGCAATGGCTCCGTCAGCAGCAGCCGTCACCACCTGGCGCAGGGATTTGACCCTGACATCACCGGCCGCATACACGCCTGATAGATTGGTGCGCATGTCTTCATCTGTCCTTATGTACCCGCCCTCCATGGCAAGGCCGGTGCCCTCAAGCAGGCCGGTATTAGGCAGGTATCCGATAAACCCAAAGAGTCCGAACATGCCGTCATCCGGGTCAGCGTTCACCTGGGTCAGTTCCCCTGTCTTAACATTTCTCACAACCATGGCGTCCAGTATTCCGTCACCCCTTACCTCATCCACCACGCTGTCCCACATAAAATGCAGTTTTTCATTTCTGAACGCCTTTTCCTGGATGGACTGAGCCGCCCTTAACTGGTCCCTTCTGTGGATCACCGTTACCTTTCTGGCAAATTTGGTGAGATAAATGGCTTCCTCTATGGCGGAGTCCCCGCCTCCCACCACATAGACCTCCATGTCCTCATAGAAATTGGCGTCACAGGTGGCGCAAAAGGAAATGCCCCTGCCCAGAAACTCCTTTTCATTTTTACATCCAATGGGTCTTGGATGGGCGCCCGTGGCTATGATCACGGTCTTTCCCTCATAAACATTGCCCTTTGTGTCCGTAAGCCGTTTCACCGGGCCTTCCAGCTCCACCTTTTCAATGGAGGCACTTACCCGGTGTACGCCGAACTTATCCACCTGCTTTGTCATGCGGGCAATGAGGGTGGCGCCGGATTCCTCCGCCTCCACCATCTGGCCCGGATAATTCTCAATATCCGAGGTGATGGCGATCTGCCCGCCATCCTGTCCTCTCTCGACCAAAAGGGTGTTTAAACGGTACCTGCCTCCGTAAAGTCCTGCTGCAAGCCCTGCCGGTCCCGCCCCCAGAATGATCAGATCATATATGGTTTCCATTTTCTCCGCCTCCTGAAACTTAATGTAATCTCCGCACAAGTATCCTTGATCAACTGCGGAATTAAATATGATAAAAATAGAATCTGCCAATTTTTTACAATGCCAATGCCGCCCTACACTTCCCGGCAGCAGTCCAGCAGGCCTCCAAGGAAATTCTTGATCCTCACATTTCCGTGCTTCTCACTTCTGCCCCGTATAAAGTTCATTTCCTTTTTCATCTGTTCAAAGCTGTAAAGCCTGCCCCCATATTCGTTAAACACAGGATCCGCATAGTCATCCAGGCCTCTGGCAGCCAGATGATACATGCCGTCCGAGGCCGCCCTCCGGATACGCTGCTCCACACTCTTGGGATTTTGTTTCATCCTCCTGCACAGTTCCCGCACCGTAATGTCGCTCAGATCCAGCTCCTGTTCAATGAGATAACTGATGATCCGGATAATATCCTTGCTTCCGGCCTCATTGATGATCCCGATCTCCTGCAGGATCCCCTTAAGGTGCCTGATGGACAGGCTGAGGCTTACGCTGTTATCCATCTCCTCGTCCCGGTTTTGGCTTACTTCCCGGTCCGGTGTACCCATGGTCCCGCTCCTGGCCTGTTTCAGGATCCACTGCATGTTTTGAACCATTTCCATGCTGCGCAGGACGTTCCTGATCTCCGTCATGTTCACAGGCTTGTGAAGGAGCAGCTGTGCTCCCCCCTCATACGCCCTCTGTACCGTTTCCGTATCGTGGGCCGGGGACAGCATGATGATGGATGACTCCGGCAGCTTCTCCTTGATCCTGCGTATGCAGGTGATGACCTTGAGCTCCGGAAGGGGCAGGTCCGCCAGGATCACATCCGGGCGTATGCCGGGAATCCGCCTGCAGGCATCGTCCCATCCGGCCGACACCCCGGATACCTCACCCAGTTCCTCTGCTTCGATCATGCCAGTCAGTTCTGTGCGTGAGATACTGTCACAATCTATGAGATAGATTTTCATTTTTTATGTATAAACGTATCCTTTATATTCTTCCACAACATAAATAAGATCAATACGGCTCCCACATATCCGTTGAGCACATAGATCACATTGACCAGGACCCTGAAGGGAAGGAATAGTCCCACCAAAAGCCCCGCAATGCCTAAAATAACGGTTAAGATCTTAAACCGGGGGGTTCCCTCTTTGGCAAACCTGGCACAGGGATTGTACAAAAGAGGCACTGCCGTTGTGTAGATGCCTGCAAATACCACCACCGCAAATATAGATGCAAATGGTTTCCATATACGCTCTGCCAGGATCAGGTTGGGTATATCTGCATTCCACACAAAGATCCCGTTGTTGCTGACACCGGCCGTATTGATATTGGCGATCTGGGCAAGCATGATTAATATTATGGCCACGCACACAGCCACTGTTCCCAGATAAACTCCATATTCCACGTCTTTTTTCCGATTATTAGCTCCCAATGCTGCTGTAAAGCTGGCAAACCACAGCAGCACGAATCCCGCATAGGACAAACTGGAGATCACCCAGTTGGGTCCTGCATTTTTTATGGTCTCACTGCCTGCCTGTGCAAATGCGCCGCTGTGTATGATCTCCAGCCCCGCGCCGATCTGTCCGCCGTCCCTTGCCAGGGTCACCGCACCGATTCCAATGCACAGTATTACAATGGCAGGCCCTACCAGACCGATCTTATCTACCAGTGAATTCAGCCCGCCTACCACGGTCAGGATGGCAAGGGCTGCCAGGATCACGCCTCCCACCACAAAGGGAAGGCCGTACTGCTGGTTTAAGGTGGATGCTGCTCCCCCTACCATGACAAAGAATGACATATAGCAGAACACGGTTGAATAATAGTCCATAAATGTTCCGATATAGGTTCCGCAGTAGAACTTGTAAACGTCATTCCCCTTTTCAAAATGTTCCTCTGCGCCTGCTTTGGCAAAATTGTAATTGTAGTAGATAAAGCAGACCGCAAACAGTAATATTGTCAGGATCCCCTGCACGCCATATGCAGTAAAATATTGAATGATTTCCTGTCCTGTGGCAAATCCTGAGCCGATGGTAAATGCTATCACCGCCCCCGCAAGTATCAGCACCCGGCTCCAGTTAACTTTCTGATCATTTTCCATATGTCTTCTCCTCTTAGCAGACCTGGCTGCCGCAGGGGCACAGCAGCGTCCGGGAAGCAGCTCTTTTAAACCGCGTCCCGGAGCGTGTCTGAAAATTGCTTTCTGCCACGCCGCAGCAGCCTTCAGCAATTATTTTTCAAACACTGTCTGTCCTTCCACCGGTGTTTCCAGGGCTTTAAGCGCCCTTCTCACCATGGATAAGCGGAGTTTGTAGCTGTCAGTCTCACCCTGCGGCGGGTCGCCCAGTGGGTAGGGGATACCTATGCCGGGGATGATACGATTGGCACCGATCGTCAGGGAGATAGGAACAACGGTTGCCATATGAACTACAGGAAGACCATACTTCTCAATACCTTTCACCATCGTTGCACCGCAACGAGTACAGGTCCCTCAGGTGGAGACGAGGATGACCCCGTCCACATGTTCATCAACAAACATTTTTCCAATCTCGGTCCCGAACCTGGCCGCTGACGCGGTGGCTGTTCCGGTACCGGTAGTAGCACAGAAATAGTTGACAAGTTCTCCGAACTCACCTTCTCTTTCCAGCTCTCTGAGCGCATCTAAGGGGACCACCACATTGGGGTCCGCGATGGCAAACTGGCGGTCATATCCGCCATGGATGGATGTGAAATCATCCGGTGACAGCCGGTCCATTCCGGTCATGTCATATTTGCCCCACTTGGTGGCATTGGATGACTCGATGTGGTCCGGGTTCCCTGTGGGCACGATCCCTCCGGAGGTGACAACCGCGATCCTGGCTTTCTTTATATCCTTAATAGGAGCGGCAGGCTCAACCCGGTCAAACTTGGGCATGGGCAGGTCTGTCTCAAAGGCCTCGCCCTTTAACTTCTTCACCAGCATCTCAACCGCCCGCTCAGAACCTCTCTTTTCCGCAAAATAGTTCACCCGGATCCCTCTTTCAAGATATCCTTCCTCTGAGGGTCCCAGGATCTCCTGCCCCTGGGCCAGCTTCTTGACCAGGGCTGATATAACGGGAAGCACCTTGGGCATACCGGCCGCGGAATTTGGAGTGCTCACGATCAAAAGATCCTTGCGGAACATATCCACACCGGGATTCTCCTCGTACATTCCGGTGATGACCGGTATCATAAGGCGTTCTTCCACCGCTTTGCAGATCGTGCCGCAGGCCACGCCGTAACGTCCGGCGTTAAATGCAGGCCCTGCCACGAACACATCCGGTCCGTATTCCTTTACCATCTCAATAACGGTATCCGTAGCTGCATCCAGGTTTTCCCCAAAATAGTTATCGCCGCAGATAACAGTAGCCGCGATCTCATAGTCACTTCCCAGCGCGGTCTGAAGCCCTCTGCCCGGTCCTACAGCGCCCTGGCGGACTTCAGGCATATGGTCGGCCTTTTCTTCCCCGCCGATACCGGCAAAGAACTGGTTAATATAATGTACTACTTTATATTTAGCCATGTTTCCATCTCCTTTGATTGATTTAATATCCTCTTGCTGCCAGCTTGTTAAAACCATTGGCAATGGTGGAGGCGATGATGATCTGAAGCTCCGCCTCAAAGCTGCCGTCAGGGTTCTTGCACCCGTCCCAGCCCCCGATCTGCATCTCGATAAATTCCTGGGTGCCGATGACCTTATCCATGGCAGGGAATATAAGTGTGGCATTGCCCTGACCGCAGGATGCCAGCGCATCCGCTTCCCGGCACACATCCGCCAGTGACTGGGACTTGCCGTCCTTGCCCGGGAACTCATCTGTGATCAGAACCACCTTGGTCCCCGCATTCTCCACCTTGCGGCAGTTCATCATCAGGTCCGTATCCGGATTTCCATATCCCTCCTCGGTGATCAGGACACCGTCCAGGCCCATCCAACTGCACAGCTTTGCAACCATGTCGGAATGGCGCTCCTTATCTGCCAGGAATACATTCTCATTGGTGAGGATCACTCCCATGAAGTTGATGTCTTTGCCGTGATGTTTGAAGCAGTCCTCGATCACCGGATTGTGGAAATGATGGTATGTGGTAACCTTGTCACAGGGAGCCACACAGTTGCCTGAGACAATGGCTCCGTCCATGATCTCCGTGGGATACATAAAGGTGGGAACAAACTGCTTGGCATCCACTCCGTAATAATATGTATCATGGAGAAGTCCCTGGGACTGCAGCATGTGGATGTAACCTACCTTTGGAAGGTCCGGATACATGGCCGCCTGCTCAAAGATCGGTTTTGTCTCATAGGTGACGATCTCATCCGGCTCCAGGTCCCTTGCTGCCTCGCCAAGGTAGGCGGCTACCTTTAATCCTGCCATGCGTGCCGCCTTCTCGTACACATGGGTCTCCAGGCCATCGGCCGGTTCCACCACCAGGCAGAGATTATTGGTCTTGGAGAAGGGGCAGTAATCCGCGGCAGGGCCGCTCATATCAATCACGCCTTCCTGGAATCCCACGATCCTGCCTGCTGTTATGACGCAGCATCCTTCCAGGGCATGGGTCCTTCCGGCGCCCACCTGAGGGCTTACCTTGCCCACCACACCCGGGAAAATCTCTCCGCCTCCGCTGACCTTGACCCTTGGTTCGATCACATCCTTTACAGGGGTGATCCTTACCGACTCACCCGGCCTCGCAATGTCAACATGGCAGCCTGCCAGCTTGTCGTCTTCCAGGACAAGGGTTTCAACTTCCTTTTTGCTGACATGGAGGACGCCGTCCTTCACGTGAGTCTTGTCATCGAATCGGATATCTTTTATAAAGATTTTTCCCAATTCAAGCTTCATATAAAATACCTCCCACTTCTTTATGATTTACTGTCCTTTTCCCGGCATTCTTTCACCCACTCCGGCAAAATTACAGCATTTTTACAATTGACAAAATTTGTTATTGTGTAAAAATCATAGTTTTAAAATAGTAATCGCGATAACTTATGTATAGAATATAACATATGTTATCGCGATTATCAATGGATTTAATGAAGTCTTTTGTTACTTTTTGTAGGAAACCTGTTTTTCGTCATTTTGTTATATTTTTGACATTGTTTTTGTACATTTTTACCACTAAAACTATTGGGGAACAAAGTCACTGGCATAAAGCCTGGTGATCTCCTTGCTCTCTGAGATAAACCGTTCCACCAGTTCAGGTATCTCTTCCAGCTCCACGCCGTGTTCCTGGACAAACTTAAAATATCCCAGAAACAGTGTACAAAGGATGTGGTTCAGCTTTCCGGCGTTTTCCTCCGTGATCTTGCCTTCCGCCACAAGATGTTTGCAGATAAAATAATCCCGGTCATAATATCCGGGGATCTCCAGCATCTCCTTGACCAGAGGGCTGACCCGTATGATGGCATCCGGGAACATCTCATAATATTCCTTCAGCGCCTCCCCCAGGTCCCTGTTGATATTCTGATAGAACACGGACTCAAATGCCTCCGGATTGCGGAAGGCCTCCGTTGCGTAGGAACGCCATATGCCAAAATGCACATCCCACATATCCTTCCATTCCTTTTCCCGAATGGAAAGGTCCAGGATATATTCATTGAGGGCATCCAGCTGGGCATAGAACAAAAGCTCGTCCAGATTGTCAAAGTACCGGTACATGCTGGCAGAAGAGCATCCCAGTTCCGATGCCATGCGGCGTATGCTGACCGCCCCGACTCCCTCCTCCTTAATAATCCTGCTTGCCAATTCCACGTAATCTTTTCTGCTCAGATCCTTAAAATAGGACGTTCCTGATCGTTTCTTCATGGTTTCTCACACTCCGCTCCCCGTCAATCACTGCAGTCTGTCCCCTACAGCCTTGGAATCACATTTTCAATCATCGACAGATCAATGGTCTTGTAGTCATAAGCCGTCTTCTCATCATACTCCGGGATCTTTTTTATGGAATTCCATTTCTCATAAGTCTCCAGGGCATTTTCTATGAGGCACACATCCTCCGCCTCACCGCTTCCCTGTACGCCGTATAACAGTATGGTCCTGTAGGGCGTCTGATTGGGTTTTAAGCTGGATGCCTGAGGATGGGTCAGAAGCTTGTGCCCGGTATGGATCAGATCCCTGGCTTTTTTAAGCACCTCCTCGTAGGTATCCATCATAAATACATGGTTCACGCTGTCCCCCCACTTCCCGGCCGCCCGGTCATTGTTGGTGACCAGGATACACTTTCCCAGTTCAAACATTGAGTCCACCTCCTTTCATTTCTAAGATTTTAATGCTTTTATTATCTTACATCATATTTATTATTCAGTCAATTTGTGGTAGAGTTAATTCTAATAGTGTACGCTCGGAATCTCCCGGTACTCAGATCTGTGAGATGATTTTTAATCAGTTGTGCACCAATTTATGAGGCGTACACGGTGTGTACGTTGATTAAATAAGCAAAAGGAGTGTCTTAGGTATGTGGAGTTTATATTGGGTTATATTGATCGTCCTGGTGCTGTTCGCCCTGTATCAGATTGCGGTCTCAAGGGCCGTGCAGATGGCTGATGAAATGATCGGGGCGGCACCGGAAGATGAGATTCCAAAGCTGGTCCAGATACGGAACCTGAAGGAGGCCGGCATCACATTTCGCACCGAGGCCCTGGAACAGGAATTTATATTTGACCATTCAGGCAATGAGTACTATGCAGCCCATCCTTATTATGCACTGCTGACCGATGCCGGGGCCAGGGGGATCCTTGCCAATGTTTACGGCATCATCGACAGGGAATGTATCTATGACGATGAATACGGAAAGATCCTGAAAGGGCTGGCAGATATCTCCGGCCTGGATATCACCCATATCACCTGCCCTGGACGGCATACGGTTTCCTGGCAGCTGAAGGGAAGGACCTTTTACTGGAGAGGAAAAAAGCAGAGGGATTGGGCCGACCACCGGATCGGGACTGCCCTGAACCGCTTCTGCAAGGGGGAACAGCGCATTTTTACAGACAATTCCCACCTGGGGATCATTTTCTTTTATGGAACCGTGGCTCAGGCCGAAAACCTGAACCGGGAGTTCGGCCTCCGGTTCCGGTAAGTCATCCTTCCTTTTTCTCAAATTCCTTTTGAAACGCGGTCAGATCCTGCCCCTTTAAAGCGCGCTCCAGGAGATGGGGGATCTTCTGGGGATTGCATGCAAAACATGGGATTCCCATGGATGCGATCCGGCCCGCCACCTGGGCATCATAGTATGGCTTTCCCCTGTCCGCAATGGCCAAGAGGCAGATCACCGAAGCACCGCTGTCACGTATTTCCCCCAGACGCCTGATCAGTCCGGCCCGGTTTCCCCCTTCCATCAGATCGCTGATCAGGAAAAACAGGGTCTTTTTTGGGGTTTCCATCAGCTGCTGGCAGTAGGCCACGGACTTTTCAATATCCGTTCCTCCACCCAGCTGAAAGCCGAACAGCAGGTCCACGGGATCACTGCATTTTTCCGTCAGGTCCGCCACCTGGGTGTCAAATGCCACAATATGAGTTTTCACTGACGCCATGCTGGCCAGGATGCAGCTGATCACGGAGGAATAGATCACCGACTCCCCCATGGACCCGCTCTGGTCCACATCCAGGATCACCGTATAGCGGTTGGCCGCGCTGGCGGTACTTCTGTCAAAAAAGTAAAAATGCTCGGGCACCAGGCACTTTAATTGGGGATCGTAGTTTTTAAGGTTTCTCCGTATGGTTTCCTTATAATCCAGGGCCGCTGCCGAGGGTATGGGGGAATGCCGCCTTTTATTGATGGCAGCTGTCACGGACCTGCGTATATCCTCAGCCAGCAGCTTATTGATCTCCTCCACGATCCGCCGGATAAAGGAGCGCACCTGTTCCTTTGACCGGCCGGGTATCTGGTCCTTCAGGGTGAGGATCATGGATGCAAGGCTGATATCCGGCTCCAGCTGCTCCAGAAGCTCCGGCTCAAACATCAGCTGCTTTAAACCGCAGCGCTCCATGGCATCCCCCTGGATAACGGTCACCAGTTCTTTGTCAAACAGGCTTCTGATATCCCCCAGCCATTTGGAGATCACAGGCATGGAGGGCCCCTTTCCCGCTCCCGCCTGCCCGAAGTTCCCCTCCCGGGTATTGTCATAGATGGCTGCCAGAGCCTGATCCATCAGCGCTTCCTTCTGGTCCAGCTGCCCGCCCCCCATCTGCTGGAACCGGGCCTGGCTGTCATTTCCCAGTATCAGGCGCCAGCGCTTCATTCTCTCTTCCATTTCCATAAATCTATCCTTTCTGGCTGCCGCTGTCTGGCTGCATACCGGCTGCCGCTGTCCGGCGGCGGCTCAGATATCGTCAAAATCAAAATCCTCCAGGCCGTCCAAAAGTTCCTGCTCATCTTCCTTTACCGGCCTGTTAAGTATCTCTGCCGCCTGTTCCCTGCCCACCTGCCATATTTCACCCAGGTTTTCCGCTACATCAAATTTCTCCTTGGGGCTGAAGTCCGCAAAAGCACGCCTGAGAAACAGGAGGGCACGCTTAAACTCCTCATTATCCAGGGTGTCCAGATAATCACTCAGTTCCCTCCAGAGGCTGAGCCTGGCAATGAGGGCATACCGGTTTTTCCGTGACAGGCCCGCAAACCATCCGGCTCCCAGCTGGGCGGGGATCCCTTTGGAAAGCCGCCTGTGCACTTCCCTCCCCAGTTCCTCATCCTCCATCCGCCCACGCTCCAAAATGATGGCGGCCGAAAAGCCGGAAAGCCCTGTATTGATATCATCCCTTGATGCAAGCCGGGCCAGCAGGCTGATCCACCGCTCACTGTCCAGGAAATCATGGTGCAGGCACAGTGTATTCATCCGTTCCATGGCCTCCATCACCCGGCCCGCCGCCTGGTCATCACAGGCACAGGCAGAGCTTAACAACAGACAGAACCGCAGGAACAGCTGGCCGATCAGCGGTTTCAAGGGCTGGGTGTCCAGATGCCGGATGGTGCCGAACCGTATCACCAGGGACAGGCTTTCCCCTGCGGCAGCCAGTTCCTCCACGGCAGCGGAATCCACAGCCAGCTTTTGCAGGCCCGTTGTGGCATACTCCACGTCCTTTGGCATACCGCAGTAAAATGCCGCCCGGATCACCCCGGATGCCTCCCTAATCCCCGTGGCCGCCTGGGCCTGTTCCTTTAGCACAAGGGACGCTGCCTGGAGAACGGTATCTCCCTTCAGGGCCGCCTCCACCAGCTCAATTTCCACCTCCGGGCTCCAGCGGATGTTCCAGACTTCCGACCATGTGGCATTGTCCTGGGACGATTTTGCCGGACTTGCGAATTTAACCCCCAGTACCCGAAGTCGGTGCAGGAAAAAGGACCGGTTCAGATCTCTGAACGCTGCTTTTTCCGACTTCACGCTCAGCTTTTCCCGCAGATCCAGGTCCAGGGTGGAGGCGGTATCGGATTTAAACTTTTCCAGTTTCAGTTCCTGGAGATTCCGGTAAAAATCATCCTGCAGGCTGGTCCTGCTGACCCCTTGAGGAAGGGAACCCACCACGGAGCCGATCTCCGTGTCCGCTGCCGCCAGGGCAATCTCCGAAAAAGAACCGTGTCCCATGGATGTCACCGCCCCGTCCTGAAGATCCCTGAGGGAGGGCACCTGATAACCGTGAATGGCTGCCAGGGAACGGGCCAGATTTACGGCCTCGATCACCTCTGCGGTGGAAACCATAAAGCCGTGCGCCCGCTGAAAGCCGGAGATCCGGCTCAGGTAGCGAAGTGCCGCCATGTCCCGGTCCCCTTCGCAAAAAGCCTGCCACAGCATACCGTAATAGGAGGGAGCCCTGTTGCCCGCGCCGTATCCGGAGCGGGAGGACAGGCGGTAGTAGGAATAGGGCATCAGGGTAATGCTGCACTCCAGCTTTGGAAGGGATTCCAGGCTTGGCACGGACTTAAGTTCCGGCGCAGCCTCAGGCCTTGGTGCAGATTCCGCCTTGTCCCCCTCCCGTTCCCGGTCTGTCCCCTCCGTCCCTTCCTGTTCCCGGTCTGTCCCCTCCAGGCCTTCCACGTGGTAAGCGCCTGTGACCACCACAATATCCTGGGGCGCATACCCCTCTGCGACCGCCGCCGCGATGGTCCGGCGCATATATGCCTCCCGGACCAGGATCTCCGGCCAGTCCCTGTCTTTCCCCTGGGTCAGGCTTCTCAGCTGCGCCCCAAACATACGGGCGCCTGCAGCGTAGCTGCCCGGCTCAAAGGAATGCTCCATCACATGTTCCCAAAAGGTCTCATGGTCATCCTCGCCCGATACCTGGTCCAAAAGCCGGTAAACCCGCTCTGAGGCCGAACCGGAGGCATCCTCCTCCCTGCACAGGGGTTCCCCGCAGGCCTGCATTCCCAGAAATACCCCTGCAGGCAGGTCCATAAACCGGCAGTCCGCGCCGTTCTCCCTGGCCCACAACATAGCCTGGTATTTCGGCGAATACTCGGCAAAGGGATACAGGATGGTCCGCACCGGTGTCTCCCGGGTAAATGCCATCACCGCAATGGGCGGCTTTGTCCCGGGGCCTGCGATCTCATTCACCAGCCCGCTGAAATCCGAAGGTCCTTCCACCAGGACCAGCCTGGGCTTTCTCTCATCCAGCAGGCGGCGCAGATGCCAGGCGCCGGCCGGTGACAAATGCCGGATTCCAAAATAATATGGTTTTCCCATCTAACTGTTCAACTCCTTACACTCCCTGTAAAGCCCCAGCCATCTGCTTCCGCGTTTCATCATGATATTCTCCAGATATTCCTTCCACGCCAGGCCGTCCTTGTCCTCATCCTTTACCACTGCTCCCTGAAGGGCCGCCGCCAGATCGCAGTCTGTAATGTTCCCGTCCCCGAAGCTTCCCGCAAGGGCCATGCTGTTTGCCAGCAGGGATATGGCCTCCGCTGTGGAGAGCACGCCCGATGTGGATTTAAGCTTTTGTTTTCCGTCCAGGGTCATGCCGGCCCGCAGTTCCCGGAAGATGGTGCACACACGCTCGATCACATCCAGCTGGGGAACCCTGGCATGGAGTTCCAGATTTCCGGCCAGCTGCTCCACCCTGGTTTTTACGATCTCCATCTCGGAATTCAGATCCGCGGGAGGAGGAAGGATCACAATGTTAAAACGCCGCTTTAATGCCGCGGACATCTCATTCACGCCCTTATCCCTGGTATTGGCCGTGGCGATCACGGAAAATCCTTTCTGCGCCGGAAGCTCCAGCAAGAGTTCCGGCACGGCGATCCGCTTTTCGGACAGGATGGAGATCAGCGCATCCTGGACCTCGCTGGCACAGCGTGAGATCTCCTCCAGGCGTGCAATGGTCCCGGTCTCCATGGCCCGGTACACCGGACTTTTTATCATGGCTTCCCTGGACGGTCCCTGGGCAATGAGCATGGCATAATTCCAGGAGTAGCGGATCTGTTCCTCCGTGGTTCCGGCAGTCCCCTGCACCACCTTGGTGGAATCGCCGTTAATGGCAGCGGTCAGGTGCTCCGACAGCCAGGACTTGGCTGTTCCCGGTTCCCCGATGAGAAGAAGGGCTCGGTCCGTCACAAGGGTTGCAACGGCGATCTCCACCAGACGTCTGCTGCCTATGTACTTGGGAGTGATCTCCACCCCATCCGCTCTGCCCCCGGTTATGTAGGTGAGTACGGAGCGTGGGCTCATCTTCCATCCCGCAGGCACCCAGTCCTTCTCCGCCCGGATCAGGGCATCTATCTCCTCCCGGTACTGCTGCTCCGCGGGCAGTCTCTGTACATTTTGATTGTTTTCCATTATCTTCCTCCCTGATTACTTCTCTGATCTCTTCTCTGATTTCATCCCTGATTTCCTCTCTATTTACCGCCCGGCAGACCTGATGCTTCATTGATCATCCTCCGCTGCTGCTCATAGGCATCCCAGTTCTTGCGGGCCGGGCTGTGCTTGGGATAACCGCAGAGAATGCGGTCGATCTCCCGTATTTCCATCTGCCGTTCCTCCTCTGTGAGAGGAATGCCTGCCAGCATGCGGTTTATTTCCCATATGCTCAGTCCGGCTTCCGGGTTCTTCTTGACATAAAGGCTTACAAGTCCTCGATAGTCCTTCCAGCCGCACCGGATCAAAAGCCCGTACAGGGAGCGGTTATCCTTCATATCCAGGGCGCGCCTGTGAAAATAGTCTCCCATTGCCGGCCTGCGCTCCGGCGGCAAAAGCCGGTACAGGATCTGGTCATATGTCATCATATCCTGACGGCCGTTTTCGTCAATGGCGCTGACGGTTTCATCCCCGGGCATATCATCCATAAGAAGCTCATACCACCTGGGATCCAGAGGCTCCACAAGGGGCCTGCGGCTTCTGAAAGTCCTACCCTCCGCCCCATACTCCTCCATGCGCTGGGAGCATTCCTGGCGGCCGGTCTTATCATTGTAATGGATCCGGCCAAACACCCCCATCATGGCTTTGCGGATCCTCTGCTTTTCCTCCCGTCCCAGTCCCAAAAAGCCGTCTTTTGGAATGGCTATCCTGTACCGGTCATAGACTTCCTTGGCAGGAAGGATCAGAAGATCTGCGGCAAAGGCAGGGGCGTTCCACCATTTCCCCGCAGTTTTGGCCAGTTCCCCGGCCAAGTCCACAAGGCGTTCATCCCCGCTCTGCAGGATCGAGGTTATGAGCATGTCGGGGAACCTGAGATACTGCTGCCTGTCCGGGGAGCCGGATCTGGCTGCCCGGCGGTATACGTCCTGCATGGCGCAGGACCCCTTGCATGCCATGGATAAAAACAGCTGGTCGAACTGGTCGTTCCACTTTGCGGGCATCTCCCCCTGTGCCTTGTCATATTCATTTAAAAACACTTCTATCTCTCCGGCCAGCCGGTCGGAAATGGAGTCGTCCCGCAAAAGGCGGATATAACCTGCATTTCCCTGGGGATCCTTTGTGAACTGTTCCTCCAGATACTGCCTGGCCGGTTCTGTTCCCATGGCCGACAGGGACTGCTTTACAGCTTCCAGGCAGGCCCCTTTTTCCGTGTTGGCAAGATCCAGCAAACGCTCCGTATTGCCGGGGTCCATCCTCAGGGCCCGGATCGCCTCTTCCCTCAGTTCCTTTTTGGCATGGTCCAAAAGGCTGACATAGAAGTCGTTTTCATCCTTTCCCCCGATCCCTTCCATGGCCCTGAGCCGGCCGAGTTTTCCATATTCTGAAGCTTCTTCAAACCCTTCCTTGATCAGAGGCAAAAGCCCTTTATCCTGTTTGGCCAGATACCGTGCTGCGGTCACCGCAATATCCCTGTAGGAATCGGAAAGGGCTGTCACCATTGCCGCGGACAGGCGGTAATCCTTCAGGTCTTCAGGACGTTCATTTATGGCTTCCATGATCAGGGCATACCTGCCTCCCCCAGGGCAGGTGAGCGCCTCCTCCAAAGGCTTTACCCTGCTGTAGGGAAGACACGGGCAGTATTCCCTGTGAGCAGGTGCCAGGGCGGTAATCTCCTCCTCCCCGCCTGCTCCAAAGGATGCCTGGGTACATAAAAGCGCCTGGGACAGTGCCAGGACATCTAAGAGACTTCCCGCCCGGTCCTCACACTCCGGCGATATGACACCAAGAGCCATCCGGTACAGCTTTCCTATTACCGGTGAAGCCTGGGACAGGGGTTTTACCGCCTCTATGGCCCGTTTTAACCGAAAGTCTTCCTCCATTAGGTTTACGCCTGCAACCGCTGCGGCTTCCAGGCGGTCATGAAGTTCATATAATTCTCTGAGTTCCATCTTTTTCCCTCCTATGGCCCATATTTAATAAAGCAGACGCAGAATTTCCTTTTCCGTGATAATGGAATGGGGCTGCATACATATGTTCTGCCGTTTTCCATCGTACCAGAGCACCCCAAACATCACCTGGCCGGTGCAGAATTCCCTGTCCGGCAAAATGCCCGGCCTCCGGTCCAGGTGCCTGTTCCCGTCAGGGTTTAAAAGCTCTATGGTCTGCCCCTCCCGGTCCACAAGAATGTATCCCTCTCCCGCTCCTGCCTTGCTGCGCCCCAGATGATCAAACCAGATCAGGCAGCCGTACAGGCCGTCCGACATTGTATTTTTAAGCTCATTCTTGGCTGACTTTACAGCCGTCTTCAGGGAGGCTGCCCCATATTCACGGATCGTGCTCCTTATCTCATCCGTCACTGTCTCAAACTCCTGGCTCTCCCAGCGGATACGCCGGTTTCCAGTGCCCGGATAATAAGTGAGGACCGGTGTCTTTACCATCTGGAACGTGGTGTCCTCGGCTTTTACATATTTAAGCGCTTTTAAGGGACGGTAATTAAAGGTGACCGAGAGTTCCCCGCTGTCCACATCGATCCACCAGCCCTTGTCCACAATCTCCCTTCTCGACATATCAGCATATACGTCAAAAGAAAGCTGGACCAGACGGGCATCTTCTTTTTTCAGGCCCAGGCCATTGAGGCGGTTCAAGGTCCAGATCCCCCCCATCTCCTCATA
The DNA here is from genome assembly GCF_040545455.1 of Enterocloster citroniae. NCBI lineage: Bacteria > Bacillati > Bacillota > Clostridia > Lachnospirales > Lachnospiraceae > Enterocloster > Enterocloster citroniae. Next base: position 174,188 of record NZ_JBEPLZ010000003.1, on the reverse strand, counting down.
CAGGACGCTGTTGTCGTCTTCCAGCCGGTCCTCCTTCCGTTTTTCCTCCAGGTAATTCCTGGACTTTTTTATCAGGGCCCTGAGATAGACCAGGATGCGCACGGCTTCACGGTAATCCCCGGAACCGCCCGCCGCGGCCTGGGCGCCGTAACTGCCCCCCGTGGCGGAACCGCCCGCTGTAACGGGGCCGCTTGCCGCCCGGCCGCCTGTGCCTGTTCCTTCCAGCATCTGCACCTGCAGGGCCAGAGACTGGATCATACGCTGGGGACCTGGCAGGTAATGATCCCCCAGCTGCTTTGCCAGGTCCTGGTATACCTTCACCGATGTGCCTTTCAGGGTCCCAAGTCCTGCCTCCAGCAGTTCCTTTACCATCTGCTCCGCCAGATCCAGCCCTTCCAGCTGCTTATTCAGCTTTTTTATCCGGGCAGTCCTGTTGACCTTTTTTGTCTCCCTACCCCGGACGGCTCCATCCCCAAACGATTCTTCCCCATGTTCTTCCTTTTTGGCTTCCCTGGCTTCCTTCTTTGCCCGTTTGGACAGAATATCCTCAGGTATCTCACACAATTCCCACTGGCGGTCCTGGGTCATTTCCATAAGGAGCGCCAGCCCGTGCTTGCAGGGAAACTGGCGGCTGGGGCAGCTGCACCGGCACAGGGGTGCCGACCCATCTATAAAGTCCGCGGACACGGTGTACACTGAACTGCCGCTGCCCTTACACTGGCCCGCGTAATATGTATCATCCGCCGAACGTTCCCATTTGATAAATCCATTGCCCCGGGATATCTTCCTGGCATTATTCACCGCATTGGCATTGGGCGCCATGGCCGTGATCCGCTGTTCGTCTATTTGTCTCATGAGTAATTCCCTCCTTCTCCCATATGTGTACTTTTAAAATCTCCTGGTGCTCAGATCTTCCTCTTTCTTGTCCTGATCCATTCCTTCCATCTGCAGCAGTCATTCAGATGGAGGATCACATGACGGGTGGGAGGCATTAACAAAAGGCCTGCCACATCCTTTTGGCCCCAGTAATCCAAAAGCCAGAGGGATTCCTCCTGCTTTGTCACCCCACCCTCCTTAAGAATCTGTTCCAATTGCACAGGAGATACCCTGCGCTTCATATCATCCGGCGTAAGATTGGTAACGATCTCCCTAGTCCGTCTTCCCACACAGTTGCGGTATTGGAGCAGTTCCTCCATATCCAGTTCCCTGCTTAAGCCTATGATCTCACTGTCGGTAAGGGCATTTCCTGTATCTGTAATAGAGGCCCTCATCCTCTCTTTCCACTCCTGGTCAAACAGCTGTCCCTGTTCCGCCACCAGCATCCCCATGGTCAGATCTTCGATCCTTGCAATATGCCAGAGCGCCCAGGCAATGGTTTCGTCCTTTGCAGTGGGCATGACCGCATATTCATCTGTGGACAGGTCATTAAACAGCTTGTCTACCTCATTGGGGACCTGGCACCTTTGATCCCCGTCAGCCTTGTCAGTTCCAGGCATACCTGTAAGATGCAGCGCTCCGTGGAGCTCCATAAACAGCTGTTTTGCTTCCTCCAGGCGATCTGTTTTCCGTATCATACGGCTCAGTTCCTTATGTATTTCACTTAAACCACTTCCAAAATATTTCATCTGTCCCTCCCGTTGAGTCTCACTCATTGACCGCGTACAGCACGGCCAGCCGTATCTGGGCAAACAGTTCATCCGTCATTCTCCCCTGTTTTTAAATATCTGTATTTTCTCTATTTTACCACTATGCCGCTTCTATTTCCACTTAATTACAGATATCTTACCCTGCGATTATTTTCCGTGTTTTTCTGGCTATTTATGTTTTTTCCCTGTAAAATAAAGGGGGCAACTAAAAGTAGCGTCAAAAATGTAAAAGGAAACATGAAGTTGGTGGCAGTGGCTTCAGGGCAACTGTAGAATAAACCTATCAAGTTCAGTGTACAGGAGGAATAAATGAGTTTTTCAGAAAATATGCAGTATTTGAGAAAAAAAGAAAACCTGACCCAGGAACAGCTGGCGGCCTGCCTGGATGTTTCCAGGCAGGCCGTGTCCAAGTGGGAGTCCGGAGTTTCCCATAGTTAAGGATATGAAACCACAACTCACGCTTACCTTGCCTATAGCTAATTTTTTTGCTATATTCTTATTACGTATTGACATTGTCATTACGAAACAATATAATAAGTACTAAAGAATAGAGTTTAATCATACTTGACTATATGTGGAGGTATTAATAATGGAGAAGACATTTTTGCAAGTGCGTACTGATACTAAGGATAAGGAACAGGCTAGTGTCATTCTTGAAGAGCTTGGGACAAATTTGTCATCAGTTGTCAATATGCTGTTAAAACAAATTATATTGACAAAAAGTATTCCTTTTGAAATAAAAATCCCACATTTATATACATCTGAAGAACAGATTTCCGAAGTAAGCGCTTCTTTAGCTATGGAACAAATGCCGCTAGATAGGGAAGATATAAAAATGTTAGAAAAATATCAGCAAACTAAGGACAAGGAAGCAATCCGGCAGCAGATTTTGAAGAATTATAAGGAGAGCTAAATGAGTGATAAAATCTACTGTTATCCTAATTCCGATGTTTTGATTAATAAATTGAACATTCATGACACAGATAAGCTTCTCGAAGTAGAACGAAAACTGACAATGCTCCGTTTAATGGATTTGCTAGAGAAACCAATATCAGGTAAATTTGATTTAGAACATTTGCGGAATATTCACAAATATATATTTCAAGATATATATCCCTGGGCTGGAAAAATTCGTACAGTTGATATTGCAAAATCAAATATGTTTTGCAAAGTACAATTCATCGAAATGCAAGCAAAAGAAATATTTGGTAAATTACAGAAAGATGATTATTTAAAACAACTCTCCAAAGAAAAATTTGCCAAAAGAGCAGCTTATTATTTTTCGGAAATAAATGCACTCCATCCATTTAGAGAAGGGAATGGGAGAACTCAAAGGGAATTAATACGGCAATTAGCATGCGAATCAGGTTATATTCTGCATTTTGCTGCCATCACTGAGACGGAAATGATGGAGGCCAGTATTGATTCTTTTGTTTGTGATTATAAAAAAATGGAAGCCTTATTCACAAAAATAATAGAAGTACGATAGGGCATATCTTTCCAAATGGGAGTCCGGTCAGTCCTATCCGGAAATGGAGAAGATACTCCAGCTCTGTGAAATGTTCTGCTGTAACCTGGATACCCTGATCAAGGGGAATGTGATGGCCATAGGGATGTTTGCCATGGTGGGGATAGCAGTCTCCATCTTGATCGTGTCCGGAATCAACCATAGATATTTTAAGAAACGATACTCAACCGTCCAGGATTTCTATACGGAAGAAGAGCGCTACCGATTTAACAGGAAATTTGCAGTGGCCATTGCTGCCGGTGTATGCCTGATCCTCTTTGGACTCTGCTTAAATATGGGGCTGGAGCTTTTGGAAGATCCTGTGCTTGAAGAGGCGGGCGGCGGGATCCAACTGTTCTTTGTAGCAGCCGCCGTGTGGATCTTTATCTATTTTGGGGTACAGAGAGCAAAATATGAAGTGGGGGAATACAATAAAAAAAACCGCGGCGAGCAGGACAGCGGTGCGAAACTGACCGGAAAGATCTCCGGTGTGATCATGCTGTTAGCCACGGCAATTTTCTTTTATTTTGGACTGGTCTTGGATATGTTCCGTATTGCATGGGTAGTTTTCCCCATTGGCGGCCTTCTGTGCGCTGCCGCCAACGTGATATGGGGTGACAAAAAATAGTATCTTTTCCGGTCAAGATGATGAGCCGCCCTGAACAGTTACGTATTTTCTATTGGTCCCGCTTTCTCACAACCGGATACTGTTCCACGATCTCCCGATAGCGGAAGCACTCCTTCCTGTGGTCGTTAATGATCCCGCAGGCCTGAAGGTGGGAATATACGGTGACCGACCCCAGATACTTAAAACCCCGATGTTTCAGATCCTTGCTCACTTCATCGGACAGACTGTTTTTGGCAGGTATCTTTCCCTTCTGATGGCCTGAATACAGAAGGGTCTTTCCTTTGGAGAACCCCCACAGATACCTGCTGAAGGAGCCAAATTCCTCTCTCACCGCCCGGAAACACCGGGCATTGTGGATCACTGCCTCCACCTTTCTGCGTGATCGTATCATGCCCTCGGACGCCAGGATACGCTCCACATCCGCCTCAGCGTACAGGGCGATCTTTTCATAGTCAAACCCGTCAAAGCATTGGCAGAATATCTCCCGCTTCTGGATCATCATATTCCAGTTCAGGCCGCACTGCATCACCTCCATCATGAGAAACTCAAACTGCTTTTGGTCGTCATGAAGGGGCGTGCCCCACTCCTCGTCATGGTATCTCATCATCTTCTCATTGCATAAACACCAGTTGCACCGCTCCATCTTACCTCCCCCTTCTTTATGTGTACGCTCGGAATCCGTGGGCGTACACCTATGATTCGTTGGAAAGGGACATGCAGAACTTGTAATGGTCGTTCTTCATCCCCTGCGCCTCATAGAACCCATGGCTGGGTTTTCGTTTTTTATTGCAGCACACCTCCAGTTGGATGCAGCCGTGATCCAGGGCAGCTTCCTTTGCTGCCTGAAACAGCTGACTGCCAATGCCGGCTCCCCTTCTGTCCCGGTCCACCACCAATTCCTGTATCTCAGCCACATAGGCGGTGTGATGAAGCAGTCTCTGCACGTACAGGCTGGCAAATCCGGCAACCCGGCCCTCCTCCTCATAGACAAAATAATGTATGGCCGGATCTGTCCTGTTTGCCTCAAAGATTTCAAAAAAAGCTGACCTGTCTATCTCTGTTTCCTCCAGGGCAGTGATCAGGACACAGATCTGCTCCCTGTCCTCAGATTTGGCTGCTCTTACACCTTTCATGGATCCCACCTCCAGAATTTATTCCTGTTCTTTGTCCTTCAGCTTCTCAAGCTCCCTGGCCGCCTTTTCCGGCAGCACCTCCAGCAAACTGTTGCGCTTCAGCCGCGGCTTTTCCAAATACTCTTCCCTGAGCATTCCCTTGACCCGCTCCAGGTCCTCCCAAAGCTCCCTGGCAGAGACACGGCGGCAGCCCTGTCCTAGGATAATGACCTGTTCCAGACCGTCTGAGGTTGCCACTGATATGTCAAATCTGCGGGCATTTTCGTGGGCAAACTTCTCAATGTACTGGTCCGCTGTCTCGGCCTCCTTTGTGTAGACCACATGGATGTTATGGTAATCCAGGATCTCGGTTGCATGGCCCTTGACCCTGTAGGCATCAAACACAAGGATCAGATTGCATCTGCGCACTGCCTGGTAATTACACAGCAGGTCCATCAGCCGCCCTCTGGCCCCCTCCATATTGTCCTCCGCAAGGCTGTTTAACTCATCCCAGGCGTAGATGATGTTATATCCGTCCACCAGCAGATATTCCTCTGCAGGCTGGGGACGGACTGCTGCCGGGCGATAGGTGCGGGTCTCAGGCGGGCTGTAGGTCCTGCGGCCCACGCCCTTTCCGGGTATCCCGTTCTTCTGCCTGGCCTTGCCGCGGCTGTTGGAATAAAATGTCCGCTCCAGTATGGCATCGATCTCATCCGTGCCCAGCCATATTTCTTCCTTCCCGGAACCCTCAGGCGCGTTTTTGGCCGGCCCCTTAAATACTTCCGGGCCGGTTCCCTGGTTCTCCTTAAAAATCCCGCTGTCCATATGCATGTACTCCTTCACATGGTCCCAGCTTACCACGAACCCGGCCCCGTGGGCACAGAACACAGACCCGGACGGATTGTCCTCATCCCGTTCCGGGTCATAACCGGACGCTTCCACCACTTCCTCCTGATCATGGCATGGTTCATATCCCCTGAAGGTACAGGTCAGATGGCCGCATCCCTTTGTGTAAGCAGTCACCTCAGTCTGGTAATCTCCCATGGCCGACACGGGAGCGCTTCCTGTCAAACGGGCCTGACCGCCCTCCGTATGGGCGATGACACAGCTCCCCTTTCGTTTTTCGATATCCGTCATGGCCCGGCCAATGGCTGTTTCAGGTATCTCCAGGCAAAAATCATACCAGGGTTCCAAAAGCAGGCTGTCAGCCTCCATAAGGCCCTGGCGGAGAGCCCTGTAAGTAGCCTGCCGGAAATCACCGCCCTCCGTATGTTTGATATGGGCCCTTCCCGCCACCAGCGTGATCCTCATATCCGTAACAGGAGCGCCTATAAGGACTCCCCTGTGCACCTTTTCCTCCAGATGGGTCATCACCAGTCTCTGCCAGTTTCGGTCCAGGATATCTTCGCTGCACCCCGTGGCAAACTGCAGTCCACTGCCCCGCTCCCCCGGCTCCAGAAGAAGGTGTACCTCTGCATAATGGCGCAGGGGTTCAAAATGCCCCACTCCCTCCACCGGTCCCGTTATTGTCTCCTTATAAACAATATTGGGACGGCCAAATTCCACCTCTGCGCCAAACCGCTCAGAAATCAGGTTCTTTAATACCTCAATCTGCACCTCGCCCATGAGCTGCACCTGGATTTCCTGAAGGTGCTCGTCCCACGCCACGTGAAGCTGCGGGTCCTCCTCCTCCAGCTCCCTGAGTTTGGGAAGCATCACGGCCTTGTCACAGCCCTGGGGCAGCTTTACCTCATAGGTGAGCACAGGTTCCAAAAGAGGTTCCATGGATGCCTGTTCCATCCCCAGTCCCTGCCCCGGAAACGTCCGGAGAAGTCCGGTTACCGCGCAGATACATCCTGCTTCCGCCTCCGGTACCGGCTCATATTTTTCACCGGAATACAGACGGATCTGGTTCACCTTTTCCTGCCACTCCTCCCCCTTCTCCCTCCCGCCGGACAACAGGCTTTTCACCTTCAGGCTTCCGCCGGTGATCTTCATATGGGTCAGGCGGCCGCCCTGGTCATCCCTTGTGATCTTAAACACCTTTGCGCCGAACTGGTCCGGATAAACCGGCATCTTTCCATAGGCCCTGATGCCCTCCAAAAGCTCCTCCACTCCCTTAAGCCTTAAGGCCGAGCCGAAATAACAGGGAAACAGCTTCCGCTCACATATCAGACGGCCAATCTCCCCCTCCTCCACGTTCCCTGTTTCCAGGAAATGCTCCAGCACCGTTTCATCACACATGGCCACCTGCTCCAGACATTCCATGGTGCCCGCCTGTGTAAAATCCACACAGCCGTCATCCAGCCTGTCCCGTACCTCCAGGAGAAGGGAATCCCGGTCGGTTCCCGGCTGATCCATCTTATTGACAAAAACAAAGGTTGGCACCCTGTACTTTGAAAGGAGGCGCCACAATGTGGCTGTATGCCCCTGGACCCCATCGCTGCCGCTGATCACCAGAACCGCATAGTCCAGGACCTGCAGGGTGCGCTCCATCTCAGCTGAAAAATCCACATGTCCCGGCGTATCCAACAGTGTAATAGACATACCTTTCCACTCTATTCCGGCTTGTTTGGAAAAAATTGTAATTCCTCTGGCCCGTTCCAGGGCATATGTGTCCAGAAACGCGTCCTGGTTATCCACCCGTCCCATTTTCCGTATGCTGCCGGTGAGATACAGCAGCGCCTCTGACAGAGTTGTCTTTCCCGCATCTACATGAGCCAGCAGGCCAACACATATTCTTTCCCTTGTTTTATCCTCCGCCTGTCCGCCCATAAAAAATGCCTCCTTGTAAAATATACGTTGTATCCCTGGTCGGATAAGGGAACACGCCCTTATCCACTGAGGGTAGTATATCACAAGAGGAGGCATCAGTCGAGACATCACCGTAACGCAGATCGTCACTTACCGGATTCGCAGTCCGTTTGGATCAGATCCAAAAAAAGCTGTATTGCAGGATTGGTATTATCAGGATTGGTTACACAAACATAGGAGTCGGCATATTCAGAATCAAATTTTACAGCATGGTAATGGGGGCTGTCCAACAGCACCGGATCATATGGATTTGAGATCGTGAGTCCATTATCGGATAATACCTTAAAATAGGCATTTTCTGATGAGGACACTTCCACCTGATGAACATCATCCAGGCAAAAACGGTGTTTGAAGATTTTATCCACCTGATATCCGTTGGGCGCGGTGAGAAAAAATGTTTCCCCGCAAAGGTCGTTATATTCAAGGGTTTCTTTTTTTGCCAATCTATGATTGGTAGACATCACAATAAGGGTTTCTACTTTTTTCAACTTTCTGACCGTAAAGCCCAATTCGTTCCAGTGAGGGAATTCAAGGCCAACGGCAACATCTATGCTCTCATTTTTAAGACCCTTGATCTGGTCCCATGAAAACAATTTATTACTTCGTATCTGTAATGCAGGGCTGGTTTCACGCAGTTTGTTGATGGTGGAGAAAAACATATATTCCGAAAAATAACCGGATTGAAAGGAGATGGATAATACCCCCTCTTTTCCCTCCGAAACAATTCTGGCCTTTTCAAGGGTATCATTGATCCGGGAAATGGCTTCTTTCATCCCTTCATACAATATCTGTCCGGGTTCGGTAAGACGGAGCGGTTTACTGTTCCGATTAAAAAGAGAATACCCTAATTCCTCCTCCAGCATCTGTATCTGACGGCTTATGGTGGGCTGGGATGTATAGGCTTGTCTGGCCGCATGGGTGAAATTCCCTGTCTCAACAACAGTAATAAAATATTGGAGCTGTAACAATGTCATAGTAACCTCCCCATTGGTCATGATTGTATATGAGCCGCCAAAATATTTTATACTATATCATATAAATGGGGAATTTTCAATATGATGCAAGCAAGGTCCAGAAAGGTCAGGGGACGGTCCCCTGGTACTCATCCCCGCTATTTTAACGTTTCTCCATCCACCACATACTTCTTACACCTTAGCAGCTTTCCGCCGATTTTAGGCAGGCTTACAAACAGCCATACAGTGGGGACCGTCATCAGAAGGCCGCCTGCGTTTAAAAGACCCTTAACTGCATTCACCCCACCTGAGACAACCAGCAGATAGGCCACCACAGAAACTGCTATGCCTATTATGATCTTAATGTTTTTAGGAGGCTCTTCATCGATCTGCTGTCCATGTACGCACAGGGTTGCCATTGCAGAAGTATTGGGATCCGCCAATGTTACAAAGGATAAACAGACGGTGATCAGGAACACGAATTGAACGATCCTGCCTCCCGGCATTGCCCCCAGCACCTGATACAAAGCCGTCTGCATGCCAAGTTCCTGAACATTGGCCCATATATCAATTGCTCCGCTGACCTGCATCTGCATTGTGGTGCTTGCAAAGATGGCGATGAACAGACAGCAGAATAAGGACGGCACAAGGATCTCCACCAGCAGGAACTCTCGCACGGTTCTTCCTTTTCCCATTCTTGCCAGGAACATTCCCATAATGGGAGCATAAATAAAGAAGGAATTCCAAAAGGTAATGGGCCATTCATTTGCCCATTGGTCATGTTCAGACAATGCATTGTTATAGGTGATCTTGCTGAAAAAATTGTCCAGCATATTGCCAAAGGACTCCATTCCAAGTTTTCCGATGAACTGCCCGTCTCCGGCAATCACAACATAGATCATCAAACCCAGAAAACAAATCATACATGCCATTGAGACGTAGGTGAGCCCTTTATTGATCCCGGTCAGACAAGACAGGATAAAAAACGCACCTACAAAAACAGCGATCAAAAGATATATCTTCTCATCCTGGGGAAGTCCGAAAACAGAGTTGAGTCCCCCGCTGATCTGCATCATTCCCGCTGCCATTGAATTAGATACCCCGCTTGCCACTGCATAGCCGCAAAAAATGTGCAGCAGTATTGTCAGCCATATCCTGTCTTTTCCCGTTACCTCCGTGACAAGAGACCGGAAGGAAAGAGGTCTTTTGCAATTATAGGCAAGAAGCGCAAACACCACTGCCGGAATCGCATAAATAAAATATTGGACAAACGACCAGTGGAACATGGTCTGCCCTACTGCAAAAACTGCAGCCGCTTTGCTCTCAGCTTCGATCCCCGCGGTCACCGGAGGATGCATAAAATGATAGATTGGTTCCCCCATGGCCCAGAATAAAAGACCGCACCCGATCCCGCCGCAGATAGAAATAGAAAACCACTGCCATGTAGAATATTCCGGAACCGCATCTTCCCCGCCGATCCGTATATCCCCATAACGGAAGATTATATAACAAAGCCCCAGAATAACCGCCAATACCACACACAGATCGATCCACCAGCCGAAATTGTCCCCGATCAGGTAGGTCATCTGTGACATGACAGCGCCAAAGGCATCTGTAAAAAACACCCCCAATATAAGCTCAATCATGAATAAAATACCTACTGCGCCCAGAACCTCCTTATGTATGCTTCCCTTTACATAATGTTTTGTCTTCATTTGCTTCATCTGCCCCTCTCCCTACACATCCCATGATCCTCACCCGCATCATCCGCCCATACGACAACATGACCAGATATACGACTTTTCATCGATCACCCGGTCATGTCTCACAGCTCCCTTTCACTCACATTGATATTTCATCGGATCATTTATTTAAAAAGTAATTACTGGGGCCATAGATCTTTGCAGGATTGCGGCCGATCCCCAACTCTTTATACATGTATTCAACAGACTCACGCAAGCCCTTTAATTCCATCTCACGGCCTTCTTCAATCGAATAACCGGAAAGAGGCAATTCAATTTCAAGGTCAATGGTATCCAGACCATCAGGAGCCTCCTCCCTCAGAATATCCATGATCGCCCTGCAGTCAACATTACCTGCCCCAATGGCTGTACCAAGTGAATGTGTTCCATCAGGATCGGCAAATACCCTGTTATCACAGAAATGTACGCAGTAGCAGTACGGCGCCATTTTGCGGACGCACTCCGCAATTCCTTCCATCACCATTAAAGAATTGATCGTATCACAGCATGCGCCGACCAACGGATGGTTTAACTGTTTCACCAGCCAGATCACTTCATCTGCGAACAGGTCACAGTGGTTCTCAATGGCGATCTTCATGCCGTATTTTTCGATCAGTGGAAGATTTTTCTCAAACTGACCGTAGATTTCAACCAATTGCTTCATGACAGAAGGCGCTAAGCATGAGTGGGACGATTTCTCCGGATGCTCCACGTCTGTGCTGTATTTTACAAGATTGCATCCCAGCTTACGGGCAATATGTAAAGAGTTTTCAACATCACAGTTTACACGGGGATCTGAAGGCGCATTAAACGAAACATTCAGTTCCAGTTCAATACCTGCTTCTTCCGCAATTTTACGGCACTCTGCCAGATGGGCATCGGATGTATCATTCTGGATATCCACCAATGTGATATGAAGAACATCAAGTCCAACTTCTACCGCAATGTCTACCAGGTCCTTAAATGTTGCCACCTGCTCAAATGCATGGTGCTCGCCGTATTCCTGAAATCCCCAGCTCTCGCCAAACCCTGAAAGGTGTAATGTGTAACTATGCATTCCGATTTTAAATTTTCTGTCGTGATTCCTGATCATATTGATCCTCCTCTTTTCTTCATCCTATTTTAGATCACTATTGTCTGCCAAGTTCCTTACAACGTTCCACTGAAACTCTTACAAATTCATCGTACATTGCGTCAAATCCCATGGATTCTATTTTTTCCAAAGCCGTTACAGTTGCTCCGCCCGGCAGTCTGAGTGCGGCTTCAAGCTCCTGTAAGCTGATATTGGAAGAGAGGATCATTTCCGCGCTTCCCTTCATGGTCTGGGCAAATAAACGGATCGCCGTGTCAGGATCCAGTCCATATTTTTCCGCTTCCTTTACCATTAAATTGGAAATATGATAAAAGAATCCAGGCGCCGAACCATTAAACGGAAGGATTTCCGCCATCATTCCATCCGGGATCTCCTCCACAAGACCGCATGATCTGAGGATCGCTGTGACACGCTCCACATCCTCATCTGTACAGTTTGTATTGCGTGATACCGCAAATGCGCCTTCCCCTACCTGTGAGCTCATGTTCGGCATACAGATCACAACCTTACAGTCCTCCCCGAGATGTTCCGTATACCAGGGCTGTTCAACACCCGTTACCACGGTTAACATCAGCTGTCCCGGCCGGTAGCATGCTTTCAGTTCATCAATGATCAATCCAACGACCTTGGGCGTTACCCCAAGAACGATCATCTCTGAATTATTAACCAATTCCGTCATATTGTCAAATGTTTTATAACCTCTGGACGCGTAATCCTTACGCACATTCTCATTAATATCAAAAATTCCAATTTCCGAGGGATTGTAATCCGCATGAAGCTCCCCTCCCCTGTGCATTGCACGGATAATATTTCCTGCTGCAATAAATCCATATCGTAACACGATTGTTTCCACCTTTCTTTTAAAGTGTACTCCCCCAAATCCGGATACCGGTGAGACTCCGGGGGGACACTAAATAATCGTTTTGACATATTTACCTGTAATGCGCGCGCACCGCTCCATGTACTCCTGTGAAGGGGTCCTGGCATCAGGAAGCTGATATGTAAGTCCCAACTTGCGGTAGGTATCTGTTCCAAGACGGTGATAAGGCAATAGCTGCAGATGATCCACGCCCGGCAGTTTTGCAAGGAATCCGCCAAGAAGCTTAAGATCCGTCTCAGAATCATTGACTCCCGGGATCAGCGGGCTGCGGATGATCAGCTTCGTGCCGCCTTTTCTGGCCCCGGCTCTGCGGATATTACTGAGGATCACCTCATTATCCACCCCCACATATTGTTTATGGGCTTTGGGATCCATTACTTTTATATCCACAAACGCGGTATCGGTGCTGCTTAAAATAGGCTCGATCTTATCCCACCCTCCATAAAAGGAGGTTTCAATGCAGGTGTTGATGCCTTCCCAGCTTGCACGATGCAGCAAATGATACACAAACTCCGGCTGTGTAAGAATCTCTCCCCCTGATATAGTCATTCCGCCCCCTGAGTGGAAATAAAAGGGAATATCTTTCCGGACTTCCACCAGAACCTCTTCAACCGTCATTATGCGGCCATAGGTGATCTTTTTGTCCAGGGTTGTCTGGATCTCCTTATGATGACTCTCCGGCGTTGAGCACCACCAGCACCGCAGGGGGCATCCTTTCATAAATACAACGGTACGAAGTCCATCTCCATCGAAAATGGAACTTTTTTCAATTCTGAGTACGGAACCCGGCATATCCATGTTTTCGTAAATCAGATCTTCCATTCGACTGCCCTTTCCATCAACCCCAGTTTTCAATTTCCGTTCGCTGGATGATATCATCCTGAATGTCCTTGCCAAGTTCTACAAAGAATGCCGTATATCCCGCAACCCGGACCAACAGATCTTTGTGGTCCCCTGGATTTTTCTGCGCATCCATAAGGATCTCCGGATTGATGACATTGTACTGGGTGTGATAGATATCCAGTGTGCACTGAGTCTTAAGCAGGACCATCATGCTGTTCAGCCCGCGCTCCCCCTCAAGAAGCTTGGGATCGATCTTCAGGTTCATCTGTGTTCCCTGCGTAAAACGCGCATGGGGCAGATTACTGATGGATTTTAAAAGGGCTGTGGCTCCATTGATATCAGTGCCGCCAGTGGCCCCGATGCCGTCAGCGAGAGGCGTCCACGCTTTCCGTCCTGAAGGAAGCGCACCCACGCTCTGTCCAATGGGCACATTGCCGGATACGGGAAGCATACCTGCCGTCAGCTTGCCGAATGGTGAATCGTATTGCTCAATCTGATCCACAAGGTAGTTATAGATCTCTCCCACACAGAAGTCGGCCTTCGGATCATCATTGCCGTATTTTGGCGCATCCATGCACATTTTATGGATGTGCTCATATCCCTCAAAGTCCGCATCCAATGCCCTGCAAAGCTCATCCATGGATATTTTCTTTTCATCAAAAACAAGATATTTAATATCTGCCACGGAATTGATAATGTCCGCCTGTCCGATGATATTGATCCCATTCCCCACATTAAACTCAGCGCCGCCGTTTGCGTAATCTTTTCCAACCACCATACAGTTGGGATATGTCAAAGAAAGGGCCGGCACCGGACGGTAATTCTCGCTCAGATAATCCAGATACGAGTTCATGGTTGCCATTGTATGTACAAAATGATCAATCTGCTTTTTGACCGCTGCCATAAAGTCATCAAACGTTTTGAAATCACGCGGATCACCGGTCCGGATGGAGATCTGTTCTCCTGTCTTACGGCTCCTTCCGTTATTCATAACCATATCCACCACGCCGCCCATGCTGATCTCGCCGATGTCGGTATAGGATTTAAGGCGGCCTTCCAGGTTCGTCTCCACGCAGCCGCATGGAGTCCAGTCCCATGCCTGTGACATTGGGATTCCTTTATTGAGAAGCATCTTGATTCCTGCATCGTCATGGTAGACGGCCGGCATTGTACGTCCCATGCGGATACACTCTGCGGCTTTTCGCAAAAAGGAATCCGGATTTTTGGAAATGCTGTAGCGGACCGTCATGTTGGGTTCCTTAAGAGCAGTGTCTTGTGTGGCCTGGATCGTCATATAGGACAGGTCGTTGACGGCGTCATTTCCATATTGGTCAATACCGCCGGCGCAAACCTGAACCGTCATATTATAACCCGCAGAAAAGGCAGCGCTCTCACCGTCCTGGAACAATCCCATTTCCGAGATTTTGATCCAGAAGCAGTCCATAAGCTCCTGGGCTTCGTCCTGTGTCATGGTGCCGTCCGCCAAATCTTTTTCGTAATATTGAATCAGATATTGATCCATACGGCCCAGGTTGTAAGAAGACGCATTCTGTTCCATAAAAATACAGAACTCATAGGTAAGCATACTCTGCAGCGCTTCATAGAAGTTACGGGGCGGATTGGCAGGAACATTGCGGTTAACTTCCGCGATCTTCAGCAATTCTGCCCTGCGCTTCTCATCCGCCTCTTTTTCAGCCATCTTCTCAGCCAGATCAGCGTGGCGGTTCGCAAGCGCAATGATGCCTTCGGCTGAAATAATAAGGGACTTGTAGAAAATGATCTGTTTCAGCACATCCTCTCCATGTGCATCATCGAGAGCGGCAAGCTTTTCTTCCGCCTCTTTTTTGATGCCGGCGATCCCCTTTGCAAGAAGGGTTCTCCAGCCGGGTGTGTTCTCACCGTATCCGCGGACAAACTTCTTATCAACATATAACATGCCGCCATCGCGCATTGTCCTTACATCTTCCGGCATCATTGCGTTCCATCGGTCCAGAACGCATTTGCCTCTCCAGTAAGGAGCCACTTCTTCCATAAACAGTTTCTTGTTCTCTTCAGAAAGGTAGAATGGATCGTATTTGCGGGTACTGATCGTATCTAACTCTTTCTCGATCACAGAGCATGCGGAATCCGGGTTGAGAATACCTGCACGCGGCTTGAATGCCACGCCGCCGACTAAAAGCTCATGGTCCTGGATAAAGATGGGCTTATTCTCATAAACAGTTTTCATAGCAACTGCTTTCTGGATCTGCCACGGCTGGCCTTCCGTGGCTTTAAAGCCCTGTGTTACATAGTAAGCATCCAGAATATCCATCTCAACACGGTGAGACATATAGTTCTCTCTCAGCGCCTGGATCCTTTTCATATAATCTTTTGACATGATACGCTCTCCTTTATGATCTTTATATTAATTTGCCGCTAAATTTTCATTCATTTCCGCGGTATGGACTTCCTTTATAAACGTTTCAGGCGCAAACAGCTGGCATACCACCCCGCCAATCAGCAGGATAACAAGGCACACGCCTAAGGTGCCGTAGACTCCAATGCGTTCCACCAAAATGGGCAGTAAGAAGGTTCCTGCAGCTGCCCCGATCCGGCTAAAGGCGATCACGATGCCAACCCCGGTGCCTCTTACGCGGGTATCAAACAGCTCCGGCGGGTATGGATTTTCCATTACGACCGCAATTGACATGGACAATGCATACACACAGAATGAAACCACGGTAACTACCATGGATCCGCCATGGCCCACGATCATTACCCCCAGTGCAATGGCTGAAATATAAAAGGTTGAACAAAGAAAACGTCTCCGCGATATTCTGTTGCACAAATATGTTCCAATGAACGCTCCGGCCATACAGAAGACATCGTATAAAATACTGGATGTATTTGCGTCCCCCATGTTCAGACTGGCGATCAGGATCGGAAGGAAGATACCCACTCCAAAGTAAGGGAACACCTGACATGCATAGAAAACACCGCCTACCAGCGTGTTTCTGCGGTACTTTGGGCTGAAGAGTTCTATTACGGATACTTTTTCATTGGATGCATTGTTGTCCTCCGCCACAACGCAGTATCCGTCTCCCAGTTTTTTCGCGATCAACTTGTCAGCCTCATCCGAACGGCCAATTGCAGCCAGCCATGTAGGCGATTCCGGCACTCCTATCACAATTCTCGCAATGGCGGCGATCACACCCGGAATAACAGAGGTTACAAAAATGATATGGTAATCCATGGACAGATTCCCCATGATCAGCCCTGCAAAAAAGGAAGCCACATAGCCGAAGGTCCAGAAAATAATAAACCGGCTCAGGTAGACAGGTCCGTCTTTGGGCGGAAACCATTCTGAAATAATGGTAGTTCCCACTGTGTAATCAACTGCAATACAAAGGCCGATACAGATGCGCAGGAACATTAATACCCCCACGCTGGATGTAAAAAGCTGAAGGACCGAACATACGGAAAATAGCGCCATATCCGCCAGCATCAATTTGCTCCTGCCGATTTTGTCGGCAATGTTGCCTACAACAAGGCTTCCGGCAAGTCCGATCAGTGTTCCGGCTCCCAGCAGGCCCACCCAGAAGGTGCTTAACCCCAGCTTATCCTGTGCCTGTGTGACTGCAGTCCCCGCAATTCCCAGGGCATATCCGCATGCAATCTGGCCTAAAACCGTACAGACATACAGCATCATATGGAATTTTGTAAAGGGGGCTTTTTTGTAATCTTTTTTCATGATTCTCCTTTCCTGTTATCTTGTTAAAATGTAATATGTCGGCGCAGAGATCGTAACCGCATCTGTCCGCGCCTCTCTTGTTAAAATAATAACATTAAATCCCTTGAATTTGAAATATCTATATTAAATACTGCTATTCAGAAATTAAATGGTCTGTTTTTGGGGATTATTTTTGCACAAAAAACATTTGAATTTTTCAAAAATACCTGCTATAATATGGATGCAATGAGTAGCTGACTGCGTAAATCCGGTTGTCAGCTGCTCTTTTTTATTTTAATCGTAACAGTTCAGGACATTGTGAACAGTTATTTTAATCCTATATTTATGCATCACCCATGCATCAAAGCGTGTCGCCGCCCACAGCGTAAATCCAGCTTTCAGGCCCCACGCTTTATTTTTTTGCAATAAAGGAGGAAACATTTTATGGAACAACGATCAAATTCATTTCTGGAGACAGAAAAAATCAGCAGCCTGATGGGGAAATATGCGGTTCCCTGCATCATTTCCCTGTTGGTGGCCGCCCTGTACAACATTGTGGACCAGATTTTTATCGCCAATGCGGATTACCTGGGTTCCTACGGAAATGCAGCCAATACGGTGGTATTTCCCCTAACCGTGGTGGCCCTGGCCATCGCGGTAATGATCGGGGATGGCTGCTGTGCCTTTGTAAGCCTGTGCCTGGGGGCCAATGAAAAGGAAAATGCCCACCGCAGCATCGGCAATGCCATTGTCCTTTGCATTGCGGCCGGTCTGGTCCTCACCGCTCTCTATTTCCTGTTTCAGGATCCCATCCTTACCCTGTTTGGGGGACGGATCAATGAGGAAACCTTTTTACATTCCAAGGAGTACTTTACCTATATCACCATGGGCATCCCCTTTTACATGTTTGGCCAGGCGCTAAACCCCATTATCCGTTCTGACGGCAGCCCCGGCTTTGCCATGGTCTCCACCCTGGCAGGCGCGGTGGCAAACATCATCCTGGATCCTGTGTTCATTTTTATTTTCCGATGGGGGATGATGGGAGCCGCTGTGGCCACTGTTATCGGCCAGGTCCTCACCGCGGTGCTGGCCGTATGGTATCTCTGTCACATGAAGGCAGTGACCCTGCACAGGCAGAGTTTTGGCCTGCATGGAGGGTTGATGAAGCGTTTCCTGCCCCTTGGCATATGCAGCTTTTTGTCCCAGATCTCCCTGGTGGCTTCCATGGCTGCCATTAACAACATGATCCGCACCTATGGAGCCCTGGACCCGGTGTTCAGCCAGCCCGTATACGCCCAGATTCCCATGGCCGTGGTGGGCATTGTGATGAAGTTCTTTCAGATCGTCATATCCATCTCCGTGGGCATGGCCGCAGGGTGCATTCCCATTGTGGGCTATAATATGGGTGCCGGGCGCAGGGACCGGGCCAAAAGCCTGTTCACCCTCTTGCTGGCCCTGGAAGCCGCAGTGGGCGCAGCGGCACTGGGGATCGTGGAACTCTTTCCCGGCCGGCTCATTGCCCTGTTCGGCGCATCCAATGAGAGCATATATTATACGGAGTTTGCGGTAAGGGCATTCCGCATTTACCTCTGTATGCTCATCCTGGCATGTGTCAACAAAGCCACCTTCATTTACCTCCAGTCCCTTGGAAAGGCTCTGGTATCCACCCTTCTCTCCATGGTCCGTGAGGTGGTGTTCGGCGTTGGCTTTGCCCTTTTGCTGCCCGTGTTCTTTGAACTGGACGGCGTGCTCTATTCCATGCCAGTATCGGATGTGCTCACATTTATCATCTCTGCCATTGTAATAGGCAGGACATATAAAACATTAAAATAGCCAGGAGGAAGGACAATGAAAAACAGGATCATAACCATCAGCAGGGAATTTGGAAGCGGGGGACGCACCATAGGGAAAATGACAGCAGAAACATTGGGAATCCCCTGTTATGACCAGGAGCTGATCGAAAAGCTGTCTGAGGACAGCGGTTTTACAGAGGATTATATCCGGGAGCAGGATGAATCCAGCGCCCATAAGGGATGGTTTGCCAATGCATTTTCCGGCCGCTCACTAAACGGGGTTTCCAACCAGGACTATCTCTGGATCATCCAGAGAAGCATCATCCTGGAGCTGGCAGCCAGGGAATCCTGTGTAATCGTGGGGCGGTGCGCAGACTATATCTTAAAGGATGCGGCCGACTGTCTGAAGGTGTTTATCCATGCCGGCTTTGATAAGCGCGCCCAGCGGATCGTAAGCCTTTACGGAGAAACGGATGTGCCCACACAAAAGAGACTGGCTGACAAGGACAAACGCCGGGCCGCCTACTACCAGTTTTATACCGACACCCAGTGGGGGCTTGCCCGTAACTACCATGTCACACTGGACAGCGGGGTTTTGGGCATTGAGCAATGCAGCAGTCTCATATCAGGGCTGTATTGAGATCTTTCATGGGAACGACCCTCAGTGGACAAGGGGGGTGTGTCCCCTTGTCCACTGAGGGTACGTTCAATTTATGAAGATTTACTCACGTATTTCTATCGAATTTCTTAAGAAAATAATCCTTGGACTTTTCATCCTATCTAATGTACAATAGTTATAAGCACATTAAGAGGAGGTACATGCTATGTCAAAAAAGACATTTTTACTGGTTTTTTTGATATCGCTCCTGTCTTTAGGCATCCTGGTACCCGCTTATGGTGAAGAGAGTCTCATCGATTCCGTCCCCCTGTCCATTTCGTGGGACCGAGCACCAAAAGCCGGAGACCTGGTTGGTGAAGTATATGCCACTTCCAGCAATAAGCATTTTGTTGTGGAGGGCGCTTCCTATGTTAAACGAGATGATACATGGGTTTTCGGCGAAAGGCCTGTGGTAGAAATAGAGTTATCCGCCAAAAGCGGGTACAGCTTTACCAGCACTGGCAGAACATACTTTTCCTTATTCGGATGCGGGGCACAGTACAAAAAAGCCACCATGGACGGGGATGGGAATTCCCTGATCCTGCAGGTAACCCTTCCTACCATTGACAGCATCCTTCCTGCTTCCACAGCAGTGAGCTGGAACAATAATACAGCTGTGTGGGATGAGGTGGAAGGTTCCAAGAGTTATGAGATCCAGCTTTATAAGGATAACCGCCTGATGGCCACGGTAACAGCCAAGCATGACCGCTATGATTTCAAGTCATATATCAATGTGGAAGGTGTGTACACATTCCGCGTAAGGGCCTTCGGAACCTATAAATCACAGGCAAGTCCCTGGTCTGAACTCTCGGAGGAGAATAAGATCCGGCCTGAAGATGCCTGGTATATTGACAACGGCAGCTGGGAGCGGAACAGGCTGGGCAGGCGGTACGTTTACAAGAACAAGGCATATCCCACCAACACCTGGAGATGCATCAACAACAAGTGGTATTATTTTAATTACGAAGGCTATATGCTGACCAACTGCTATATCAAGTCAGGAGAGATGAATTTCTACTATTGGCTGGGTGCCAACGGTGCCTGGGATTCGGATAAGGATACTTTTAATCCGGACCTGTCAAAGTATACCATTGTAAAGCAGTGATAATAGAAATCCCGGTTTTTCCGGAACCCTGAACCGGGTCCGGAAACCGGGATTTTTTGTATGCCTAAACCTACGAATGTCTGAATCTACGAATGTCTGAATCTATTTATATCTGTATCACGACAGGTATGGTATGCACATCTTAACCTCTGTCCCTTTTCCCAGGACACTGCGCATCCTGAGCCCGTGAAATTCCCCGTAGCGGATCTTAAGTCTCCTGTTTACGTTTTTAAGGCCAATGGATTCCCTGACTTCCAGAGGAATGCCGTTGTCATCATTGAGTATGGCGTCTATCTTTTCCTGGCTCATTCCCACCCCGTTATCAATAACAGAGATGTAAAGGTTTTGCCGGTCTAAGTCTGCCTTTAAGGTCACAACCCCGTCCGCTTCCAGGTTCTCCACCCCATGTACCACTGCATTCTCGATCAAAGGCTGGATCAGCAGTTTGGGGATCTGGATGTCCAGAACCTCCCGGGGAACATCAATGTTAAAATGGATCCGGTCTCCATACCTGCAGTGCTGTATCATAAAGTAATTCCTGATATGTTCCAGTTCTTCCCCAATGGTGGCAAAGTCAGACCCGTTGATCGTATACCGTAGGATATTACCCAGCGAAACCGCCACCTCCCCCACCTCCGGAACACCTCTGTTCCGGGAGATCCAGCTCATCATGTCCAGGGTATTGTAAAGGAAATGAGGATTGATCTGCATCCTCAGTGACTTGAGTTCCGCTTCCTGACGCAGCATAGTCTCATTATAGACCCTGTCAATGAGATCATTGATATTGTACACCATCATGTTAAAATGCTGGGACAGCTGCCCCACCTCGTCATCGGAGTGGACCGCGCAAATGACGTTAAAGTCCCCTTCCCCAAACCGTTCCATAGCTCCCTGGAGCTCCTTGATGTTTTTCGTAAACCGCTCCGCCAGGATCAGTATAATGATAAAGGAGACAAACAGAACCACCATGACTACTGCAAAAATATAAAATCTCAGTTCATATAAAACCTCACTGTAATTCATCTTTGGTATCAGCGTGATCAGCCTCCAGTCATTGTACCTCAGATCTGATATCACCGCATAATACTTCTCTCCCCCAAAGTCAACGGAATACACATCCTCCCTGACATGGCCGGACATAAACCGCCGGCCCAATGTGTCAAGTCCGTCAGCGGACAACGCCGGATCCGTGGTCACGATCACCCCCTCCGACCGGCTGATGATCATGGTCAGCCCATTCCGTATAAAGGAATACTTGTTGATCTGGTTCTCAAAGTCCTCCACGGGCATCTGTATCATTACAAAACCCAGGGGCTTTAAATTTTTTGTGCTGTTGATCTGGGCCCCGGCCTGCATGAACTTACCGGATTCATCCACCCCCAGCCATACGGTCCTGCCCTTTCCCCCATAGATCTGTTCCTTTTTCTGCTTATTCCATATGACGCCGCCCCCTGACTTTTCCCACACTTCAGAATATCCCTGGTCTGATTCCAGATAAACATTGACCACGGAATCCTCCCACATGATATCCGCATAGATTCCCTGGCGTACCTTTTCCCTGGCCAGATATTCCTCATAAGCCCCATATGTCCCTTTGTCTATCTTTGTCAGGAACTCCTGGACCATGGTCTCGCTCTGGATGCTGAGGATCACACTGTCGATCTGGCGCATGGTAAGTTCAAGGCTGTCCTTTGACTGTTCCGCCATATTAAATACATAATCCTGGGTCTGGGTCACAAACAGCTTGTTAAAATATCCGTAATAACTGCCTGTCAGTATGAGGACCAGGAACAGGCTTATACCGATGCACGCGGCCATATACTTATACTTCAGTTTTCGCTGGAACCGCCTCCGCCTGTGTTTTTTCATATGCCCTTCCGTTTCATGTTCTGTTTATATTGCTTGGGGGAACAGCCATAATATTTTTTAAACATGGTGCTGAAATAACGCTGGTCCGGAATCCCCACCTGTTCCGCTATCCGGCTCACCTTCAGGTCCGTCTCCTCCAAAAGCCTCAGTGACACGGCCATTCTCTTATTGTTAAGGATCTCAAGGAACGTATAGCCCGTGTCCTTTTTCAGTATCCTGTTAATGTAGATGGAATTAAAATGAAACAACTCCGACAAGTCGTTTAAAGATAGATCTTTCCCATAATTGTTCTCAATATAAAACCGTATCTCCTTACTGTTTATCCTGCTCTCCCTTAAATCCCCATGATGTTCCCGGGTCTCCTTACCTTCTTCCCTGCCGTCCTCATTCCGGGCCACCATGGACCTTAAGTCCTGATATGCCTGTATATGCTCCCGTTTGTCCCTGAGCTGCTTAAGCGCCTCCCTGCAGCAGTTAAGTATCTCTCCGGGCGCCGCTGGCTTTAGGATATAATCACATGCCCCCATTTTCAGGGCCCGCTTTACATACTCAAAATCCTCATAACCGCTGAGAAAAATGATCATACAATCACTGTTGCGGGCCAGGATCTGCTCCGCCATTTCCAGTCCGTCCGTTATGGGCATCCTTATATCAGTGAGAATGATATCCGGCATGCACAAAGAAGCCATGTCAATGGCTTCCTTTCCGTTATTGGCGATTCCGCAGACCCGGACACCGATACTCTCCCAGTCCAGGGCACTGATCCCCGCCCGTATATGGGGCTCATCATCTGCAATTAAAAGCTTATATGGATCCATAGTCTAATTCCGTCACCCTTTCACTGCTCCGGCTGTCATACCCTCAATGATCTTATCATGTAAAACGATGTAGACTGCAATGGTTGGAATTACCGTCATGACAACAGCTGCCAGCATACCTGAATAGTCCACGGAATCAAGATCCGCAAACTGGGTCAATATGACGGGCAAAGGCATCTTTGACATGGTTGTCAGGAAAATCTGCGGGAACAAAAGATCATTCCAGACCGTGATAAAGTTGATGACAGACACCGTTGCAATGGAGGGTTTTGCAATGGGTAATATTATTTTATAATATCCTTTCAGGATTGTACACCCATCCATGATAAAAGCCTCCTCCAATTCACTGGGAATGGTCATAAAAAAACCTGTCAGGATATAGATCGTAATGGGAAAAGCAAATACAACATGGGCAATGATAACGGATGTAAAGGAATCCAACAGCTTCATCTGGTTAAACATTGCAAACATAGGGATGATGACCGCATAGGCCGGGATACTCATTCCCATGGAAAACAGGCCCCTCACCATATCAACGCCTGGAAACCGCAGCCTGGTGATTCCATAGGAAACCATGGCTCCAAAGAACACGGTAAGAAATACTGATGCGGATGTGATCAGCACGGAACTTATATAGCTGCTTCCAATATTTCCTTTGGAAATAGCCCTTGCATAGTTATCCAGCTGCATGGTTTCCGGCAGGCCCCATGTATTATAAAACAGCTCCTTATTTGTCTTAAAGGAATTGATCATCAGCCAGATGATGGGATACAGGCAGCACACTGCAAATATTGCCATGACCAGGAATGCGGCCAGACGAAATATGTTTCTCTTCATAGTCGGTCTCCTCTCTAATATTCCAGCTTCTCAGTCCGGATCAGACGGTTGACGCCCCATATCACCAGCATGCACAGCACCAGGAGCACCAGGCCGATGGCGCTGGCATAACCGAATTTCATGGTCCTAAATCCCTGATAATACATATAGGTTGCCATCACCTCACTGGCATGGTTGGGTCCCCCCTTTGTCATGGTCCACACCAGATCAAAGTATTTCAGGGAGCCTGTGATGATCAGCACCACATCGATCTTGATCACATGCTTGATCAGTGGATATGTGATCTTGGTAAACTGCTGCCAGGTGGTGGCCCCGTCAATCCTGGCAGCCTCAAACAGACTGTCGGGTATGGATTTCATGGCCGCCAGCTGTATGACCATATGGTATCCCACATACTTCCACATCACCACAATAATGAGGGCAAGCATTACCGTCTTCTCCTCGCTGAGCCATGCGTGTTTAAGACCGCTTAGGCGGATCAGATCCAGGAATGTGTTGAGGAGGCCGAATTCCGAATTATATATCATATTAAACAGAAGTCCCACACCGGCTCCGCAGATAACAGAGGGAAGAAAGAATATAGACTGAAAAAACCGGCTTCCCCTGATCTTAATAAAGATAGAATTTCCGAACAGCAGCGCCAGGGGCAAATGGGCAAGGAGTGAACCAACCACAAGCATTCCGTTATTTTTTAGGGCTTTCAGGAATATCTTGTCATTTAAAAGATTCATGTAATTGCGGAAAAGCACAAAATTCTTTTTTCCCATCAGATCCGTCTGAAACATGCTCAGGTATATGTTATAGATGATGGGTATCAGGACAAATACCCCATAAAGCAGAAATGCCGGCAATATAAATATTGCAATTGTTTTCTTATTACTCAATACCTTATTCATACACACCCTCCTTGTATAAACAGGGAGTGCCGCAAAAGCAGCACTCCTGTGGGCTCATTAATTATTTGCATTATCAATGGCAAACTGCTGTAAATTATCCATTGCCTCCTGTGGATCTGTGCCGCCTAAAATAGAAACCGATGCATTATTAAACTCCACGCCCTCACCTGCCCCATAAATCCTGTCCAGCCAGGGCGTATAAACCTTCATCTGGTCAAACATTTTCCTGGACCGGACCGTCATCTCGCTGAGATTATCCAGGTTTACCTGTACATTGGTTGCTGTTATCTGGGCATTGTCCGTCAGTACCTGCTGGTAATCCCCCAGCGTCATCTGCTTTAAAAACGCTGCCGCTGCCTCGGGGTTCTCCGCCTGGCTGCTGATGGCGTAGGTCTGTCCGATGGAACCTACATTCACACCGTTGTAATCCGGGTTATCGGAAGGCAGGAGAAAGAAATCAATATCATTGTAGTAGGGGTTCTCCGGGACATCCAGCTTGTTAACCCCTGATGTGATGCACATGAACATGGCCACATCACCGTTGTTAAATAATTCAAACCCTTCACTTGGGGACATTCCTAAAAATCCGTCCACCAGATATCCCTGGTCCATTATCTGTTTCAGAAGCGTTCCCGCTTCCACAAACGTCTTGTGATTCCACTGCACCTCATCGCTGATGGTGTAATTGTAAAACTCCTCGCCCCCCAGTACATTACACAGCTGCTGAAGCATCTGTCCTCCGTACCACGCTTCCCCGCAGGGGATGGCTAACGGGCTGATCCCGGCCTGTTTCAGCGCTTCACACGTTTCCAGGAATTCGCTGTATGTGGCGGGGACTTTGGTACCCGCATCCTGAAACAGCTTATTGTTATAAGCCACTACCACGATCTGCTTGGAATTCGGCACCGCCCATATCTCATCCCCGAATGTAAGGGGACCAAACACGCTTTTGTCCGGATACGCCCCATACCACTCCTCATCATTTACAAGGATGTCCCCTACGGGATATACCTTGTCACCGTCCACAAAGGGCTGAAGGAATCCGGACTCCCATGTAAAAAAGATATCCGGCTGGGCATTGGACGCCATCAAGGTGGTGAGCTTTGTCTTATAATTGTCATTGGAGTAACACTCCAGCTTGATCCTTACATTATACTCATTGCTTTCATTAAACTTATCCACTTCTCTCTGGATGGCCTCTGCAAACACATCATTGGTGCCCCCGTTTAGTGTGGTCATGGTCATCTCCACCACATCCTCTGTTTTTGTCTTGGCCTTGCTGACCGCCCCGCTGTCTCCATCAGCCGCCGCTGAACTGCCGCAGCCCGCCAAAATACCCATTGCCATAAGAACTGATAACCCTATACCTAATCTTCGTTTCATAGTTCCCCATCCTCCCTTATATCTCATATACAAGAACCCCAAAGGGCTCCAGTTTGATCGTCCCGCTTTCTTCATTTCCGGTCAGCACATTTTTCATTGTCCTTCGCAGCTGGATCTCCGTCCACTTATCTTCATAATTCAGTATGAACAGGCAGGCTCCCCGATCCCCTTCCCTGACAGCGGTCTCACACCATTCCGGCACGCTGGCCCAACAGCTCAGGCCGCTGCTGACCCCGGCTGACCGAAGCAGGGTTTTTACAGTCTTGCAGTCAAAGGCAGCCCCAAAGTAATATGCTTCACCTGCGCCGGTACGTTTCCTGACAATGGCCGGACTTCCCTGGTAATAACCGGAACAGTAGGTTGCAACTATTACACATGCCTCATCCACAGGTGTCAGTATATCATGAAACAGCGGCATGTAAATCTTCTGCCCGTCCATCTGGGCATACTGGTCCGTGGAATCCGGCATAACAGCTGTAAAATCCAGGATATGGATCCCAAACAGATCCGTCATCCGGATGGGCATGATCTCCATGGGACACCTTCCGTTCATATCCTTATATCCCGTCCTGGCGCCAGTAATGAACTTGCCCCCGCCTTCCACATATTCCCTGATCACCTGTACCAGGGCTGGATTTACTATGGTCATGTGGGGTGCAAATACCACTTCATACTGCTGCAGGGTGTGTACATCCATTTCCGGGGTGACGGTGACATAATCAAAGGGGATATGTTCCTCCTGAAGCGCCTGGAAAAGTCCAAGGTGGGAGTATCTTCTTAAGGGTCCATGCCACACATCCGTTTCCCCATCCCATTCATTATCATAATCATACAGGATAGCTGCCTTTGCCTGATATCTGCTTCCCGCCATGCCGCTTATTTTCTTTATATCCTTGGACAGGTTCCTGATCTCCTCCAGCCTCCGGTTGTCCAGATTGTCATAGCCCAGGATCCCATGCCAGTATATCTCTGTCCCAAAGGAACAGGTCCTCCAGCGGAAGTAACTTACAAAATCAGCGCCGTTGGCAATGGACTGGAAGGTCCACAGCCGGATCTGGCCGGGCTTTGCCGAGGGCGCCACCCTGAAATTATACCATCCTCCGGGGCCTGACTGCTGTTCCATGATACCGAATCCCTTTACGGTCCCCCGTGCCCTGGCCAGGTTCATGCTCCACCTTCTGTCCTTCAGATGATCGGCTCCCTCCATTAACCCGAACTCAGGATAGCTGTCATATGTAATGAAATCCAGCGCCTCATTGACCATCCTGTTATAATCCACGTGTCCGAACAATCCATTGGTTGTGACAAACACATGGTCCGGCAGGTATTGTTTCAGGATCTCATACTGTAATCTGCAATAGGAGATACAGCTTTCCGAGAAAAACCGGACGGCATCCAGCCTGAGATGGGGATTACAGGTATCCCTCTGTGTGTGGCGCGGCAGGTACACCTGCTCCCATTCCGTATAAGTCTGGTTCCAAAACACGGTTCCCCACGCGCTGTTCAGCTGCTCCAGGGTGCCGTACCGTTCCTGTAAAAATGTGCGGAAGGCTTCATGGTCGGATTCGGAATAAAACTCATTGGTGACACAGTTTAATTCATTATCAATCTGCCATCCGATGATGCATTTGTGTTCCCCATAGTGTCTGGCCAGCTGTTCCGTGATGATCCTGGTCTTATCCCTGTATATGGGGGAATTATAATTGTAATGTCTTCTTGCCCCATGATACTGTTTCCTGCCATCCAGGTCCACGGCCAGCACCTCAGGATATTTTAGCGTAAGCCATGCCGGCGGGGTCGCCGTGGGAGTACAGAAGATAACCTTGATATCCGTTGTCCGGACCACATCCAGGAAACGGTCAAAAAAGCTGAAATCAAATACCCCTTCCTGGTTCTCAAATTTGTTCCAGGCAAACTCCCCGATCCGGATCATTGTTATCCCGGCATCCCTCATACGCCTTAGATCCTCCGGCCATAATTCCTCTTTCCAGTGTTCCGGATAATAACACACCCCTAATGTTATCTCGTTAAAATATGACACTTTATTACCTCCCTTCTGCTGTTGTGTACGCTCGGAGTCTCAGAGAGTACACCTGTTGATGTCATTATAGTAAAAACAGGGCCGGGCTGAAACACAGAATACAAACCTAAAATGTTGAAAAAACAAACCACAAAAAGCAGTCCGGAAGCCGGAGTGCCCGGAGGCGGGTCTGGCGGCTGGACTGCCGCCAGCATACAGGGAATTCGCCGGAATACAAGAGTGCGGTCACCATACGAAAATGCCGCCGGCACACAATGGTACCGGCGGCATCCTGCAGTTCCCTGTGAACCGCATTTCCCCGTGATCAAGATTCATCCATTATAAAAAACTCTGTTACAAAGAACCTCCGCTATAAATATCCTTCGTTTTTCCGCAGAAATTCTTCCATCCCCTGCTGTGACAATGGTTTTGAGTAATAATACCCCTGTATCTGCTCCACCCCAAAATCGATCACCAGCTGCCTCTGCTCCTCGGTCTCCACCCCCTCCGCCACCACGGCCATCCCAAGGTCCTTAAAGGTTTCCACCAGATGCTTTACCGCCAGGGCCGATGTCTGATTGTCCATGGATGCCCACACAAGGCTTTTATCCAGCTTTATGGTTCCAAAGGGAATGCTGATAACAGTGGCAATATTGGAGTATCCTGTCCCAAAATCATCCAGACCCATTATGATGCCGTGGCGTTTCATCTCAATGGCAAAATCCGTCACCACCTGGGGGTTCTCCGCCAGCGTGCTCTCTGTAAATTCCAGCTTGACCATGGACATAGGGGTCCCGTTGCGCTGTATGATATCCAGTACCTTTGCGGTCAGGTCCGGCTGTGAAAACTGGATGGCCGAGAAATTCACATGGATGGCTTCAATGGGAAGCCCCTGTGCCCGGAGGCGGTTGATGTATTTACACACCTTGTCCAGGATCAGATAGGTCAGTTCAATGATAAGGCCTGTCTCCTCAGCAATGGGGATAAATTCCGAGGGATATACCGGGCCGATGGGAGTGTTGTTCATCCTCATAAGGGATTCTGCATACATGAATTTCCCTGAATCCACACAATAGATGGGCTGATAGTACATCTCCACATCCCCGCCGGCCAGCTGATCCTTCAAGATCTGGATGATCTGTTTTCTCCGCTCCAGTTTTCCCAGCATACTGCGGTCGCAGTATAGGACCTCCCCATATTTTCCGGTTTTGGCCTGGTAAACAGCATACTCAATGGCGCTCACCGCTTTCTCCAGCGTGTTCACATACTCGGACCGCCTGACAATGCCTATGGCCACCGGCAGGATGAACTGATAATCCCGGTTTTGCCATGGCTTAGCCATGCGTTCCTGTATCTCACCCACGCACCGGCGGATGCGCTCCCCATCCCCGTCCGTGAACAGTAGGGCAAACTCATCCCCGCTGTACCGGTAGACATTTTCCCGGGGACCGATCTCACACAGGAACCGGCACACCGATTTAAGAAACTCGTCCCCGCTGTGCTGCCCGCATATGTTATTGACCTGACGGAAATCCCGGATCGACACCACCATCAGGGTAAATTCCTTGTCCGGATATTTCTTAAACATCAGGTCCAGCATATTCAAAAGCTCCTGGCGGTTGGGTACACCGGTCAGGTAATCCATGGATATCTGTTTGTTCTGCAAATGTAGGTAGATGATCAGAAGCGCACATGTGGCGGCGGAGCCTGACAGGATGATATCAGGATACAGCTGCTGGAACAGGATGACCAGCACGGCCAGCACCGGAAAAGCCGCCAGGATATGGAAGATCTGCCGGTCAATCTTATGCCGGTTCCTGACCGCCACCACAATACATGCAATACAGTATGCGTAAAAAATCAGATAGGTCAGGAAAATGCAACCGCCTCTCACATATCCCTGGTCGCTGTTTATGGCAAACATACATCCTGTAAACGAATTGGACAATACCAGCATGGTATAAAGGACTGCGGGAATACTTCCGGCCAGGATCATCTGCCTTAATCTGGGGCGCTCCTCATATATGATGGAGACCACATAAAGATAATAGATCAGGCCCATTAAAGGAGTCAGTATAAAATAGACCGTGGTAACCGCCCAGGTCAGCCACAGGGGTGAGGGGATGTAACGGTACAGCATAAAGGTGGACAGGATGTTGCTTGTCATGGCCGCAAAGGTGATGGTCAGGCATCCCTGGAACATCCTGTTCTTCAGGCTCGGAATATGGCTGCCTTTTCGGGAATATACCCATATGATTCCCAGGATAACCAATGATATTGTTTCCGGAGCAATATTCCACTTCACCGTTTCCACCTGCCGTTTCCCACATGTTCGTGTTCTTATCTCTTAATCATATACTAAAATCCCATTTACAGCAATATCCATTTTGTGAACAGTCCTTCCTGTACTTAAAAATGTGCAAAATCTTTTAGTTATTCTAAAAATTTTTGTTGATAAACTCCTGGAAGTTTGTTACAATCCATTTAGGAGGGATTTATTTTAACCAAAAAATAGGAGGGTATTATGAATCAAATGTTACTTATAGTCCCCATCATAGGACTGCTGGGGCTTCTGTTTGCCATCATGTTAAGGCTGCATGTTATCAAGCAGGATCCCGGAAACCAGAAAATGAGGGAGATCGCTGACGCCATTGCAGAAGGCGCAAGGGCTTTTCTCACCTCAGAGTACCGTATACTTATTGTCTTTGTTGCATTGTTGTTTATTGTCATCGGCTTTGGAACAGGCAGCTGGGTCACTGCAGGATGCTTCCTGGTGGGAAGTTTCTTTTCCACAGCAGCCGGCTATCTTGGAATGAGCGCTGCCATCCGCGCCAACTGCCGTACCGCCAATGCGGCCCGCACCTCAGGCATGCGCAGCGCCCTGGCACTTGCATTTTCAGGCGGCAGTGTCATGGGAATGGCTGTGGTCGGCCTTGGACTGATGGGGGTTGGAGCCCTCTATATGATCACACGGGACGTGTCCGTCCTCTCCGGCTTCAGCCTGGGAGCATCCTCCATCGCCCTTTTTGCCCGTGTGGGAGGAGGCATCTATACCAAAGCCGCGGATGTGGGCGCTGACCTGGTGGGAAAAGTGGAAGCAGGCATCCCAGAGGATGATCCCCGCAACCCGGCCGTGATCGCCGACAACGTGGGCGACAATGTTGGTGATGTGGCAGGAATGGGCGCTGACCTGTTTGAATCCTATGTGGGTTCCCTGATCTCCGCACTGACCCTGGGCCTTGTATTCTATCAGGAATCCGGCATCATTTTCCCACTGCTGCTCTCCGCATGCGGCATTGCGGCTTCTATCATAGGAACCCTGCTTGTCAAGGCCATCGGGGGCACGGATCCCCACAAGGCACTAAAGACAGGGGAATACAGCGCTACCGCACTGGTTGTTATCGCTGCACTGGCGCTGAGCCGCACCTTTTTCGGCAATTACCTGGCTGCCCTGACCGTGATCACCGGCCTGTTTGTGGGTGTGCTCATTGGATTTGTCACTGAGATCTATACGTCAGGGGATTACCGGTTTGTAAAAAAAGTGGCCGGCCAGTCTGAGACAGGTTCCGCCACCACCATTATCAGCGGCCTGGCAGTGGGTATGCAGTCCACCGCTGTTCCCATCCTTCTGGTATGTATCGGCATCCTGATCTCCAACCGCCTTATGGGACTTTACGGAATTGCCCTGGCCGCAGTGGGTATGCTGTCAACCACCGGAATAACAGTTGCCATCGATGCTTACGGACCCATTGCAGACAATGCGGGAGGTATAGCGGAAATGGCCGGACTGGACAAATCCGTCCGTGAGATCACCGATAAGCTTGACTCCGTGGGAAACACCACGGCTGCCATCGGCAAGGGCTTTGCCATTGGCTCCGCTGCCCTCACCGCACTGGCCCTGTTCGTATCCTATGCCGAGGCAGTTAAGCTCACCACCATTGATATCCTCAATGCCCATGTCATTGTGGGCCTTTTCATCGGCGGGATGCTCACCTTCCTCTTCTCTGCCATGACCATGGAATCCGTATCCAAGGCAGCTCACCAGATGATCGAGGAGGTGCGCCGCCAGTTCCGTGAGAATCCGCAGATCCTTCAGGGAAATGCCCGCCCCGACTACGCTTCCTGCGTGTCCATCTCCACCACGGCTGCCCTCAGGGAAATGTTCCTGCCGGGACTTATGGCAGTGCTGGCGCCCCTGGCCACCGGAATTATCCTGGGACCGGATGCCCTGGGCGGTCTTCTCACCGGTTCCCTTGTCACCGGCGTCCTCATGGCAATCTTTATGTCCAACTCCGGCGGAGCCTGGGACAATGCAAAGAAATACATAGAGGAGGGCAACCACGGCGGAAAGGGAAGCACGGCCCACAAGGCAGCTGTAGTAGGTGATACGGTAGGCGATCCATTTAAGGATACCTCAGGACCTTCCATCAATATCCTGATCAAACTGATGACCATTGTGTCCCTTGTTTTCGCCCCTCTGTTCCTGCAATACGGAGGATTGATTTAAGTGAATGATACACATACTGAATGATACACACAACAAGGAAAGGGTTCCGGCAATTTTGTCCGGAACCCTTTTTGCGATACTCTTTCCACTATAATTTTTCTATCCGGACTTATTCCTGTCTCAATTCTTCCCCATTGGTCTCAATCACATGACGGAACCAGTCAAATGATTTCTTCTTATACCGCTCCCCGGTACCGCTTCCGTCATCCTCCTGATCCACGTAGATAAAACCATACCGCTTTTTCATCTCCCCTGTGGTGGCGGAAACCAAATCAATAGGCCCCCACATAAGGTATCCGAAGCATTCCACATCATCCTCCTCAACCGCCAGTTTCAGCTGCTCCAGGTGAAGCCTCAGGTACTCAATGCGGTAGCTGTCATCCACGGTCTTGTCCTCACTCAGGATATCCACCGCGCCCAGACCGTTCTCCGTAACGATCAGGGGTTTCCCGTACTTTTTGTACACTGCGTTCAGCAGATAGCGCAGTCCCTTGGGATCAATGGACCACCCCCACCTGCTCTGCTCCAGGTATGGGTTCTGCACACCCCCAAACAGGGTCTCCTCCCCCTCTTCCCCATCATGATGGCCCACGCTGGAGGAGTAGTAATTGACGCCGATAAAGTCAATGACGCCCTGTTTAAATGCTTCCTCATCCTCCTCTACACCCTCCGGTACAATGCCCATTTTTTCGTATTCCTTCAGCTTATACCTGGGGAAATATCCGTTGCACATGGCGTCCACCTGATAAAAATCCCGGTACATTTCCTTAAATGCCTGGAACGCATTCTCCGGTTTACAGTTATAGGCGTACACGGGTTGAAGGCCGAACACACATCCGATCTGGTTATCCGGGTCCACCCTGTGGCCCAGCTCCACTGCCTTCACCCCTGCCGCTGTCATATTATATCCCACCGCGGCCAAGGTCCTGGCAGGTTCTTCCATCTGTGAAAACTTAAGGCCCGCAATGATATAAGTGAAAATATCCGATGCCTCTGTGGCCGGATCAATATGGTTCATCTCATTAAACGTGACCCAGTACCTGACCTTTCCCTTCAGTGCACGGAACATGGTCTCACAGTACTTCAGATAAAAGTCAATCACTTTCCTGTTGGTCCAGGAACCATATTCCGTCACCAGATGATAAGGCATTTCAAAGTGATACAGGGTAACCATGGGTTCGATCCCCTGCGCGCGCAGTTCATCCACCACGGACCTGTAGTACCGGATCCCCTCCTCATTGGGCTGTTCCTCGTCACCCATGGGATAGATCCTGGACCAGTCCACAGAGATCCGCAGTGTCTTAAACCCCATCTGGGCAAAGAGACCAATGTCCTCCCTGTACCGATGGTAAAAATCAATTCCCCTGTGGGAGGGATAATACTTTCCCTCCTCTATCTCCGTACAGATTTCCCTTGGAACTTCATGGGAGCCGCTGGTCACCAGATCC
The DNA here is from genome assembly GCF_040545455.1 of Enterocloster citroniae. NCBI lineage: Bacteria > Bacillati > Bacillota > Clostridia > Lachnospirales > Lachnospiraceae > Enterocloster > Enterocloster citroniae. The sequence continues at coordinate 139,927 of NZ_JBEPLZ010000003.1, read as the reverse complement.
ATAATAGCGGTTCCCTTTCCGCCCTCCTGCCAAGCGCCCTCACACTGATGGGCCGCTATACTGCCTCCCCATAAAAAGTCTTTTCTCATCCTTATCAGCTCCTTTACGTTCTAAAACACAACACTGAGGCACTCTTCATCCAGATGGATATTCTCAGCCGTAGTGGGGATCACATCCAGGAACTGGGCCGTGTTGGTGATAATGACCATGACAGTGGTATCATACCCTTCTGCCTCAATGGCCTTCATGTCCGCTTCCACCAGAAGCTGTCCCCGCTCCACACGCTGCCCCTGCTCCACATGGGCGGTAAAATATTTACCGTCCAGCTGGACCGTATCGATCCCGATATGGACCAGCAGCTCCACGCCGGAATCGCTTTTGATCCCAATAGCATGTTTGGTGGGGAACAGGCATACCACCTGTCCGCTTACAGGAGCGTAGACCTGATCGGCCGCCGGCTTGATTCCGATCCCCTTTCCCATGGCGCCGCTGGAAAATGCCTTGTCATTTACCTGTGAAAGCAGAACCACGGTTCCTTCCGCCACAGTGCTCAGAAGTTCCTTCTGAAGCCCGCTGGAATCCGCCGGTACAGGAGCTGCATCCGGGCTGACTGTACGCTCTTTCTCCGTCTCCCCCCCGGGCGCACACAGAACAAATCCCGCAATGGCCGCTGCCACGAATCCGATGAGCACGGCCGCTATCATGTAATAGAAATTGTTAAAATCATTTACCCCGATATAGGAGGGAAGTCCGGCCAGTCCCCATGCCATGGTATATGTTTTTACCTGCATAAGGCCTGCAAACAGTCCTCCCAGACCTCCGCCGAATATAACGGCCAGGAACGGACGGCGGTATTTTACAAACACACCGAACACGGCCGGCTCTGTGCAGCCTAAGATCGCGGAAAAGCTGACCGTACCAAACAGTTCTTTCTGTTTTGGATCCTTTGCCCGGAGGAAGTATCCGAACATGGCGCCGCCCACAGCAATATCGGAAATGGTGCAGGCTGCCAGGAACAGGGGGTCATAACCCATTTCAGCCAGGAATGCCATGACCACGGGCATGATAAAGTTTCCGGCTCCCATCATGATCAGGAACGGCTGGATGGCCGCATAGAAGGCCACCACACTCCAGTTGCCCAGCGTATTGGCCAGGAAGGTGCATACAAAGCTGATCCCCTCCCCGATCCAGGTCCCGATAGGGCCAAAAAACATTAGGGTAACAGGGAGGGTGATCACCAGGGTCAGTACCGGGATCAGAAAATACTGCAGCAGATTAGGGATGACCTTTTTCAGAAACGCCTGCACATATCCCATAAACCATACGGCCAGCAGGATGGGAATAAAGGAACTGGAATAGGTAATGGCAGGAAGGGGGATTCCAAACACACTGAGCCCTTCCACCCCGTTAATGGAGGAGGACAGCAGGGTTGCCGCCAATGCCACGGCCAGATACGGGCTGGCGTTCAGACGCTTGGCACATGCCATGGCCATAAAAATGGGGAGGAAAAAGAACACGGCTCCCCTGATGGAATCCAGCACAATATAGGTTGGACTGTCCGCTGATACCAGCCCTGTCAGGGCTACCAGGGACAGCAGTCCTGCCAGCATGCCCGCTGCGATAATGGGCTCCAGCAAAGGTGTCATGGATTCCGACACCAGGTCCAGGGCCGCCTTAAAGGGATTCTTCTTTCCTTTGGGCTGCGGATCCCCGATCTCACTGCCAAGTCCCAGCATGGCGGTCAGCTCCTCGTGTACCTCCGATACCTGGGTTCCGATGATGATCTGATATGCCACATCATTGGATACCACGTCAATCACCCCATCCAAAGCCTTGATCTCATCTGTTTTCGCCAGGCTCCGGTCCTTCAGTGTAAAACGAAGCCTTGTCATGCAGTGCACCACTGCGCTGATATTATTTTTTCCGCCCACTAAGCGGATGATCGATTCATTTAATGCCTGATATTTCATGGCTTTTACTCCTTTTTTTCATTTCTGTCCGCGACCCTGTGTATATGCAGGATCAGATATGTTTCCTCATCAATTGTAAGTTCCATTTTAAAACTGTCTTTAATGTACGCCCTGATCTTCACCGCACACTCATAGGCTCTTGGGTACAGGACCCTCACCTGGGAATTCAACGCCTTGTCATTGTCCTCAAATACCTGTCCGGTCTGAAGCCGCTGGATAAAATACTGCAGATGGGTAATGAGCCGCATATAATTCACTGACGACTCGTCCAGGCGCAGGCTGTAATGGTATTGTATGATGGACAGGATATCTTTTAACACCTGCATGGCCTCTATGGTCTCCTTCAGATCGTGTCCCTCTGACTGGAGATTGACAAAATGAAGGGCAATGGAAACCGCCTCATCCTCAGGAAATCCCACGTCAAAGCGCTGGTTCATCAGATTCAGGGCATGCAGGCCGATCTGGAAATGTTTCGGGTAGAATTTCTTCACCTCCCATGTCAGGGGGCTGCGGATAAACTGCCCTTTTCCCGCCCTTTTCAGGGCAAAGTCAATATGGTCCAATAAAGTCAGATATAAATAATCATTTGCCTTCTGCCCCAGCAGGGTCTCGCCAAAAGCAATGACATTGTTGGCAATGTTCAGATACTCTTCATCTGTATTGGCAAGCAGGTAACTGAAATGCTCCAGCATATCATTGGAATCCAAAACATATGTTTTTTCGATTTCCTCTTCCCCTATCGACTGGCCAGCCTTTTTTCTGAATGATATGCCCTTGGAGTAGACGATCAGCTCACTGCCCCCTTTTTTTACCACTGCAACATTGTTATTTAAAATCTGACTTATCTTCACAATAGATCCTCCTTTCCAGAAAAAAAAACTCAAACTACACGGAAAATAAAAATTTTCAGTGTAATCTGAGTTCTGCCTGCATACCAGTAACATACTCACTTCGTGACTCCCTAGTCACATAAGTTTTCTTTTCTAAGTTTTTCTCTGGTTTTAATTCTATATAATAATTCCTGCAATGTCAAGTCCTTTTTCTTATGTAAAATGATCATCATTCATCAAATATACTGACAATCTCCCCATTGAGTATCCGGTTCATATTCTTAACCGCACAAAAGTTGCCGCACATAGAGCATGTATCTTCCTTTTCCGGTTTTGCGGATTCCCTGTAGCTCCTGGCCTTTTCAGGATCCAGGGACAATTCAAACATCCGCTCCCAGTCCAGATTCTTGCGGGCAGTGCTCATCTCATGATCCCACTGGGCAGCTCCCTTGATCCCCTTTGCAATATCCGCCGCATGGGCCGCGATCCTGGATGCAATGATTCCCTCCTTTACATCATTTACATCCGGCAGCCTCAAGTGCTCTGCCGGAGTCACATAGCAGAGAAAGGATGCGCCGCTGGCCGCTGCCAGGGCTCCCCCAATGGCTGCTGTTATATGGTCATATCCAGGGGCAATATCTGTTACCAGGGGGCCCAGTACATAGAACGGCGCTCCCTTGCAGATGGTCTGCTGTATCTTCATATTGGCCTCGATCTGGTTTAACGGCATATGTCCCGGTCCTTCGATTATAATCTGAACATTCTTATCCCACGCCCTCTGCGTAAGCTCACCCAGCGTTACCAGTTCCTCTATCTGTGAAATGTCCGAGGCATCAGCGATACATCCCGGACGGCAGGCATCTCCCAGGCTCAGGGTCACATCATATTCCTGGCAGATATCCAGTATCTCGTCAAAATGCTCATAAAAGGGATTCTCCTGTCCGGTCATCTCCATCCATGCAAAGATGATGGAACCTCCCCTGGACACGATATTAGTCAGACGCTTTGCCTTCTTAAACCGACCTGCCGTTCTCCTGTTGATCCCAATATGGATGGTCTGGAAATCCACGCCGTCCTCCGCATGCATTTTTACAATATCGATCCATTCCCGGGATGTGATATCCTTTAAGGGCTTATGGTAATATACCACCGCATCATAGATGGGAACCGTGCCGATCATGGCCGGGCATTCCCTGGTCAGTTTCTTCCTGAAGGTACGGGTATCCCCAAAAGAACTGAGATCCATAATAGACTCTGCCCCCATCCGCACTGCGTCATTTACCTTTTCCAGTTCCATGTTGAGATCCATGCAGTCCCTGGATGTGCCCAGATTAACATTGATCTTTGTTTTCAGCATGGAGCCGATCCCATTTGCCTCCAGGCATTGGTGGCGTTTATTGGCGGGAATGGCCACTTTGCCTTCCGCCACCAGCTTCATCAGCTCTGCAATATCAAACTTCTCCTTTTCAGCCACCTTTTTTAATTCCTTTGTCAGGATGCCCCTTCTGGCTGCATCCATCTGCGTTGTGTAGTTCATGATTCTCCTCCTTATTTTCTTTTGTGGAAAATAAAAATGGCCCGCTCCGTTAAGGAATGGGCCATGAATCACTCATGCTGTACAGCAACCTCGCATATTCCGCGCGATTCCTGTATGTTCCATATTTCCCTACGTTGGCATTATCCAAATCAGGTATAATAGGTCGAAGTTCGATTACTTCCTCTCAGCCTGCGCTACAAGCTCCCTGTTGTAATTGTATCGGACGTGTACATTGGATACCGGGTCCAAATTTATATATCCTTTACCAGTTTATTCGGTAATTCCCTATCTGTCAACCCCTTTTTTCACACCTCAGGCTTCAGATTCACCCGTGTTTCTCCGGGAGGGCAGACGGTGCTTATCCCCCCATGCACACATCATATCCAGAATGGGGATCAGTGACCTTCCCCGCTCTGTCAGGCTGTATTCCACTTTCGGCGGGATCTGGGGATACTCCTCCCTGTGTACCAGCTGGTCGCTCTCCAGTTCCTTCAGGGTGACGCTCAGTGTCTTATATGATATCTCACCAATATACTTTTTCATCTCATTAAAGCGCACCACACCAAATTCCATTAAAGTGTAGAGGATCGTCATCTTATATTTTCCATTGATCAGAGACAGGGTATAGCTGAAACCAGTGTCTCCCAGACATGCCTGGGATATACGGCATTTTTCCATTTCACACTCTCCTCTAGGTAAGTATATAACTTTTAGTTTAGTATCTAACTTTAAAGTTAGTATCTCACCTGAATGTTCGTACTTGCTTTTTATAATGGTACTGTTAAAATTATAATATGTTGTAATGGAAAAGTCAATGGACCATAAGGCAGATGATTCCAGTATTAACACTAAAAAGGAGATTTATGAATACAGTACAATCTAAAAAGCACACCACGACACAGGCGGACATGCACGACACACAAAGCAGACAATACACGGTTTCAGGAAATACGGCTCTTTCTAAGGAATGGGAACTGAATATTCCCAGCATCATCCATACCAGTCCTTTGGAATTCAGGAAACTGACCATACATGACCGCACCTGGGCTGCTCCCATTCTGGCAGCGGAAGACAGTCTGGCATCCGATGGATGCTTTGGGACCTTCTTTCTTTGGGGCAGCGCATATGGAATGACGGCAGCCAGGATCGACAACAGGATGATCCCAAAGTATAGCACAAAGGAGGGGCTGTTCTTTTCCTTTCCAGCGGGCAGCGGTCCCCTCAAACCGGCAATCCTTCAGATGAAACGGTTGTCAGAACAGCAGGGACAGCCCCTTTTGATCAGGGGCATGACCGAAGAGCAGAAAAACCGCCTGGAAAAAGAGTTCCCGGCCCAGTTCACCTTTGAGGAGGTTCGCAGCAGTGCGGATTATATTTACGAAGCAGAAGTCCTTGCAGGGCTGGGCGGCAAAAAACTGCACAATAAGCGCAACCACTGCAACCGGTTTGAACAGGAGTGCCCGGACTGGCGCTTTGAACAGCTCGGCAAAGAACATGCCAAATCCTGCCTTGATCTGCTAAACAGCTGGGAAGAAGATCACAGTGGGCAGGAAGGCGGTATGGCCGAGGCGGAAAAAGAAGCCATTCTGACAGCCTTTAAGCATTACGACCAGCTGGGGCTGGAAGGCGGCGTCATCTATGGCGGGGACCGTCTGCTGGCATTTACACTGGGGGAGCCTGTTGGCAGGAACGGGTTTGATGTAAGGTTTGAAAAAGCCGACATCTCAGTCCACGGCACATACCAGATGATCAACCGGGAATTTGTCCGCCATCTTCTTAAGACCCATCCGGGGCTTCGCTATATCAACCGGGAAGAAGATATGGGCATGGAAAACCTGAGAAAGGCAAAGGAGTCCTATTATCCGGCCTTTATGCTGAATAAATATGCGGCCCGCTGGTAATCAGCGGACCGCCCTCCGGGGCCCATTGAACCAACTGCGCCCTTTGCCAGCCCGTTTGATCATCATGAACGCCGTTTGAAATCATGTGTATAAGATCCCCTTGTCCACTGAGGGTAGCATCTGAATATAGATACGTCAAGATTAAAATTCCTGTCTTATAAAAAGGGACTTATAAAAAAGGGACATCAGACATGATATCCCTTTTTTGCCGCCCACCGAAACATTCCCTGGGGCAGTTCAAACACAAATACAATCCCCAGCACAATGGCAACCGCCACCTTCACCGCCTCATATCCCGTATATACGGCCAGGCGGAGCTGTTCTGTCACCAGATAGTACGCGGTCCAGTAAATACCTGCCCCGGGCACCAGAGGGAAGATGCCTGATACAAGGAAAATGGTAACCGGACACCTGTTTCGCACAGCGGCGGACCTGGACAGGAAAATCACCACCACCGTGGCAATAAAGGATGCCCCCGCCGGTCCGCAGCCGCCGGATGTTGTCAGCACATATACGGCCCATCCGGCTCCTCCAATGGCCCCGCACCATGGGTAGAATACCCTTGGGACTCCAAACAGAAGAGAAAACGCCACCGTCCCCACCATGGCAACACAAATCTGCAGTATCATAGCAGCGTACCCCCCTTCAGCCATCCGATCACGGTGAATCCCACGCCCACACCTATGGCAATGCAGAAAAACACCAAAAGGGCGTCCAGCATACGGACCGATCCTGATATATAATCACCATTGGCAATATCCCTGATGGCATTGGTAAAGGGCACTCCGGGTATCAGCGGCATGATGGAGCCGATCACCATATAGTTGAGATGCTGCCCCACCCCCAGAAGATACATGGCGCTGCACAGGATGGTGACCAGTGCCCCGCCGCTGATATTTGCCACGATCTTGGACAGATGAGGGCCGCTGACATACAGCACATACAGATACAGGGCCAGCCCTGCTAAAAGTGCAACAGTGCTGTCCCAGGGACTCCCTCCAAACAGATAGCAGAATGCGGCACTTCCGCAGCCGGATGCCATCACCTGCATAAGCCGGGTCTTACCCGGCATTCTTTTTATATCCTCCAGCCTTTCCCCCACTTCTTTTATGGTATATCTTCCTTCCTCTATCTCTCTGGAAAGCTGGTTTACAGCCGCCACACGGTCCAGATGGGTTCCGCTGACCGGAATGTGCTCCACCTTTGCAAAAAACGACTCGTTCCTGTCCCCTACCGTTGTAAATATACCATTGGAAAGCACAAATGCATTTCCGGAACGGACACCATAATAGTTGCAGATCCGGTCCATGGTTTCTTCCACCCGGGAGATCTCGGCTCCATTTTCCAGCAGCAGATGACCTGCCTGAAGCGACACCTCCATGACTTCCTTTTCCCTGTTCTCCTCCACTTCCCCACTTTCCTCCTAATAATCCCACCGGTGAAAATCCTGAATCAGGATGCCGGACGTTCCTATCTGTTCTTTTGTGTATTCCGAAAGATCCATATGCTCTGCAAGCCTTCGGTCCACAATGGCAAAGGGTATGGTCTTAGGGACCTTCCCCTGCTCTATGGCTGTAAGCCCCACACTGGCATCATCTGCTTCAAGGCCTGTCTGAATAGCCTTTACCGGATCAAATTTCCAGATTTCCCCTGCACATTCGACCACATCCTGTACCCTGTCACCTATAAAGGAACAGGATCCTTCCGCTTTCAGCATTTCACTTTCAGGGATGATGATTTCAAAACTGAACTGTCCGTCTTCCGGATAACGGTTCATCCAAAATCCCCTGACATGGGAAAATCCCCTGTAATCAAACAAGATCTGCTTGTAATTATGAAGATATGTTTCCGTGAACCCCAGTTTAAAATCCTGCTCCAACAGCCTCTGGTTAAAGGCGGCTGTCTCCGCAAAGCTGTTATCCTCCGAATTCCAGTAACCGCTTTTAAATATAAGGCCGGCCTTTTCCAAAGCCGTATGAAAATCCATTACAAACAAGGGATAGAGGTCCTCTCTCTGAAACTGGATACTCAAATTAAAATATGCCGGCATGACCATACACCTCCCCGCTTAGCCAGCTGTATTATTCATGTCTCTTCAGTTCAAGCACGTCAGGTCTTGCATAATGCCCCCAGACATCAAATTCCATAGGGATGCACAACACAGCTTCCGTCCCGGCATACGGTTGGGGGAAGCTTTTGAATCTCATCCGGGTATGCAGCCGGCCAAAAATCAGCCGCAGCCATGGGTGTGGAGGAGAATCCGAACGTACGCTCTTAGCTTACCACATTTTTATCCCATATTCTACATTGCCTGTATGGAATCGGGAAATATATATGACAGAAAGCAGGACGTACAGACAGATTGTTTTACTTCTGCCTGTACGTCCTGCCTGTTAATTCTACGGATCCTGCCTTCCGTCCCTCAACTATTATGTCTCTCAAACCCCAGATACCTGGTCCCCTGAAACTTCAATGTCCCGGTATCTCCCTCTGCCAGCATCCCATATTCCGAACCGCTCACGGACAGTTCCATCCGGTCACCGCTTGCCACCTCAAATGTAACATAATAACTGGTGGATGAGGAGGAATGGAATCCGTGGGCTCCTGTCATATCCCCTGCATTGGCATGCTGGCGGCGGACCACGTTGGTGCGTTTTGCCGTTACCCGGGCTGTCACGGATAATCTGGGAGAATGGTTGTTTTTATTCCACTGCCCGATCCCCCGAACGGCTCCAACCACAAACATTACAATAATAATGGTGAATATAAGGAAAAACAGAATATCAAACCCGCCTCCCCAAAAGAACGAATCCATATACATGATCCATCCACCTCCTGCTGCAAAATTAATGATCCCGCATATGGTTAAATATTACCATATGGCCGCTTCCACAATATTACTATTTATTTACGTTATTCTAAATTTTTCCTGTAACATTGCGTCATCTGGCTTGTATTGTGCGCAGGTTTGTGATAAAATTAATTAAACCATTAGTTTAATTAATTAACTGTATGGAAAATCCCCACCGGGAGGAAAAGATGGGACGAAGAAAAAAAGAACCGGAGCATGTGCACCGTGAGGCCATTGCCTCTGCCGCCGAAGACTTGTTCGTGCACAAAGGGATACAGGCTGCCACCATGGATGACATTGCTAAAAAATCCGGCTACAGCAAGGCAACCCTGTATGTGTATTTTGCAAACAAGGAGGAAATCGTGGGATATCTTGCCCTTAAAAGCATGAAACTTCTCTGTCAAAGCCTTTCCGACAGCGCTTTAGGGCAGGGAACCATAAGGGATAGGTACAACAGCATATGTACCGCACTGTGGAAGTACCATGAACAGTATCCTCTGTATTTTTCCTTTACCCTGAGCGAGATCAATGTGGATTTTGATCACGGTGACTTTCTTCCGGTGGAAAAGGAGATTTACCAGGCCGGGGAACAGATCATCGAAATCATTGCCTCATTTATACGTGAAGGGATGGAGACCGGGGACTTTCTGCCCGATCTGCCGGTTCCGGAAACTGTTTTTTTATTCTGGTCAGCGCTGTCAGGCCTGGTCCAGGTTGCCTCAAACAAACAGTTTTATCTTGAGAAAGCCATGCAATTGTCAAAGCAGCAGTTTTTGGATTTTGGATTTGATAAGTTGTACCGGATGATTGAAAGGAATGGTGTGATATGAAAAAAAGAATGGTCGCGCTTTTGGGAAGCCCCCATAAAACCGGCTCAACCGCATCCATGTTAGACTGTGCCGTAAAAGAAGCAATGGGAAATGGATGGGAGGTCACGGTAATCCATCTGTATGAGAAGCAGATCGGGTACTGCCAGGGCTGCCGGGCGTGTATGGGTACCGGGATCTGTGTACATCATGATGACCTGCAGGAAATCGCCGGACTTATCAAATCCTGCGACCGTGTTGTACTGGCTGCCCCGACTTACTGGGCCAATGTACCAGCGGTTGTCAAGAACCTGTTTGACCGTCTCCTTGGAACCGCCATGGAAGAAACCGCTGCATTTCCCCGCCCCCGGCTTTCCCCCGGCCAGGGCTATCTGCTTTTGACAGCCTGTAACACTCCCTATCCTTTTTCATGGATCTTTGGCCAGAGCAGGGGGGCCATCCGGGCTATGAATGAATTTTTTAAGACTTCCGGCATGAAAAAACTGGGAACGGTTGCATTTGCGGGGGCAAAAGGAAGATCCCACCTGCCTGCCGGCATACAAAAGAGGATCATCCATGCCCTAAAGTAATTGCAGCACCTGATTTAACCGGATACCAGTTTTGCGATCTCCTCCGCACTTTTTCCGCAGCAGAGGCATCCGTCCACCATCACATTGGGAGCCGTACGGCAATGCTTTAAGCAGGACCTGGTTTTCAGATACACGGTCCCATCCCTGGATATCCCATCCCCGTTGATTCCCAGCTTTTGTTTTAGCTTCTGCAGGACATCCAGACTGCCCTTTGCTGCACAGTTTTTTCCGATACAGAAGACGATCTCATGCCTATAAGCGGATTCCTTTAAACTGGGAATCCGCTTTATGATGGCCTGTATGGTGGATACCTTTACATCTGCTGCCTGCGCCGCCATTTCCCGGAGTCCGGGACCGATACAACCGTTCACTTCCTGGAGTTCCCGCAGCATTTCCACGATCATTTCCTGGGAGGAACGGTTTTGCAGACCTGCATAGTAGTCCAGGATCTCATTTGTTTGGATCTCATTTTCCGTGTTGCTGTTTGACTGCATTTTCTGTCTCCTTATTTCCCTTATATCTTCTGCCACTCCCCATGGATTTATTCATTTCATTCTCCCGCCGTCTGAACAGTTACATTTTCATTATATTTCATCCCTTGTACTGTTCTAAATCAAAATGCCGGTGCATACAGGTTATCCCTGTCCGCCACACACCAATCTCATTCTGCCGCATAAGATATGGCAAAGAATACTTTGAAAGGTAACCTTATGTACAACAACACTTACAACCCTTCGCTGACGGAAGATCCTTACTACTATCCCACTGCCTATTCTGAATCTCATCCCCAGGCAGAAGACTCCGTTGAGTGGGTGTATTCACAGGAATTAGAACCTATCATACCTTACCCTGATGATGTCTTTGATGAGGTTGACGATATCCTGGAAGAGGCTGAGGACGCCATATTAGAAGATTTTGACGATACCGTCTTTGATGATTCTGAGGATACCATGGAATTCACTGCCCAGGAAGGAATGGGACGCCCTGCGCCTCCGTTTATGCCTGACAGGCCAGGCCGGCCTCAGCCGCCAAGACCCCAGCCACCACGGCCCGAACCTCCAAGGCCCCAGCCTCCACGGCCCGAACCTCCAAGGCCCCAGCCTCCACGGCCCGAACCTCCAAGGCCCCAGCCTCCCAGACCTCAGCCTCCAAGGCCCCAGCCTCCACGGCCCGAACCTCCAAGGCCCCAGCCTCCCAGACCTCAGCCTCCAAGGCCCCAGCCTCCAAGGCCCGAACCTCCACGGCCCCAGCCTCCCAGACCTCAGCCTCCAAGGCCCCAGCCTCCAAGGCCCGAACCTCCACGGCCCCAGCCGCCCAGACCTCAGCCTCCACGGCCCCAGCCGCCCAGGCCTCAGCCGCCCAGACCCCAGCCGCCCAGGCCTCAGCCGCCCAGACCCCAGCCGCCCAGACCCCAGCCGCCTAGACCTGACTGGTCATGGAATTGGGGCGTGCTTTTGCCGGGAAATGTTTTCCCAATCACCACTGCACGCGTCAGATTCTATAACGCCGCGGTCCGTGAGCCGGTGCAGATCTACGTAAATGACCGGCTGGTTGTCTCCAACCTGGATTTCCTGAACTTTACTCGTTTTTATAATGTGGCACCGGGACGCTACCGCATCACGGTTTACCGAAGTTCCAACCTGCGTACACCCCTTGTGGATACCTGGATGAATTTCCTTCAGAATAATTCTTACACCGTTACCCTGGCCGGCTCCGGCTCCAATTTCTGGCTTGAGTCAATGGCATTTTAAAGACCCCTGAACGCTCAGCCATCTTATGTTCTAACTCCACCCGGGAAGCTCTTGTGAAAGTTTCCCGGGTGCTTCATTATTTGTAACTGGAAAACCGGCCCATATCATCTCACAAAACGGATGTAATCCACTGAGGACGGATTAACCAGGATCTTGATCTCTTTGATGGTCTGTGTGCGGTAAGTGCTGATCTTTCTGTCCTTTAGATCTGCCAGTATCTGATCCTTGCATTCCATAAATATTTTAAAATCATCGGAACTGTCTCCTATGTATGAATAATAGATACCGGACGATTCATTTTCCGCATAATCGAGAAACGGCTTTACAGCTGCCGCATTATAGGTAACCTGGAAACGGATGGTGTTTTCCGGTACATCCGGTGACTCCACCAGTTCTTCCTGCCCGGAATGAGATCCATAGTGATTATAAACCGCCAACTTCTCCTCCCGGGGTTCAAAGGCACACTCAAATTCTTCCGTTTGCATGTCCACGGTTCCTGCATCCTTCTCTCCCATATAGGCAAAAGAAGATACCTCAGAAAAGGCAAGTCCGGTCCCTGCCCCGCTCAGAAAAACACCTGTGCAGAAAACCCCGATCATAATCATTTGTAACTTACGCATGCCGTACCTCCTTCAGTTGTGTTTCTTCCTTCTGGTCATCCGTATCCCGGTCATCTGTTTTCCGCCCACTTGCTTCCTTTCCCTTTTTATGCAGACGCAGAAAGCTGACGCACAGGTATGTAAAGGATACGCCGCAGAGGATAAGGCCTAAGCTCATCAGGCTTGTGCCCATGAACGGAAATCCCTGGGACAGCCAGACCGCTGCAACTCCAAACAGGAACAAAAAGGCCAGTGTGAAAACAGCACTGATCAGGGCCAGGAAGATCATGCAGCAGTTCCAGCACCACCGGATACCCCACAGGACCGTAAACAGGACCAGGCGGAGACAGTATCCCATCAAGGCTCCTATGGAGCGGCATATCTTTCCCGGCCACTTTTTAAAACCGGAAAGACAGGAAGTCCTCCCGGCCCTCGTCCCGGATACAGTATTCACCGCACCAGGCATTACACCGCCGTATACTGATCCTGCACTGTCAGGTATCCCATCTTCTCCGCCTGGTGCCGCCTGTCCCTCACTGAATATGGAACCTGCTTTTCGTTTGGACATGGGCAGCAGCGTCCGGATCCCGGATCCGGTCCTGCTCCATCTCCCGGCATGAGCAGGGCGCTCCCCCTTCCATGGCCTGGACAGAGCCGCCTTGGCCCTGACGATCCCTTTCTTTGTCTTTCCCCAACAAAGGGCCAGGAACCGCCCGGCGGCCTCCCGTCCTTTCCGGAAAAAGCCGGACACTGTATACAGCAGCTGTTTTCCCTTTTTCGCGGCAGCCTTTGTACCCTTTTTTACTTTTAATGCCCCGGCTCCCTTATATTCCGGATTAACATGGTACGCCTCCAGTATCTCCCCTGCCAGCTCCCCTATATGGCCGAAATCGCGGATAGCGTCCTCCTCACTTAGTCCATTCTCAATCTTCATATCAATGTGCTGCGAATATTCTTCCAGGATATCCTGCTGCTCCTTCTCATCCAGGATGGCAAGGTATCCTCCCAGTTCCTCTAAAAATTCTTTTTTATTCATCCTTCTGCTCCTTTAAAAATACACATACCTTTTCCTGAAATTCATTCCACTCCTGCTCCAGCCGGTCACGGTACAGCACACCGGCTGCTGTTATATGGTAATATTTTCTGGGGGGGCCTTCCGTGGATTCCCTCAGATAGGTCTCAAAATACCTCTCATTGGTAAGGCGCTTTAACAGCGGGTAAATGGTTCCTTCATTTACATCAATCACCTTTGATACCTCCTCCACCAGTTCATATCCATACATGTCCTTTTTCCTGACAGATTCCAGCACAACCAACTCAAGGACCCCTTTTTTAAATTGTGGATTCATGGCCGTCCTCCTTTAGATACTATATTATACATACTACTATGCAATGTCAAGTACTATAAAAAATAAAATACTTAACATTTTCTTAAAGACCGTCCAATGCTTTATCAGGCGGATAAGATAGAACTGAAAAAGGGCCCCTAAAGGCCCTATTATGAATGTCTCCTGATACATCTGTCAAGCGCTATATATTTGAACCGATATTATTTACCACACAGGCCACAGCGCCTTATCTCATCCTTCCCATCCGGTCAAGGGCATAATCAAAGAACATCTTGTAAGACCGGCAGAAATAGTTCCTGCCCGATGCACTCTCCTCCCGCACCCTGCGGCATCCGCCGCGGCACAGCGGGAAATAGCGGCAGTTTTGGCACTCCTCATCTATGTTATGTGAACTTTCTATAAATTCCCTGGCCTTTTCCCTGGCACGGTAGTCAGCGAAATCATCCTCCATAACATTTCCCAGCCTCCATTGGTCCAATACATAGAAATCACATGGATACACACTTCCGTCCGCTTCCACCACATGCTGGACACTGCACTGCCCCCGCATGTCGCACGCTTCAGGCGGATATCCCCGAAGGATCCCCAGATAATTGTCAAAGGTGCGGATGGAAACAATCCTTCCATGAAGATAGTCATCATACCACAGATCAAACAGTTCACACAGAAACTTCCCATATGCCTCCGGCAGCAGGGAGTATTCCTCGTTTCCCTTCTCCTTCCCGATCGGATCCAGACAGGGAATGAACTGGAGGTAACGGAAATCATTTTTACGGTAAAACTGATAGATTTTCCTCACGCTCATGGCAGTGGCCTGATTTACAACGGTCAAAATATTATACTCTGCCTTGTAGCGGTCAAACAGCTCAATCGTCTCCATGACCTGGGCAAATGAATCCTTCCCGTCATAGTTCTTTCTGTAACGGTTATGGGTGTGTATGGTGCCGTCCAGGGATATCCCTGTAAGGAAATGATGCTTTGCCAGGAACTTTACCCATTCCTGAGACAGCTGGTATCCGTTGGTCTGTATGTAAAAACTCACATCCAGGTTCTTATGGTTATACTGTTTTACCAGCTCCACGAACTCCTTGTAGAACTCCAGTCCGATCATGGTGGGTTCTCCCCCCTGGAATCCAAAGGAGCACTGGCCTGCAGCATAGTCAAGCGCCTTCTTTATCAGGGTTTCCCGTATCTCCCCGGACATGAATCCATAGGACGGGATCTCCCGCTTGCTCATCAGGTCGTGGTAAAAACAGTAGGTGCAGTTTAAATTACACATGCCTGATGATGGTTTGATCAATAAATTCAAGGCTGGCATATCATTATTCCCCTCTTATGATTTTAAATATTTTTCTTCATACTCACTGGTGGGGATGGGTTTGCTGAACAGATATCCCTGCACCAGTTCCACTCCGCAGGAGCGCAGCGCTTCCAGCTGTTCCTCTGTCTCGATCCCTTCCGCCACCACCTTGATCTGCATCCCTTTGCAGATACTCACTATATTCTCCACCACGGAACGGGCCCTGGAACTAAGGGCCACGTCATCCACCAGGCTTTTGTCCAGCTTAAGCACGTCAAACTCAACCGTGGACAGCAGGGCCAGGTTGGCGTACTCCGTCCCAAAATCATCAATGGCAACGATAAATCCTTCTTCCCTGAGACTGCGGATCAGGGCTTTCAGATCCACGCCATCCCCTTCACGGGCCGTCTCTGTCAGTTCAATTTCCAGATACCGTTTATCCACGCCGTACTGCCGGCACAGCCTGTTTAAGCGGTCTACAAAATCGTGCTGGGACAAGGAGCTTCTGGAAAAGTTCACCGACACGGGGAGGGCCTGCTTTCCCTGTCTTGCCCACTCCTTAAGCTGGGAACAGGCATACTCAAATACATAAAAATCAATCTGGCTTATGGTCTGGCTCTCCTCCAGCAGAGGAAGGAAATTGCCGGGCAGGATCAGGGATCCTGAATAAGGCTGGTAGCGGATCAGGGCCTCCGCCCCCACGGCACAGCAGTCAGATGAGGATATCTGAGGCTGAAGATATACCACAAAACGCTCCTGACAGATCTCTTCCTGCAGCACCTTTGGATCAGACAGATGGAGCACCTGGTCATTATGGTGGCGGTATCGGTGGGAGGAGGGATTCCTGCGGTAGAAATCCTTCTTATCCTCATACATCTTTGCATCAGCCTTTGCAATGACCTGCTGGAGGTTAGCGTACTCCTGATCCCACTGCGCCCCAATGGCAGCCTTGCACAAGGGGTTCAGCCTGAAATGATGGCGCAAATCCGCCACCCTCATGTCAAAGGTTTCCTGGTCGATCCCCGGGCAGATGATGACAAACTCATCCCCGCCGATCCTGTAATAATTGGAATCCCTGAATACCTCCCTCATCTGACAGGTGCATTCCACCAGCACCTTATCCCCATAGGCATGGCCGTGCTCATCATTGATATCCTTAAGGCCGTTCACATCCAGGTACACAATCCCCATTGGCCCCGAGCGGCCGGATAATGCAGCGGAGTCCTCAATATACCGGTTGCGGTTGTAAAAGGAGGTAAGCATATCATAATAGCTCATATGGGAAAGCTGCTGTTCGCTTTCCGTACGCTGGTAGGCCAGCATAAGGAAATAACACAGGGTCTGCAGCAGGGACCCGATGCTCCGTATCCGCTCCGGCGGCGGGTTGTCCACTCCCAAAAGTCCTCTGAAATTCCCGTTCTGTTCCATGGGCGCGGCCACCAGGCTGCGGATACCCTGGGAACTCAGCAGTTCATATTCCTGGGGATAGCTTTCCTTTATATCTTCTATGTTCTCAAGTATGACACACTTCTGGCTGTTGAATATGGGCACCCAGCGTTCAACGGAGGACAGTGGGACACCCTGCAGGTTTTCTTTCTGGGAGTCAATCCCGTCTTTGCACCATTCAAAATCATTATACAGCAGACCGTCTCGCAGCATGGCCAGATAGGAACGGTCTGCCGAGAGAAAGCATCCCAGGTGTTCCAGCACCATGGGGGCGGACAGCGCCATGTCAGGCTGCCTGTACATGATACGCACACACTCCATGACCATCTGTTCCGTGTCCAGGGTGTTCTTAAGCGCCTGCTTTTCCGCTTCCGCTTCCGTGATATCAAAAGCGATCTCTATCCTTGCAGGGCGGCCGTCCCACTGCAGCAGCCGGTCCTTCAGCAGATAATGCCTCTTTGTAATGGGATTTGTAAATTCCCAGGTATAATTCTCTCCAGGCACCAAAAATGAAGTGGTGCAGAATTCACAGGGATGGTCCAGGCCCTGAAGGACCTTATAACACTTCTGTCCCCTCAGGTCCGTTACCCCAAATGTTTTCCGTCCGGCCTCGTTCAGGAAGAGAAGGTCATTGCTCTCCACATCACTGACATACAGAAGTTCCGAAATGGCATCCATTGGCGCACGCAGGTCCTCGGACATGCGGTCCAGATGTTCGCTCCTGATCCGGTTGGCATCCTCCGCATCCGTCAATGCCTTCTGGCGCTGTTTCTGAATACGGCCATACCATACCAGAAAAAGGGTCAGGATGATAACCGCCGCCCCCAGAATAAAAAATCCCTGTTCCGCCCGCTCCACCTGCTGCTCTGAATACTCCTCCGCTGCAGAAACCGTGCGGTCGGCCAGCTCAAAATACGCTTCACTGAGCCTGTAAAGTTCTGTCTTGTCTGTCCCCTGCCGGACCTGACGGATCTCATCCTTGATCTCTTCCCACTGATCCTGCATCTGGGCGATCAGTTCCTGAAATGCATCGTTCTCCAAACGCAGGAGGCCGTTATCTCCCTGGCCGGTGGCCAGTTCGTTTAAAATCCCATCCAATCTGGCAATGAGGGCATCATTATGCTGTCCGTTCATTTCCTGTTTGATCAGTCTCTGGGTCGCCCCCCTCACTACGCCGGTATAATTGATGATCCGCGCATTCCCCTGTAGTCCATGGATGGACAGGATGGAGAGGACACCGGAGACAAGCAGCGCTGCAGCCAAAAGCATGGTTACGATTCGCTTTTGCATAATACTGTCCTCCGTACCATAAATTATGTAATTTCTTACCACTCACATGAATACCATTCTACCACAGATCGACAATTAAGTCCATGGAATACAGACAAAGCGGCGCCGGTATCAATCACTGACTGATACCGGCGCCGTCCTGTTTATTTATGCGTTAAAGCAGCTGTTCCCAGCATATCCTTTTTAGCAGGGGGGATTTCAGGATCCCGGTACGCTTCAGCTCCTGTACATCTCCTTATACATGTCCTTTCCCTGATTTTAAGTCCCCTGTGGCCGGATTGTCCGTCAGATGCCCTTTTCCGTCAAAGCGCGAGCCATGACATGGACAGTCCCAGGAATGCTCAGCTTGATTCCATTTCAGCGCGCATCCCATATGGGGACAGCGGGGAGTTGACAGGGTTAAGAGATTCTTTGCCGCCTCCAGCCCGTTGGCTGCCAGCTGCGGCCTGAGCATGGTCCTGGACGGGGAAAATACCGCTTCATAAGGATTCTTCTTTCCCATGACCATATCCGTAAGCACCATGGCGGAAACCATGGAGGACGTCATCCCCCATTTGTTAAATCCGGCTGCCACCAACAGGCCGCGGGTGCGTCTGGAATACCGGCCGATATAAGGGACATGGTCAAGGGTCATACAGTCCTGGGCGGCCCACCGGCAGCATTCCCGGACATCCGGATAATGATCGGATGCAAACCGTCTGAGTTCCTCCCAGTTCCCTCCCGTCTTCCCCGTTCGGTGTCCGCCTCCGCCGACCAGCAGCAGATCCTTATAGTTGCGCAGGGACAGCCCTGCAGGCGCCGCATCCACATACATGCCCTTCAGATCCGGCCCATGTTCCAGGGCGATCACATAGGAACGGTGCTGGTACATTTTCAGGAAATAACTCCCATGCTTATTGATAAAAGGAAAATGGGTGGCAACGATCATATGATCCGCTGTAACAGTCCCCGCGTCAGTCATCGCCTTTCCCTCTGCCAGTTCCCTTACCCTTGTGTGTTCATAAATGTTTAAGCCGCCGGCAATCCCTCGGATGAATTTTATGGGGTTGAACTGGGCCTGATCCGCAAACCGCACGGCCCCGGCCACCGGGAAGGGAAGGGGCGGATGCTTTACAAACTCCGATGGAAAGTGAAGTTTTCCCAGGGTATCCAGTTCATCTTCCATCTCCCGCGTGTCTTTCAGGGAATATACAAAGGCGTCCCTTTCTTCAAGATCACAGTCTATTCCCCTGCACAGGTCCTTATATCTGCTCAGGGCATCCTCATTGGCGTGAAGGTACATTGCCGCCTTTTCCATGCCGAATTCCTTTACCAGCTTGTGATAGATCAGGCCGTGCTGGGATGTGATCTTGGCAGTGGTGTTCTCTGTGATCCCGCTTCCGATGGTATCTGCCTCAACCAGCACATAGTCCACTCCCGCCCGGTCCAGCATATAAGCGCATAAAAGTCCGGCCATGCCTCCTCCGATCACAAGCACGTCTGTCTTTAGATCCGTCTTCAGACCTTGAAAAGCCGGACGGTCTGCACAATCACTCCATATAGACCCAGCCGTTCTGAAATCTTCCCTGTTTATCTGCTTTTCTGCCATTGCATCTGCCTCCCTGTAACAGCCGTTTGGAATACCCTTGTCCACTGAGGGTAGTATACCCACAAATGCTTCGGGGATTCCTGCAGCATGGATTCTAAGAAACATTTTAAAGCTGTGGTTTTAACCATCAGATTGTTATTTAAAGGAAACTCTGATATAATTATGGAAGATTTTTGACTTATCATATTGGAAGAAGGTGAAGTCCCCATGCGCCGTATTGCCCATCGAATCCTAGTTCAGATCATCATGCTCCTGTCATTGTGCCTTCTGACGCCTGACGCTGTCTTTGCCCAAACCGCTGAACCCCAAACCGCTGAAATCCAAACCCATGAAACCCAGACCATACAAGTGGGCTATTATGAAGACGGGGATTACATGTCACTGAACCAGCAGGGGGAGTATGTCGGCTACAACATAGAATTCCTCCAGGAAATCGCCAAGCAGTCCGGACTCAGGTTTGAAATCGTGGATGCCGGGAGCTGGAATGCGGCATATCATATGCTTGTGGACGGGGAGATCGATCTCCTTCCTTCCGTCTATTTTTCAGAAGAACGGTTAAATGAGATCCTGTTTGTAACCCAGCCCATGTGCAGCATCTATACTACCCTGAATGTGCGCATGGATGATGAGCGCTATGACTACGAGGACTTTAAAGCGTTTGAAGGCATGAAAGTAGGGATCATCAAGGGAGGGATCGATGGCGTCCGTTTCAGGGAATTCTGCGAGGAACATCAGATCACCCTGGATATCATTGATTATGAGGAGACAGGCGAGCTATTGTCCGCCCTGGATCAGGGTGTCCTGGACGGTGTGGCGATCACCCATCTTGGCAAGAACAGTTCCTACCGCAGCGTTGCCCAGTTTTCCCCCAGTCCCCTGTATTTTGCTGTGACAAAGAAAAATCCCGGACTGCTGGATGACCTGAACAGGGCCATGAACAGCATCCTGTTAAACAATCCCGGTTACAGTACGGATCTCTATGACAAATACCTTTCCCCCAGCACCAACCAAAAGCCTGTGTTTACCAGGGATGAGAGACAGTACATGGCGCAGGCCGGTCCTGTGGTCGTATCATACGATCCCGGATTTGCCCCCCTGTCCTATCAGGATAAAAATTCCGGCGAGTTCAGGGGTGTGGTTTCCGACATTTTCCATTTTATTGAGAGCAACAGCGAACTTTTCTTTGTTTATGAGGCGCATCCCCAGTCGGAGGCATTGGAGCTTCTGTCCCAGGGAAAGGTGGATGCCCTGTGTGTGTCCGATGGGGATTACCTCTGGGACGGAAGGAACCACATCAACTCCACCCTTTATTACCTCAGCTCTCCCACCTCCCTCATCACACGGAACAATTCCGCAGTTCAGGAGGTCCTGGCCCTTCCAAAGGGATATCAACTCTCCGAAGAAGTAGCAAAGGATTTTCCCAATAGTGTGATCCACTACTTTTCATCCATACGGGAATGTCTGGATGCAGTGCATCAGGGTAAGGCGGACGCAGCTTACCTTAACACCCAGGCGGCCGGATCCTTCCTGGATGATATATATTACAATGATATGAACGAGACCACGCTGAGCCGGTATACCAACAAACTGTGTATCGGCGTCTCCTCCAACGCGGATCCCCGCCTGTATTCCATCTTAAACAAATGCATCCAATACCTGCCCGCGGAACAGGTCGATGCATTTATGATCAAAAATTCCGCGGACGCAAAGGATATAAGCCTGGCTGAATTTGTGGAGCAGCACACCTGGCCTGTGATGGGCGGAGTGTCCCTGATACTTGGCATCATCATTCTCCTGGTGAGTTATAATCTCAGAAACGCCCTGCGCAGCAACCGCAGGATCCAGGAATTGCTGTACAAGGATGAGCTGACCGGCCTGGACAGCATGAACGGCTTTTATGGCAAATGGTCCGCCCTGACATCAAACAAAAAACAGCACGGTCTTGCACTGCTTTACGGAGATATCCGTCAATTCAAGCTTATCAATGATACCTTTGGATTTGCCATGGGAGATAAGGTGCTGCTTACCTGCGCCAGGGTCCTGTCTGAGGCCTTAGGCCCCAAGGAGTGCTGCGGGCGTATATCCGCGGACAATTTTGTACTGTTACTGCAGTACCAATCCTGGGAACAGCTCACTTTACGCCTGACCGCCTGCGTTGACAAACTGGACCAGTGGAGAAAGGAAGAAACAGAAATTCCCAACCGGATCCATGTTGTCTTTGGGGTTTACCTTACCGGCCAGGCCGAAGATCCGGACATCCATCAGATGATGGATTTGGCAAACTATGCAAGGCGCCATGCCAAAAACACACCGGGAAGTTTTGCCGTGCTGTATGATGAGCAGATGCGCAGGGCGGCCGTTGTGGCCGGACAGCTGGAAAGCAGCCTGGATCAGGCCCTTTCCTGCAATGAATTCGAGGTGTATTACCAGCCCAAGGTATCCATAAGGGA
Source organism: Enterocloster citroniae (assembly GCF_040545455.1). Taxonomy (NCBI): domain Bacteria; kingdom Bacillati; phylum Bacillota; class Clostridia; order Lachnospirales; family Lachnospiraceae; genus Enterocloster; species Enterocloster citroniae. Next base: position 117,669 of record NZ_JBEPLZ010000003.1, on the reverse strand, counting down.
CGCACAGGTGATCGGCAGCGAGGCGCTGATCCGGTGGAACCATCCGGAAAAGGGATTTCTCATGCCGGGAACCTTTATCCCTCTGTTTGAAAAAAACGGTATGGTAAAAAAAGTGGACTTCTGGCTGTTTGAGACAGTCTGCCGCACCATTCAGTCATGGAAGCAGCAAGGGATCCGGCTGTTGCCTGTTTCCTGTAATTTCTCAAGGCTGCACTTTATAGAACCGGACTTTCCGGAACAGGTCTGCCGCATTGCCGACCTCTATGGGATCCCTAAAAATCTTCTGGAGATCGAGATCACGGAGAGCGCTCTTCTTGAAGATTCCGATACCATTGTCTCCATGCTTCCCCGGCTGAAGGAACTGGGATTCCTGATTTCCATTGATGACTTTGGCTCCGGCTATTCTTCCCTGGGACAGCTCCAGCAGCTGACCGCAGATATCCTCAAGCTGGACCGAAGCTTTGTGTGCCACGGGGTTGCCGGGATCCGGGAACAGATTGTGCTGCGAAACCTGATCCAGATGGCAGGTGAACTGGGAATGACGGTCATCTGCGAGGGCGTGGAGAACCGCACCCAGTCCCAACTGCTTCAGGCAATGGGATGCCGGTTCGCACAGGGCTTTTATTTCCACCGCCCCATGCCCCAGGCTGATTATGAAGAGCTGCTATCCTGACTATAATCTTGTTCAGACAAAAACAGGCCCTATACTGTTAGGCCTGTTTTTGATTTCCTGCTGCCCATGATCCCCAACAGCAGCAGGACCGGGAACACCACCGCTGCCAGGATCCCCTTTCTCAGATCATCTCCAAAATAGCCGGACACCACCCCCACCAGTGTGGGGCCCCCGGAACATCCCAGATCCCCGGCCAATGCTAAAAAGGCAAACATTGCAGTGCCTCCCCGTTTCACTGAGGCCGCGGCCATGCTGAAGGTGGCCGGCCACAGGATCCCCACGGACAAGCCGCACAGGGCACACCCCGCCAGACCAAGGACAGGGACCTGAAGCAGGGAAATGCACAGATAGGACAGGATGCACAGAATGCCGCTGTAGATCATGAACCGTTCCAAATTGATCTTGTGGCCGAACCTGCCGTAAAAGGCCCTGGAGGTTCCCATGAGAACAGCAAATGCCATGGGACCTGCCAGATCCCCCACAGTCTTGCTCACACCCAGTCCCTTTTCGGCAAACGTGGAAGCCCACTGGCTTACAGACTGTTCGCACGCTCCCGCGCAGACCATCATCAGCATCAGGATCCAGAAGATCCTTTTGGAGAAAAGCGCCTTGATGGTAAGCCCTGTCTCATTTTCCGGTGTAAGGGGCGCAATGGGTACCTTTGCAAATACAAATGTATTTAAAAGGGGAATCACCGCCCATATAAGGGCCATTGCTTTCCAGCTGCCAATGCCGAAAATCCTGAAATATATGGTGGAACACAAAACCACACCCACATGGCCCCAGCAGTAAAAAGAATGGAGCAGACTCATGGCCTTTTCCTTATTGTCCGTGGGGCAGGCTTCCATCACAGGGCTTACCAGGACCTCAAGGAGCCCGCCGCCCACCGCATATACCATGACCGCGATCAGCAGACCCGCAAAAGGGTCCTCAAACACCTCCGGCAGAACGGTCAGGGATACCAGTCCTGCCGCCACAAAGATATGGGCAAGCATCATGGACGCCCGGTAGCCGATCCTGTCCACAAACCCAATGGAAACCAGGTCCACCAGCAGCTGGAGGATAAAGTTAATGGTGACCAGCATGGTGATCTTACTCAAGGGAATCCCATAACTGCCCTGAAAGGTCAGGAACAGCAAAGGTGCAAAATTATTTACAATCGCCTGTACCACATATCCGGTAAAGCAGGCATACACTGTTTTGTTATATCCGTTCTTCATATACTTCATAATACCCCTTTTTCTCTATTCGGCATTTTACATTATATCACAATATCCTTTCGGTATCTTGTGTTTTTTTAGCCAATCCTCCTTCTTCGCTGATCCGCTCTTTTTATGTGCCGAAAATCTCCCCATCCCCTCACTGATCCGCTCCTTGTCAGCAGTTCCCCCTCCTCTATGCTTCAATGTCCGCGATTCCCAATACGGCCCAGTCATATGCATCCATGGCCTGGGTAAATGCCAGATCCGCGGATCTGTATTCCGCTGTTCTTTGGATATAATTCATCTGCTCCCTTAAATATTCATCCTGGCTCAGCATTCCAATACTGTACTTCGTATCCGCATTCTGTTTTTCCCTGCCTGCCTTCTCATATCCTGTTGCAGCAGTTTCCAGGGCTTTCTTTTTCTGCTGCACCGAATCATACAGACTCTTCATCTTGCTGGCCAGCTTCTGTTCTCCCTCCTCCATGGTACGCAGCTTATAATTTGAACTGGAGGTGGATGTCGCCTGCAGGGAATGCCTGTCACTCATCAGTGTATCATTATTTCCAATGGCCTTTCTTGTATCTTCTTCCAGCTTGATCCCATCTGCCCGCTTCGTATCGGCTGCGGGAATTTCCGCGATCACCATCCCTCCGTTTGTATCCCTTCCCACCGAGAGACAGATAGAGTCATAGAGACCTGCCATGCTTTCATCCGTGGAAGCAATGGACGCCTCTGCGGACTGTACCTGGTTCAATGCCTTTAATACGTCCGCCTGCGTTCCCATTCCCGCCTGTTCCCTCACAACCGCAAGCTCATACTGTTTCTGATAAAGTTCCCTTTCCTTTTCAAGGGTATCTCTTTCAAGCCTCATGGTTTCATAAGAGATCACAAGGGATTGGGTTGCCACGGTCATCTGCCGTTCGATTTTTCGCTGGCTGCTGGTACTGGAAGCAGACTGCATACTATCGTACATTTTTTGGTAGGATTTAGCCGCGGACTGATAGATGGCCTCTTCCGCTGCATAGTAGGAATATTGCTGCGCGTCCCCGCTGTCTTTTGCATTTTTCTTATCTGTGGCCACACTGTTTTTGCCGAACTTCATTTCTGCCCATCCGTCTGCGTACTGCTCCAGTGTCCTGTTATAGGCGGATACCGCCTCCTGGACAGAAGGGTTATAGTTTCTGATCATATCCTGGATTTCCGAGTACTCCAGCACTTGATCCTTCAGTTTTTCATTTTGTTCCTCTCCCAGATATTCCTGAACCTCCCCCTCATCACCTGGGCCCTGTTTATTTTTCTGTGCCTCCTGCTGTACTTCCTCCTGAGCCTCTTCCATGTCCGCCCATGCTGTCCCGGCATGGCAGAAGGAGGAAACAGCAGTAATTCCCAGCAGTATCAGATACATCGCCCATTTCCTCTTTTTGATCAACCGCCTCACCTCCTGCTACTCTGCCGCCGCCAGACCATTGACCTCCCACTGGTAATTCTCCATGGCTGTCATCAGGCTCAATGCAGCTGTTTTTGAGGTAATCTGGCTGTTGTCCCTGGCGTGCACCTGTTTTTCATATTCCAGCCGGGTCATCATACCTGCCTGAAGCTTGCCGGCCGCTATCTGTGTATTGGTTTCCTCCAGCTGTGCCTGTGTAAGCGCCTGCTGGTATGTGATCCTGGCGGACAATACTGATTTATAAGCACTGGACAGGGACGCGCCTATCTGCTTCTCATTATTGGCAATGGCAGTCTTAAGGCTGTCGGATGTGGTCTGGCTCTTGGCATTCTCAAGCTTCCGTCTGTTGATCTTTAATGTGTAGTTGTTTTCAAGCGCCTGGTTAAGATCCTTCTCCGGGTCCATGCTGTCTATCCTGCTCATATCCAGTTCCGGCAATTCCCCTATGACGGGGCTGTCATTATAGTTCCATCCCAGCAGCACAAGCAGAGTCTCTTTTGTGTTCCGTATCTCCGAACCCAGCTGTTTAAGCTCATCTTCAGCGGACTGTACGGCTTCCTGTGCGCTCAGAACCTCCACCTGGGTTATGGTGCCTGCGGCGTATTTTACCTGGGCAAGGCTGTAATCCTGCTTTGCTTCCTCCAGGGACGCCTCCTTCTGCTGCTGTTTTAAAAGCTGTTCATAATAGGAGATCATTTTTGACTGGGCCGTGACCACCAGGTTCTTTTCAGCCTGCTCGTAAGTCAAAAGATAGATCTTACTGTCCTCCAGGCTTTCATCCGCCTGTTCCATCATATTGTCCCCCAGTATCTGAAGGTTCAGATCCGACATTCTGGAACTGGCATCATCCTCTCCGGACATATCATTGTAATAATCCTGGGCCAGGTCATAGTATGCATCCGCCACCTCCGAATTGGTATCCCCGTAATCCTCCCTGAATTTCTGATAGTCATACTGGTTATTCTGTACCGTTGCGTTATATTCATGGATCAAGTCCGCCAGTTCACCATACTCAATCACGTCATCTCTAAGTTTTGCCCACTCCTCCCCGGTCCTGGCAAATTCCGGGCTTGCAGCCCAGGCAGGCCAGGGCCCTGTAAGCCCCAAAGCGGCGGCCAGGGCGGCGGCGGTCATCATTTTATACCATTTCATGTTTCACTCTCCTGCTTTGTTTTTCCACTCATCATCTTATAATAAACAGGCAGCATCAAGAGGCACAGGATTGTGGACGCGGTCAGGCCGCCGATATCCACCACCGCCAGTCCCTGGGTCATGCTTCCGGAATTTCCCAAAGCCATGGCCATCGGGATCATGGACAGCACGGTTGTCAACGTTGTCATCAAAATAGGACGTATACGTGTGGCGCCTGCCTCTATCAATGCCGTGTCCATATCCATCTCACTGCGGTATTGGTTGGCCGTATCCACAAACAGGATTCCGTTGTTGACAACCGTACCTATGAGCATCAGGAATCCGATCAGGGATACCATGCTTATCTTACAATTGGTCAGATACAAAAGTCCAAATGCGCCGATCAGGCTGAATGGAATGGTGGTCATGACCATAAATGAATACTTGGGCGATTCAAACTGGGCTGCCATCACCACGAAGATCAGGAATACTGCTGTGCCGATCGCTCCGAACAGGGCTGAGAACTCTTCATTCATGGACTGGTCCATGGAGTTCAGTCCAATGGTCACGGTGCTGGTCAGGTTGGGGGTGACCACCTGGTTTTTTATCCGGTTCTCCGTGTCCCTGTCGGCCTGTTCCGTATATTCGCCTGTGATGGTGACCAGGTACTGCTTATCCTCCCTTGACACGGTGGCCGGACTGTCCACAAACTTTACATCTGCCAGGTCAGTCAGTGCCACGGAACCTCCGTTGGATGTAGTCAGTACAATTCCTTTTACCTGGTCAATGGTTTTATATTCATCATCCGCATATTCCACCCTGACCTCAATGTCCTCACCGTCCACTTCAATCTCCGTTGCCTCCACACCGCCGATCAGGCTGCTTACCGTACTGCCGATGGCCGAAGCTGTCAGCCCCATGGACTGGGCTTTTAATGCGTCTACCCTCACTTCCACCACCGGGGAGGAATTCTCAATATCGGAATGGATCTTGGTAACGTCATCCCGTTCCATCAGCTCACTGACAATATTGGATGACACCTCTTTCACTGCGTCATAATCCGCGCTCTTTAGGATCACTTCATAGCTCTCTCCAAAGGAGGACATCATGCTCATGGAAGAACTGACATCCACGGTAATATCACAGTTTTTAATTTCCGACAGCTCCTGCTTCCACAGATTGGCCACCTCTGACGTGGACATATCCCTGTCATCTTTGAGATAGGCCGTTATGCTGGCTGAACTGCCGCCCATAAGAGAACTGCCGCCATAGGAAGTCATGTAGGACTCCAGGTTGGGGTTTTGTACGATCACCTGCTCAATCTCCTGCAGGATGGCATCCACCTTCTCCGTTATAAGCCCCGGCCTTGTATCCACCGATATGCTGACCTCACCCTGGTCATCGGAAGCCATCAGCTCCATATCCAGCTTTGTGGCGATTAAAAGCGAGAATGCCAGAAGCCCCAGAGATACGCCCAGAACTGTTTTTTTCCTGTGAAGAAGCTTTTTCATTAAGATCCGGTACCCCTCCTGCATGCGGATCACTGGTCTGGAAAGCGGAGCATTTTCACGTTCCCTGGGCTTATACATCATATAACACAAAGGTACTACCGTGATGGCTGCCACCAATGAGGCCACCATACAGAAAACAATGGTGAACCCCAAGGGCTTAAACATCTGACCGGTCATTCCCTCCAGAAATGCCAGCGGCAGGAACACTACGCAGGTGGTGGCCGTGCCCCCCAGTATGGAAGCCCAAACCACATTGGTCCCCTTCAGCGCATCCTCCAGGTATTCCACAAACCCTCCCCGCTTTTTATCCGTGGCCCTGAAACAGCTCTCCAGGACCACGATGGAGTTATCCACCATCATGCCTACCCCCAGGGTCAGGGCGCTCATGGTAATGACGTTCAATGTGAAACCCATGAGGTTTATAAGGATCAGCGCTGCCAGTATGGATACCGGAATAGAGCTTCCTACGATCAGGGATGCCTTTATGTCTCCAAAGAACAGCCATATGACAGCCATGGATATCACAACAGCCAGAATCAGGGTTTCAGCAACGGACAGCAGGGATTCCATAATGGAGTCCGCCGAGTCACTGACCGTGACGATGTTCAGGCTCCCGTTCTCCATGGTCAGGGTTTCAATGACCTTCTTAACCTCATCGGACAGACCCACGGATGTTGCGCTCTGCTGCTTTGTGATGGAAACAGAGACAGTCTCCTGACCGTCATACCTTGCAATGCTGTCACTGTCCTCCGTGGTGGTATACACATTTGCCACGTCCTCCAGATAGACAGCGCTTCCGTCCTGGGTGGTCAGCGGTATCTCCTTTAACAGTTCCACCGTATCATATGTAAGACGGGTGGACACAGACAGCTTCTGGCTTCCTACCCGCGTATCGCCTGCCGGATAGGACAGATCGGCCGCCTTTATGTCGGAGGCGATGGACGACATGGTCATCTTATACTGGCTCACCTTTTCCGGGATCAGCTCCACCTTCACATAGTCCTTTGCGCCTCCCCGCAGGTTCACATCCGCCACCACGGAGATCTTCTCAAACTCCGGCACGATCTCATCTTCCACATACGCGTACAGGTTATCCTCTTCCGGGTTATCAATGGAAAGGGTAATATCCGGCTGGGAGTCCATGCTCATCTCCATGATAGTGGGGGTATCGGCCCCATCCGGCAGCTGGCTGGACACCAGATCGATCTTTTTCTTCAGGTCATCATATGCCTCGTCCGTATCTGTTCCGTATTCATACTCCAGCATGACCATGGAACTTCCCTCGCTGGAGCTGGAGGTAATGGATTTCAGACCGCTTAAAGAGCTGACCTGGTCCTCAATTTCCTTTGTCACCAGTTCATCAATATCCTCCGGGCTGGCTCCTGAGTAGGTCGTCATGACCATCAGCATGGGCATATCCATATCCGGACTCAGTTCCAGCGGTGTGCCGGTTACGGAAGAATACCCGAAAAAGATCAGGCAGAGGATACACATGACCGCTGTGACCGGCCGGTGCAGGACATACTTTGTTAATCCGTTCATTGTCCGTCCTCCTCCTGATTTTTCAAGATAACCTCCGCCCCTTCATACAGCTCGGAGCTCCAGGTCGTCACCACTTGATCATCCAGTGTCAGGCCGGATCGCACCTCCATGGTATTGGAATCATATATACCGCTTTCAATGTCCCTTTTGTGTACTTTTCCGTCTGTATATACATAAACATAGGGTTCTCCATCTTCATAATAAACAGCATCCACCGGTATGGTCATTGCATTGGTGGTCTCTTCTGAAGTCACATACAGCTTTACCTCTGAACCGGTGGAAAGGAAGGTGTCCTCATCCATGCTGGCCTTGACCTTGTAAAGCCCTGTTGTTTCATCCGCCATGGTGCTGATCTCATAGATGGTCCCCTGGTAGGAGCCGCCATCCTTTTCCACCTGTATGGTATCCCCCTCCTGAAGGTATCCACGGATCCTCTCTGTGGCTGAAAAGGATACCACCCTGCTGCCTCTTCCCGAAATAACACAGATCAGGTTGCTCTGGGAAACTGTGTCATACGGCTCCATATCGCAGATCTCCACCAGTCCGTCTATAGGCGCCGTGATCTGGCTGTACTCCATCTGTGTTTCATAGGAGTACTTGGCCTGGTTATATGAAATCTCAGCGCTGGTAACATTATCCCGGTACTGTTCATATTCCTGATCAGAAATCCCTCCGCTGCTGTATAAGATCTGCTGCCTGGCCAGCTCCTCCCGGGCCTGTTTTAGGGACAGCCCGGCGGAATCCATACTGCTTTTTGCCGTCTCCACCTGTTTGGTATCAATGGTACAGATCACCTGCCCCTGAGCCACTATATCCCCTGCTTTTACATTGACAGCCGTTACATCTCCCGATGCCTTCGGATATATGTACACCACATCGGACGGCTCAATCTTGCCGATCAGGCTGGTGGTCAGCCTGATATCCCCCATGACGGGCTGTTCCGCTTCCATGACAGGCGGCGACACCGCCTGAGCAAACTGCTTGTTTCCCAATAACCGGGGAATCAAAACAGCACACAATACCACCACAACCACTGCTCCTGTTATAATCTTTTTCTTCATTGTCCTCTCCTCACTTATCACTTATATCCAACTGCCTCATGCTGTTTTCCAGATATGACAGTTTTTGACTGAACTTCTCCATGATGTCCTTCTTTTTCATCCTGCCTGTAAAAAAGAGCTGCAGGGATATAAAAAGTGACCCGTAGCATACCTCCTGAATCGTGTCAAACATCTCCGGTCCTGAATGTTTGATCTAGGCATATATTTCCTTCCTTTCATATTTTGTGTACTCTCGGCATCTCCCCGGCACCCATCTTTGGGGATGAGATTCCAGGAGTGCACGTTTTGGTTTATGATAGCACACCAAAATAAATTTTCGTTCAACCCAGGATGAACGGAAGATGAAATCACAAAATATTCACATTTCCTCCTTTTGTCTAATGTGTGCTCTTTTAATCTCCCGGCACACGGACCCGAGAGATAACTTTTTGCCGGTTGTACGGAAATCATGGAAAAGTTCATGGATAGTTAAGATGGATGTGTATAATGGAAAAAGTGTACTGCAAGAGTACACAAACTAAATTTGGAGGTGAAATGTGATGTTTATGCTGAAAATATTGATTGTGGAAGATGATGAATCCCTTCTCCAGCTTTACTCCATTGTTCTGGAAAAGGACGGATACCAGACCTTCCAGGCCCGCAACGGACTTGAGGCCTGTGCCGTCATAGAAAAAGAACATATTGACCTGGTCATAACAGATATACTGATGCCCATCATGGATGGCTATGAATTTGTAAGCTTTTTGCGTGAAAACAATCCCAGGCTCCCGATCCTTATGATCACAGCCAAGGACGACTTTTCTTCAAAAAGCAAAGGCTTTAAGCTGGGGACGGATGATTATATGACCAAACCTGTCAATTTAGAGGAAATGCTTCTCCGCATAAAAGCACTGCTGCGCAGGTCCGGTATAGCAGCGGACAGAAAACTCACCATAAAGCAGACAGAACTGAACTATGATGCACTGACCGTTAATTATGGAGACCGGTCCGTCATGCCTCCTAAAAAAGAGTTTATGCTGCTTTATAAACTGCTGTCTTATCCTGACAAGATATTTACCCGCAACCAGTTAATGGATGAGATATGGGGAAGGGAGAGCAACACCGAGGACCAGACCATTGATGTCCATATCAACCGGCTCCGGAAACGTTTTCAGGACAACGGCAATTTTGAGATCATCACGGTACGGGGACTAGGCTATAAGGCGGTGATCAACGAATGAAAAACTTCAAATTGTGGATCACATTTATCGCAGCGGTCTCCCTGCCCTTTGCCATCGGACTTCCCATCACGGTATTCTTAACATTTTTGTCCATCCAGACCGGGCTGGTCCAAACCGGCCCCCCTGTTTCCTGGCTGCCCTTGGCCGGCATGGTGATCGCTGTGTTCATTGTTTCCCTTTTGTTTACCATCATTGTTTCCAGGCATTTTTTCAAACCCATACATGAACTGATCCATGCCCTGGATGAAGTGGTGGCCGGAAACTTCCATATCCGGCTTCCCGCAAATAGCAAATTCTTTGAGATGCAGTCCGTATCCATTAATTTTAATAAAATGATGGAGCAGTTAAATTCCATAGAGCTGCTCCAATCTGATTTCATACAAAATGTGTCGCACGAAATAAAGACGCCCTTGGCCGCCATTGAGGGATATGCATCGCTGCTGATCACATCCCCCCTTTCCGAGGAGCAGACAATATATGTGTCCCGTATTTCCGAGAGCAGTAAACGGTTATCCTCCCTTACCGGCAGCATTTTGAAATTATCTAAATTGGAAAACCAAAAGATCGTGTCAGATAAGCAGATATTTTCCCTTGATGAGCAGATCCGCCAGGCCGTGCTTTCCATGGAACCTTTGTGGTCCCCCAAAAACCTGGATATGAGTATCGATCTGCCCAAAATGCATTATTATGGGAATGAGGAGCTGATGTACCAGATCTGGTCAAACCTGTTTTCAAATGCAGTGAAATTCACCCCCATGGGCGGACATATTTGTATCCATGGGGAGTATGCAGGTTCCCTGACCAAGATCGTTTTTAAAGACTCCGGGATCGGCATGACCAAAGAGATCCAGGACCATATATTTGAAAAATTCTATCAGGGAGAACCCAACAGGAGCATGGAGGGAAATGGGATCGGACTGGCTCTGGTTAAAAAAATCCTGACACTGTGCAACGGTTCCATTGAGGTGGTAAGCCGGCCTGGCCACGGCTCCACATTCACGGTATTCCTTCCAAACCCGTTATATGAGAAAAAAGGCTCTTAAGCTTCTCTCAGCCTTCCGACCTGCCTTACACAGACCGTGACCAGTACCAGCGTAGCTGCAGCCCATGCGCATGGCTCGGCAAAAAAGATTGCCTCTGTTCCCCATAAGCGGGAAAAATACACAGCCACTGAAACCCTTGCAAAAAACTCCATAACTCCAGACAAAAAGGGGGCCACGGTATTTCCCAACCCCTGCAGCGTATTGCGGAAGGCATACAGCAAATATAAGGAAGACAGGAGACAGCTCATGATAAACAGGTAATGATATGAAATCTCCAACACTTCCGCTGCGCTGGAACTTGTGCTGTCAATAAACAGGCCCAGAACAGCCCGTCCACCTGCAATCATTGCAGCGGACACACACACGGACATTGCCGCTGCGATGAGCACAGAACTTTTCAGTCCGTTTCGGATACGGTCATACCGGCCTGCGCCGTAATTTTGCGCCGTATAGGTGGTGACCGCATATCCCAGGGATATGGCGGAACTTTCTAACAGACCGTAGATTTTATTGGTGGCCGTAAATCCTGCTATAAAGACAAAACCGTGCCGGTTAATGGAAGACTGCAGGATCATGCCTCCGATGGCGATCAGAACATGCTGGAGCGCAAGGGGGATCCCCAGACCGCACTGCCTTTTTATTATGCTGCTTTCCGGCTTCCAGTCCTTTCTCTCCATTTTCAGCAAATCTATTTTCCTCATAACAAGAAGGCAGTATATAAAGGCAAGAAGCTGTGCCAATACGGTTGCAAAAGCAGCGCCCGCAACGCCCCACCGGAATACCAGCACAAATAGCAGATCCAGCAGGATATTGGTGATGGCCGCAATGACAATGGCAATCAGCGGTGTCTTTCCATCCCCCAAAGAACGCAGGATCGCTGCCGCCATATTATAGGCCATAACAACCAGGATACCGGCGTATAGGATCATAAGATAAGACAGGGCCCCCTGGAAAATAGGATCCGGAGTCTGTAATATACGAAGCAGGAATCGGGCAAAAACCAGGCCTGATACTGTCAGCACAACTCCGATCCCCAGGCACAGCCAGATGGACATGGCCACGGTTTTCTTGATCCGGCTCTGGTTCCCTTCCCCGAAATGCTGGGAAATGGAAATTGCGAACCCCTGTGTCATCGCCTGAATGACCCACAGAGCAAGCCAGTAAGACCAGTCCGTGGCTCCCACGGAGGCCAGCGCCTCCACTCCCACTCCTTTTCCAACAATCATTGTGTCCACGATCATATACAGCTGCTGCCCAAGATTCGCTGCCATCAGAGGAAGCGAAAACGAAAGGATCAGCTTTGCCGGTGACCCTTCTGTCATGTTTTTCATTCTGCTCATACTATTACTTTTTCCATCCCTTCCACTGGATCCGTCTTAATACGAACGGCCTCCCGTTACTGCATATTGACAGCTTTGTCAACCACATTATATAATAATAGAATCATAAACCGATATTTGCATCTGATAAATGTGCCAATATCTATCAATATAATACCAATTTTAACAGCCACCTATTTGTTATATAAGTTTTACCGGAGATAGCCATGAACCCAAAGACAGTAATTACAGATCGAAACCTATTGGAAAAGATCCAGTATCAGGACAGCGCCTTTCCCATTTCCTTTTACATGGATCATTTTGATGAGTATTTGAATGGAGAAGTAAACCATCATTGGCATGATGAGTTTGAATTTGGTATTTTATTAAAAGGACAGGCCGAATGCCGTATTGACCAAAGCCCTGCCTCAGGGGAATACCGCATACTGGATCAGGGAGATGGACTATTTATCAACTCCAAGACCATCCATAATATAAAACAAACAGAATCTGGTACGATCCTGTTTAACTTTGTACTTTCCCCTGGTTTTTTTCAACTTCTTCCCGCAGGAAATACTTACCAAAAAAACATTCTGCCGGTCATCAAATCCTCACTGGCAGGATTATTTCTAAAGAGCGAAAATGACAAAGACAGGCTGCTGTTAAACAGCATCATGGAGTTTTCCCTTCTAAAGGAAGATTCCCCTGCCTATGAACTATATTGCATTGAACTGATCTGCAGACTATGGAGATACCTGATTAGCCGGCTTGCAGAAGTAAAAGATATTTCAAAGGTCAAATCCAAGAAGATCCAGGAGCAGCGGATCCGCCTCATGCTATCCTACATACACACTCATTATGGGGATGATATCGCCGTCTCCTCCATCGCCCAGGCGGCCAATGTAAGCAGAAGCGAATGCTTCCGCTGTTTTCAGACGGTCATTGGAAGAACCCCCACCGAGTATCTGTGCGATTACAGGCTTTCCCAGGCCGCCCACATGCTGACCAGTACGGACAGGAAGATATCGGATATCTGCTTTGCCTGCGGTTTCACCAGTCCCAGCTATTTTGGAAAATTATTCAAAGAAAAATGCGGCATGTCACCGGGACAGTACCGTTATAACAGGACTGCCCCGGAGATTGTATGATCCGGGATATCCGGATATAAGAAACAGTTATACATCTATCTTCACACTCTCCATCCTGCCATCCTCCTGATTGTCAGGATCAAAGAAGTGCCGGCTTTTAACAGCCTTACGCCTTCAGCAGTTCCTTGACCCAAACGATCATTTCCCCCGTCCCCCTGTTGTTCCAGTATGCATAGGGAACGGCTTTCAGCTTCACATCCTCCCAGACAACAGGGTGCAGGCCGTACAGTTCATCATCTCCCCACCCTTTTGCCGATATCCTCTTTCCACTCAGTGTCAGGCCTGTTATTTCCCCCATCAGATCCCATTTCTCTTCCTTTATCTCAGTACCGGAATCCACGTAAACAGCTGCCAGGTTGGGACCATTGTCCACCTCCTCCAGGCAGTATACAATGGGGCCTCTGACCAGAGCCACCTTTCCGCTGTCAGCCCGCACCAGCGGGTTGCTGCGTACAAACCGTGCCTTGGCATCCATCTCGATGCGCAGTCCGGCATCCTCTGTCAGGGAGATCACTGCATACCCCTTTTCACGGCTGAATGCAAGGGGCTGTTGGGTTCCCGCCTTGGTGACCGTAAAGCTGCCGGCATAATCCGGTATACGGACTGCCAGGCGGATCCCTGATGCCGGTACCCCTTCACAGGCGATATCCACGGACATATCCCAGGGGAACCGGGTCTGCATCTGAACAGAGATTTCCCGGCCGCCCAGATCCACACTTGTCTGATTGGAAATAAACAGATTCACATACAGGCTGTTCTGGTCCGCACCATAGATGTACTGTCCCAGGGAAGCCAGTGTCCTGGCAATGTTGGGCGGGCAGCAGGCCACACCAAACCACTTCTGGCGCACCGGCTTTACATGTTCCCTGGACGTGCGTGGAATGCAGTTATCCGGCCACACTTCCAGGGGATTCACATAGAAAAAGCTTTTTCCGTCCAGGGCGATCCCAGCCAGAACCGTATTATACAGAGCCCGTTCCACCACGTCATAGTACTTTGCCTCCCCTGTAATATTGCCCATCCGCTGACCGAACATGGCCATTCCAATGGACGCACAGGATTCAGAGTAATTACAGTCATTGGGCAGGTCATAGTCTGTTGTAAACCGCTCCAGGATGCCGGAGGATCCGATGCTGCCCGTGATATACATACGCTTCTGGGTCATATTGTCCCACAGGGTGCAACAGGCCTCCATCAGCGTCTCATCCTCACAGGCTTCCGCCAGGTCCGCCATGGCGCTGTACATATACATGGCCCGCACCGCATGGCCCTCCGCTGTCCTTTGCCCCCGCACCGGCAGATGGGACTGGGAATAAATAGGTTCGTAATCTTTAAACTCCGGGAAAATGTATGAAAAACCAGGCCGGTTTAATTCCTTCAGAAAATAGTTCTCCCCCACTCCCCGGGCATCGATAAAATATTTTGCCTGTTCCAGATATCTGCGCTCCCCTGTCACCTGGTACAGCTTAATAAGTCCGATCTCCACCTCCTGGTGTCCCGGATAACCGTGTATCTTTCCCTCCTGGGCTCCAAAGGTGTCACAGATCAGATCCGCAAAACGCACCATCACCTCCAGAAACTTTTGTTTCCCCGTACCCAGATAATAGGCCACTGCCGCTTCCATCATATGGCCTGCCGTATAGAGCTCATGGCCTTCGCACAGGTCGCTCCAGCGCTTCCCGGGCTCTTTGATGGTAAAATAAGTGTTCAGGTAGCCGTCCTCACACTGGGCCTTTGCTATGATGTCGATCACCTCATCCGCCGTGCGTTCCAATGCTTCATCCTTTTGCGCCGCAAGGGAAAATCCCACTGCCTCCAGCCATTTGGCCACATCCGTATCCTGGAACACGGCTCCGTAAAATTCCCCTTCACACAGGCCTGCCGCGATCTTAAAATTCATCAGACTGTGGCTTGGCTCCGCATCCTTTATCCTGTCATTGATGGCATCCCATTGGTAGGGGATGACCACCTCCTTGACCAGTGACACATGCTTTGACCAGAACGCATCATTGATATGAATCTTTTTTAAATCCACTGGATGTAATCTCATTGTCATTCTCCTCTAAGCCTTGACCGCGCCATTGGTCAGGCCGCTTACAATATACTTTTGCATGAAAATAAATATCAGCACCACCGGCGAGATGGCAATGATCCCAAACGCCATGGTGGAATTCCACAGTGTCTGGTACTGCTGGACATAATTATAGATGCTGGAGGTAATGGGCCTCATATTGGGATTGGTGATAAATGTAATGCCGTAAATCAGATCACCCCATGCATATACAAAGGAGAACACTGCTGCCACCACAATACCGGGCTTGGCAATGGGGAGCATGATCTTTGTAAATGCCGACACATGGCCGCACCCATCAATCTTAGCCGCCTCATCCAGTTCCTTGGGAATGGATACAAAATAAGTCCTCAAAATAATGATACTGAAGGGGATCCCCAATGTGGCGTCCGCCAGGATGGGGGCCCAGTACGTATTTAACAGCCGCATTTTGGAGAACATGATGTACAGGGATGTGAGAACCAGGGTGGAAGGCAGCATCTGGGTAATGAGGAAAAACAGGACCAGGCCTTTTCTGGCCCCAAACCGGAAGCGCGCCAGGCCGTATGCGGCCGGAATGGCCAGGACCGTGGCAATGGCAGTCGCGCCGCAGGATATAATCAGGCTGTTCTTAAATCCTCTCAGCGTGTCCCCGGAAGCGGACAGCTGCTTGGCAAAGGCCTCAAAGGTAAGATTCTCGGGCCACAAAGGGGTTGGGATGGAGAAGATCTCCACCTGGGTCTTCAGGGCCGTAACGATCATCCAGTACAGCGGGAAAATAAATACCAGGAATACAATGCCTCCCACAAGAAAAGAAATAAGTTTACTCCTGCTCTCTTTTTTCATCACATCACCTCATCATCACTGATCGTCTTAATATAGAAACATCCCACTGCCAGCAGGATCACAAACAGGACATTGGCGGCCGCAGCGCCCTGGCTGAACTGAAACTCCTCAAAGGACAAACGGTAGGCATAGGTGGAAACCAGCTCCGTGGAATTCACAGGTCCGCCCTTTGTCATCACCCACACCAGGTCAAAGACCTTAAAGGTGTACACAAATCCCAGGGTGAGCACGGACATGATGGCCGGCTTTATCATGGGAATGGTGATCAGGAACAAAGTCTGGAGCTTGCCTGCCCCGTCCAGGCTGGCACTCTCGTATATATCGCCGGGAATGGTGGTCAGGCCGGTGATGAGAAGCATCATATTAAAGGGAATACCGATCCATATATTGGCTGCCACAGCCGCGGCCATGGCAAGCCCGGGTTTTAAGAGCCAGTCCAGCGGCTGCTTCACAAGTCCCAGCCCCATGAGGAACTGATTGATGATACCGCCGCTGCTTGCAAACATGAACTTAAACAAAAGTCCGGCAACCGTCACAGGCAGCAGCCAGGATATCATGGTGACTCCCCGGAAAAAGGAACATCCGGGGAATTTCTTGTTAAACAGAAGGGCCAGGCCGAATCCGATCATAAACTGGAAAAAGATTGAACAGACCGTAAAGATCAGGGTATTTAAAATCGCTTTGGAAAGGATGGAATTCTTTCCTGTAAACAATTCGCTGTAGTTCCGAAACCCCACGAAATTCTGTTTGGTTGCATCTGAGAATGTATACACATCCACATTTTTAAAACTCAGTATGATATTCTGTATCATCGGATAGCCGATGAATATAAGCATATATAACACTGCCGGAGCCGCAAACAGAAAGCCCATTTTAGCAGCGGTATCCATTCTCCTATTTCCTTTCATCTTACCTCTTTCCTCCTGTGATGGGGACCTGTCCCCTTTGCTCCTGAGACCGGGGGCAGATCCCTTTTACCTCTGCGGACGAGACAGGTCCCTTTTGTCCTCCGCCGAATTTGTGCTTTTATTTCACTGCGTCCACTGCTTCCTGAGTATCCTCAGCCACCTGTTCCGGTGTCTTTGACAGGGTCAGGACTTCCTGGAACCCTTTCTGGATCGCAGAGGAATAGGATGGCCATGAGGCGGAAGGTCCTCTTGGGATAGAGGTTTCCAGCTGGGTGATAAACTCCGCCTGGATGGGGTCATCGGTCCAGTAAGCGTCCTTGGCAGCTTCTGTCTTTGGAGGGAAGGAGCCGTACTGCTTCATGGCGTCCACCATCACCTGGGTCTGGTCATAATATTTTAAAAATGCAACAGCGCCTGCCGTATCATCCTTGGCAACCACGCCCATGTTCTCGCCGCCCAGAATGGAGGTGGCCTGACCGCTGGCATCATCCATCTTGGGAAGGACGGTCACGCCGTAATTCAGATCCGGCGCATCCTTGGCGATTCCCGGGATCTGCCAGGGCCCGTTCTGCTGCATGGCCAGATTGCCTGCAATAAAGTTATTGTTTACGTCAGACTGTGTCCAGTTTACACATTCCTTTGTCCATGAACCGTCTGTGATCATCTCCTGCATCAGGTCATAGGCCTTGATTCCGCCCTTGATGTCTGTGTAGCTGCCTCCTGCGGTATAGAGCCACTGCAGGCACTGGAACGTACCCTCGTCCGTATTGGTGGCTGCATTTCCAAAACCCGTAACTCCGTCTTTGGTCAGGGCCTTTGCCATCTCATGGAACTGCTCCCATGTGGTATTCTCATCAGGATACTCCACCCCTGCTGCATCGAACATATCTTTATTGTAGAACAGGGCCGTACAGTTGGTGGCAAACGGAATGCCGTAATGCCTGCCATCCGCCATGGTGGATTCCATGGGGCCTTGTATGTATTCATCCCACTTAATATCCGCGTCCGATATGTCACCGAATAATCCCAGTGAAATAAAGCTTGCCATGGAACAGCCGTCCAGGATGACCAGATCCGGCAGTTCTCCCGATGCGATCCCCAGGGTGAGCTGCTTCTCATAATCGGAGAAGGGCACATAAACGTGGCTTGCAACATATTCATTCTGGGAAGAATTAAATCCGTCCAGCAGGCTGGTCATCATCTCCTTCTGGGCGTCTGTCTCAAAATAATCCCAGATAACGACCTCCTTTTTACTGCCCGTATCCGCGGCGGCCGCCTGTGTGCTTCCCCCTGACGTATTCCCCGAACCGCATCCCGATACCATTGCCGCAGTCATTGCTGCACATAATAAGGTACTGACAAATCTCTTCTTCATTAAAAAACCTCCCTCTTGTTTAATGCTTTCATTATAAAAGGGGAGGGAGGGTTTTGTTAGGGGAAAATATTAAAGAGGGTGGATATATTTTAAATCCCTGGAAAAACAGGTTTAAAATTATCCACCCTCTTTAATTTTCTCTACCCTGGACCTTGGATCCGATCCGCTCTGCCGCCTCCTGCGGCGTCATTCCCCCTGTTATGACCTCATACAGGCCTTCGGAAAGCACGCCTGTGATCTTGGGCCAATAGGAGTAGGCGCTCCTTGTAATGCAGTGGTCCATCTGTTCCACAAACACCTGGTAAACCGGATTCTTTTCCTGGAATTTTTCCGCCAGATGCCTGACAGGAGGCAGGGAATACATTTGCTTATTGAGACTGAGCATGACTTCGTCTTTATAATAATAGGACATAAGCGCCATGACCCCATCCACGTTCTTTCCCTTAACGACCCCAAAATTCTCCCCGCCGGTTACCACAATACTCTGTTGGTCTACCGGAAGCTTGACCACTCCGTAATCAACGCCTGCCTCCTCCACCAAAGGAAGGGCCCAGGGACCGTTCTCCATCATGGCGCATTTACCTGCCGCAAACTGTCTGGCCACATCCACCTGGGACCAGTTGATACAGTCCTTGGGCATAATCCCCTCCTCCACCATATCCCGCAGCAGCGCAAGGGCCTTTACGGTCCCCTCCCCTCCCAGATCATCCATCTCCTCCCCGGTTGACAAGATCCAGGGTACCAGCTGGAAAGAGGACTGCTCCTCCACAATTGCCGACATGATAAAACCGTACCTCTCCCCTGTGGTCATTGCCCTGGCAGCCTTCAGAAATTCTTCCCAGTTCTCAGGCGGCTCCATACCGGCTTCCCGGAACATTTCCCTGTTATACACAAGACCCACGTTATTGCAGCAAAAAGGCATGCCATAGTATCTGCCGTCATACTGCACCGAGGAGAGGACTTCCGGGTAAAACTGGGACAGATCATACCGCCCCTCCACGGCCTGCGTGATGTCCTCAAAAATGCCCAGGTCCACGTATTTGCGCATATCCGGGTTATCGATCAACACCACATCCGGCAGCTTTCCCTCCGCCACTCCAATGGATAAAAGCTTTTTAAATTCCGAGGAAGGCCCCTGGTATTCCCATCTGGCCATGTATTCATCCTGGCTGTTGTTAAAGCCTTCCACCAGACGGTCCAGTCCTTCTTTCTGCTGTTTTGTCTCATAATAGGACCAGAGCACCACTTCCCGCGGCCCTGTTTCCTGCCCCGGCAGTTCAGGCGCCCTAATCTGCACACCGCAGCCTCCCAGACAGATCAGGGAGAACAGGATACAGAACAGGGTATAACACCCGGCCGGCCGTCTTTTTGTCCGGCTCTCTGTTTTCCATTTCATGCCATCCCTCCTTTGCAGAGTATCTTTCACGCCTAGTCCATCTGCCTGTAATCCCCGGGGGATATGCCGAGTTCATCTTTGAACACCCTTGCAAAGTATTTGGGATCCGTGTAGCCTACTGTCTCCGCGATTTCATATACCTTCATGTCCGTACCTTTCAAAAGCCGCTTTGCATGGCTGATCCTGAATTTCCTTAAAAATGTGGAAAAATTCTCCCCCATCTCCCGGTTAAACAGCGTACTCAGGTATTCCGGAGTGATTCCCAGCTTACCGGCCACCTCCTCCAGGGAAATTCCCTCCTGGTAATGCTCCCTGATATAGTTGATAGCGCGTTTGATGGTGTAATTGCTGATGTCCTCTTTTACCCTATGGGGGCTGCACACAAGGGAAAGTCCATCCCCATAGCTTTGTTCCAGTTCCCGCAGGGTAACTGCCTCCGTACACCGGGTCAGCAGGTCTGCGTTCTGCAGCTGCCCATAGGTGTCCCCGTCTATCTCGCGGACGGTATCTAAAAGCAGGTAAGTGGCTTTCAGATATGCCTGCCGTATTTCCTGCTCCCGGTAAGGTCCGTCTTTCATAAACTCCATGAACATTTCCCCCGTTTTCCGGGCATTTTCCAGATCTCCCCTGCACAGGGCATTCTTCATATCGGCGCCAAGGTCGGCAGGAAAACGGAACTCCTTCCAGTCAACCGCGTCCATGCGTTCCCTGGTGACCAGATCTCCCTCCGTAACAGGCAGGGCCTCCCTGATCAGAAGTTCCGCATCCCGCGCTCCCTTTTGGACAGACTCCCACCCTTTCATGGAAACCATGGCCCAGACCGCCCGGCCGTCCCTTTGCTTATAAGGCCGCACGATCTTCCGCTCCACTGCCTGGCAGAGCAGGCAGGATACGTCCTCATCCTCCGGCAGGGCGGCCAGACCCAGGAACTGACGCCTTCCCCTGTCCCACGATACATGGAGCCGGACGGAAGGCAGCAGTGCCCTGATCTGGTCAAACTTTCCGCCGATCTCCTCCTCATAACCGATGGGTGCATCCCCTGTATATCCTAAATACAGCTGGAAATGAACAAAAGCGCCAAAACCGCAGATCGTTCTCACCCGTCTGTCTTCCTCCTCCGACAGCGGACCGCCATAAATCAACTCCTTGATGCACTGTCCCGGAGTGCCGGCATTTTTCTGTTCTTCCGCCTCCATCTTTCTCTGGGTGCGCTCCAGCAGATCCACAATATCCTCTGCTGCCAGAGGCTTTAGCAGATAGTCGTCCACACCAAAATGAATGGCTTTCTTTGCATAATCGAATTCAGAATACCCGCTGAGTATCACAGCCCGGATGGGAAGACTCATGCCGTGAAGGGCTTCGATCATCTGAAGCCCATCCATCACCGGCATACGGATATCTGTTATGACCAGATCCGGCTTGAATCTAAGCGCAAGAGACAGGCCCTCCTGTCCGTTGGACGCCTCCCCGATCACCGTGTGCCCGGTATGTGATTTGATCAGTCTTGCCAGACCTTCCCTTATCATCACTTCATCTTCTACGATCAGTATCCTCATGATATCCTCCTTAAGACGGCCTGTTCACAGGCAGGGTCAGGGTGACCACCGTACCCATTCCCTCAATGCTGTTCACATTCCACACAGCTTCCTTTCCATAGTACATGTCCATTCTGGCAAATGCATTGTGCAGGCCAATGCTTCCTCCCTCATCCTTTACCGCCTGTTCACGCACATTAAAGCTTTCCGCCATCTCCCGGGACATTCCCTTTCCATTGTCCTCTATTATGATATTCAGCCGTTCTCCGGTCTCGGACAGGAACAGGTCCACCCTGAGCACCCCTCCCTTTTCCGTTCCCTTAAAGCCGTGGATAATGGCATTCTCCACAAAGGGTTGGAGGAGCAGCTTATAGATCATCACCTTCCTGGCTTCTTCTGTTACATTCAGCGAAAACCGGAAGGACTGGTTAAAACGCATCTGCTGAAGACTTACATATTTTTCCAGCCAATCGGCCACCTCCGATACACTGGCCATCTGATTGCTCTGGTTCACGCTGTAACGCAGGATAACGCCAAGGTTGCGCAGCATCCTGCTGATCTCATACTCTTCTTTCTCAATGGCCATCCAGTTGATGGAATCCAGGGTATTATATAAAAAATGGGGATTGATCTGTGCTTCCAGTGCACGGATCTCCGCATTTTTCTGCTGATCCTTTGCCTGTGACACCTCAGCCACCAGGTTTCTGACCTTGCCTGTCATATCATTGAAGTTGCTGGCGATCTGTCCCAGCTCGTCCCTGCTCTCCAGAGCAACGGACACATTCAGGTTCCCCTCCTTGACCTGGTCGATCCCATCTGTGATCAGGGCCACAGAGCTGCCGATCCTGCGCACAATATAGCAGATCAGCACACTGGAAAACAGGATGGCTGTCAGACTGATGACAATGAACATGATCTGGTTGTTCCTTATGTCCCGCATCATATAATCCTTATTGTATACATTGTAATACACCCATCCCCTGTGCTCATTCACATATGTATTCACAGCCGTGTTCTGGCCTTTCAACAGTCCCGTCACACTGACAAATTCCTGTACGGACAGCTTTGGGTTCATATTGATCCCCGTATAGAAGGGATTGGGGTAGGATATGACAAAGCCGGTCCGGTCCGTGATAAAGTTTATATTGTACTCGGCCTCGTCTTCTGCAATGGCAACCGCGCAGATGTCCCGCAGCACGCTCTCGTCCACACTCATGACAATGGTGGCAATAACGCCTTTATCCAGATTATTATAATCATACATACATTTTGAGATATGGAAATAGTACTCATCCCCGTCATAGCCCTTATACCTGGTTGTGGGCGTGACCAGCATTCCAGGCTGGCCCTGCACATCACGGTAAGGCGCTATCTCCCTCAGGTCACCGTAATCATCCCACAAATTCTCAATGGAGGAACCGGTGCCGGCATCATATGTAACCGACTGGCCGTTGGAACAGATAACACTGATGCAGCGCACGCCTTTTACCGACTTCTCAGCCTGCTGCAGCCGGTTATATATGGTGTGGAAAGCAACCTCCCGTTCACCGGCTTCCCGTTCCATAAGGATATTTACATTTTCTATGATCTTATCATCCACATAGATCTGATATACCAGGTTGGTGTAAATGTCCATGGTCAGGTCCACCCGTTCCGAGAGCTGGGTCAGATTGTCCACCATCAGGGTATCGATCTTGCGTTTCAGGGAATTGGAATTCATCCTGTATCCAATGAACTGGATGGCCAGAATGGGGACTATGGATGCCATGACAAAGGCAAGCATGATCTTTTTCCCTATTTTCATGTTATTGAAATGGTCCAATAAGAAAAGGTGAGGTTTCATGATCCTGCTCCTTCCTTTGTTTGTCGGGATCACAGCGCAAGTATCGTTCCCACCCCTTTTTCAAGAGCTCGTTTCATCACCACATTGCCAACGGAAATATCACAGATCCCTTCCCCGCCGGTGACCAGCAGGATCTTTTCATCATTGTCCCTGCGCCCCTGCGCCCTTCCGGTGAGGAGATCACCGATCATAACCGGCCGCAGGGACCGCGTCCCGTCCCATGGCCGTGGTCTTGACTGGATCTTGTCATAGACCTCATGATCATCCATAAAATACCGGTCAAATGACATAAACGCGTCATACTCAAAATGGTTGGCGCCGCTGATGGAGATCGCAGTCACCCCGGGCTTCAGCCATTCCTTCTGCACCACGGTAAATGTATCGGCCCGTCCAAAGGGTGTTGAGGACAGTAAGACATCCCCTCTGGACACAACATACTCCGCATCGGTGGATATGGTGATGGAGATCCCGTGCCGCTCCTCCATTTCCTTTTTAAATCGCTCCAGGCTGTCCTCATGGGGACCCCAGGCATAGATCCGGTCAATACCCTTACACTGGCTGACCGCCGCGTCCAGATGGGTCCTGCCCTGGACTCCGCAGCCCAGCACTGAAATATTCTTATTCCCCTCCCGCACCAGATGGCGCAGGGCGATTCCGCTGACCCCGGCTGTGCGCATGCCAGTGATCCAGGTACAGTCCATCACAGCCATGGGGCAGAAGGTGTCAGGATCATTTAGAATAATCAATCCGGTAATGGTTGGAAGGGAAAAAAGCTTCGGATTTGCGGGCCTTGCCCCAAGCCATTTTGTCCCCATCTCCCTCCTGTCCACGATACGGGCAGAATATGCCTTTAAAAATCCTTCCGTATCCGGGTTTCCTATTCTGGGCTTTAAGGGGATCTCTGTCTCCCCATTACTTTTAGACCTGTATACCGCCTCAAGCACATCAATGCACTCGCTGATTGATAAATCCAAGGATTCCACATCCGAAAATGATAGATACAGCAATTCTTTTCCTATTTTCATCTTTGCCTCCGTTCAAGACTCCCACCCCTTCAGGCAGTGCCTGTATCAGATAATTATACGCCATTCCTCCATAAATACGCAACCCTTGTCTTTCCATATAACGGCACCAAGGTTACGAGTTCATTGGAATCCCATGCCCTCCTTCTTGATTCCACCTGAAAAAAAGTTTATAATAGCCAATGGAGTACCCTGTATTCCAAGATTACTCCTGGACAGTTACAAATAACCATACAAAGGGAGACTGCTATGGCAAAGATCGTACCAATGCAAAGCCTGTACTGTTCCATGCAGGATGAAAATAAAATATGCAGCTTTGATATCGAGGTATTGACCGAACCCACCACGCCTCTGATCCATCCCATGTCACGATTCTGGCTGATCAACAGCGGAGAAGGCACGCTTATGCTGAACAACCGCCCCTACCATTTAAAGCCCGGAACCGTGGTTTCCGTGCTGCCGTGGCAGATCAGCGATATCGTGGAGGTGGCCGCACCCATTCAATTTTTTGTTATGGCGTATTATTTCGATAATATCAATGAGATCATCAAGACTTTCTACAATCCCAGCAGCGATCCGCTGTCCATTATGCAATCCCTTTCCAGACAGCCTGTCCTATATTTGGAGGGAGATGCCCTGGAGTCCATGCAGAAACTGTTTCTGCAGATAAAGGAAGAGATTGGTATGGAATCCACCATGGATTCCGGCCGGGATTCCCATGCGTCATCCAGCCGGGATCTGGGCAATCTTTACATAACAAACAAACTGATTGAGATCATCATCTGCTTTTTACGGGCAAAAAGGGAGACTGGTGCCCCCGCTTCCCCCCAGACCATTGAGCCCAGCGAGATATTCCAGTATCTTTACAGCCATTTGAACGAGAAGATAACCCTGGCCATGCTGTCCAAGATCTTTTATATGAGTGAATCCTCCATCAGCGCTTATATTACAAAGACCACCGGACTATCATTTTTTGACCTTTTGGGTGAAATGCGGATCGGCAAAACCATCAATTATCTTCTGTACACTGATTTCACCCTGGAGGAGCTGTCTGAGATCCTCGGTTTTGTGGACAGCGCCCATATCAGCAAGGTATTCTCCGCAAGGGTGGGCATGAAGGCAAATGACTTCCGCAGCACTTACCAGAACATTGGCAATATGTGCCGCATCAAGGACAGGAAGGACTTTTATTCCGTTGTTTCATACATCTACCGCCATTACAGCGAGGACCTTCATCCCAAAACCGTGGCGGAACAGTTTAACATGTCCCCCAGGGAATTAAACCGTATCCTGCTGTACCAGGTGGAGATGAACTTTACGGACTATCTTAATTTTATCCGGGTCAACAGAGCCTCCGAACTCCTGCTTAAAACCACAAAAAGCATATTGGAGATAGCCCTGGAAACCGGATACAACAATGAAAAAACCCTGAACCGCAACTTCCTGAAGTTCCGCTCCATGACGCCCGGCTGGTTCCGTCAGACGATCGAGTTGCAGGAGAATTGAGATTCAAGGGTGGGGGCATCCGTCCGTTCAGGGAATGGGGATGGGACGGGGCCGGCTTTTTTTTACATCAGTTTCAGTCCTTTGGCTACAATGGTGATGAAATCCTGGACATTGGTCACCACTGTGGTTGCGCAGAGGCTGCCTCTGTCTAACAGCTTGTTGACCACAAACTCATCTGCGTCCACGGTGTAGAGGTATACAGGGCGGATGGTTCCGTCCGGCATGACGCGGAAAGAGGGGGTCATGTTGCCGGTGGCAATGGTGTGGAGCATGGTTGCCAGGCAGATCACACAGGTGGATCTGCGCACCAGGTTCCTCATGGCGCTCTGTCCTTCGTAAGCGCTGGCGATCACCTCCGGCATGGGGCCGTCATCGCGGATGGAGCCGGTGAGCACCATAGGTACATTATTTTTGACACAGCTGTAGATAATGCCGTTATCAATGTTGTAGTCTTTTATAAACTGTGGAATGGAACCGCTCCTGCGCACCTTGTTGATCACATCCAGGTGGTTATAGTGGCCGTTCGGCTGGGATACCTGGGTGTAGATGTCCTGCCCCAGGGCCGTGTGCAGCAGGGCGCCCTCCAGGTCATGGGTGGCCAGGGCATTTCCGGCCATCAGGCCGTGGGCGTATCCGTTGTCGATCAGCGCCTGCATGGCCGCCCTCGCATCCGCGTCAAAGGAAAAGGCAGGTCCCATGACCCAGACAATGTTGCCGAATTCCTTTTCATGTTTTAACAGTTCAAACAGGTTGTCATAGTCGCGGGCGTAGGAAGTCTCACGGCTTCTTCCCTGGCGGAATACAAACTGGTCCTCCAGATGCTCCCCCTCCTGTTCAAATCCATGACAGTGCATATAGATCCCCTCTTCACACTTTTCCGTGCGTCCCAGAATCACCTTATCGCCTTTTTTGATGTTCCGGTTCTCCACCACTTCCAGGTGTCCGTCATCACAAAGTACCACGCTGGAATCCATGCGGCTTTCCTCTGCCAGGATCCACTTACCGTTGATCTTAAAATATTCCGGATACATGGAGGTACTGTGGTAATGATCCGGTGCAACCCCGTCCATATCCGCCTCCTGGTATTTGGCATCGGGGGCATTTACAAACAGTTCCTTTGTAAAGTCGGGATGATGGTATTCAGGTATTTTAAATGACATATATTCTCCTTCTTTCTCTCTTATTAATTGATATCTGCCTCATATGATTCACTATCCATGTCTAAAGGCACATAGCTGCTTGGAGCCGGCTCTGAGCGGATCCTTGTCCCCGCTTCACCGTGGAGGGCCTGGGCCGCCTTTTCCAGGGAAGTGATAATGGCGCTCCTGCCGGGCAGGGCTCTCACAAACTCCATACATGCTTCTACTTTGGGAAGCATGCTTCCCTTTGCAAACTGGCCTGACTTTATATAGGCATCCGCCTCCTTTAGGGTCAGCTCTGAAAGTGCCCTCTGGTCCGGCTGGCTGTAATTGATATAGACCTGGTCCACGGCCGTCAGAATGATCAGCATATCTGCCTTCAGCTCCTGGGCCAGTTTACTGCTGGATCTGTCCTTGTCAATGACAGCATCGATCCCGTGTATTCCCTGGTCATCCTCCACCACGGGGATCCCTCCGCCTCCCACAGCGATCACCAGCAGGCCGCTCTGTATCATTTTCCGTATAGCTCCCAGTTCCACGATCCGTTGAGGTGCCGGGGATGGCACGACCCGGCGGTAACCCCGCCCGGCGTCCTCCACAAAGACAAATCCTTTTTCTTTTTCCAGCTTCACGGCCTCCTCATAGGTACAAAAATTCCCAATGGGCTTGGTGGGATTTTCAAAAGCCGGATCATTTTTATCCACCAGGACCTGGGTGACCACACTGACCACCGCCTTACCCAGGTTCCGTTTCAGAAGGCTTTGCTGCAGCGCCTGCTGGAGGTGGTAGCCTATAAATCCCTGGGACATAGCGCCGCACTCCGGAAAGGGCATATATGGGGTACAGGGGCCGTTGGCGGCCGCATAATCCATGGCTGAATTAATGATTCCCACCTGAGGTCCGTTTCCATGGCCTATGATGATCTCATGGCCTTCCGAAGCCAGGTCCGCTATGATCTTTGCAGCAGCGCGGACATGTGTGATCTGCTCCCCGGGCGTGCTGCCCAGGGCATTTCCCCCAAGGGCGACCACGATCCGTTTTTTCATCTTATTCACTGTTTCCTCCAATCAAGGCTCCCGTCAATCCAAAAGCAGATATCAGCAAAGTGTGGCGTAGATCACTGCCTTGATGGTGTGCATACGGTTTTCCGCCTCATCAAATACAACGGACTGTCTTGACTCAAACACCTCGTTGGTGACTTCCATCTCATTGATGCCGAACTTCTTTGCGATCTCCGCGCCGATGGTGGTATTGGTATCATGGAAGGATGGCAGGCAGTGCATGAAAATGGCCGAGGGTTTTGCTTTCTTCATCACCTCTGCATTGACCTGGTAGCCGCGGAGAAGTTTGATCCTTGTGCCCCACACCTCGTCAGGCTCACCCATGGAAACCCATATATCTGTGTAGACCGCATCCGCGTCCTTTGCCCCCTGGTCAATATCCTCTGTAAGACGGACCGTGCATCCGTTTTTCCCTGCGATCTCCCTGGCCCTGCTCACCAGTTCCTCGGCCGGGAACAGTTCCTTTGGCGCGCAGGCAGTAAAGTTAATCCCCATCTTTGCACACGCCACCATGAGTGAATTTCCCATGTTGTTTCTGGCATCGCCCATGTATGTAAAGTTCAGGCCCTTTAAACGGCCAAACTTTTCCTCCAGTGTGAGAAGGTCCGCCAGCATCTGGGTGGGATGGAACTGGTCCGTCAGTCCATTCCACACCGGCACACCTGCGTACTCTGCCAGCTCATCCACGATCTTCTGGTCAAATCCCCTGTACTCGATCCCGTCATACATACGGCCAAGGACTCTTGCCGTATCTGCAATACTCTCTTTTTTCCCCATCTGGCTGCTGCCAGGATCCAGGTAGGTCACTCCCATGCCCAGGTCCATTCCCGCCACCTCAAAGGCACAACGGGTACGGGTGGATGTCTTTTCAAAAAGAAGCACGATGTTTTTGTTCTCCAGATACCTGTGGGGGACGCCGTTTCTTTTCATGTTCTTAAACTCCTTTGACAGATCCAGCAGGTAACGGATCTCTTCCGGCGTATAGTCCAATAATTTCAGATAGTTTCTTCCTCTTACATTGACAGCCATTTTCTCTTCTCCTTTTATATGATTATGATGTTCACTTAAATCTCTTCCCGCTCAAGAGGCATGCTCATACACCGCGGGCCTCCCCTGCCTCTGGACAGTTCTGAACTGGGCATTTCCAGCACCTCTATCCCATTGTCCCGAAGGATGGAATTGGTGATATAGTTCCTGTCATACACCACTACCCTTCCGGGCCGGATACAAAGGGTATTGGATCCGTCATTCCACTGTTCCCGTTCCGAGGCGATCTTGTCCTTACCGCCGCAGCGGATCATGGTCACCTTATCAAGCCCCAGATGGGTGGCCAGAACCACGGGGAGAGGCTGGTCCAGTTCTGTCACGTGGAGCGGCTCTGACTTATCTCCCCTGCATATCTCATAGATGCGCAGGCTTCCCAGGATCCCCGGATGGATGGTGAATTTATCGTAATCCACCTGGGTGCACACGGTATCCAGGTGCATATAAGCCCTGATACTGGGGATATCCAGGGCAAGGATGGTCTCCACCTCACAGCCCTTGTCCTCAAATATATTCTGTGCCAGAAGTTCGATGGCCTCCGGTGTTGTCCTCTGGGAGATTCCCACTGCCAGCACCCTTCTGCTCAGGTTCAGGATATCGCCTCCCTCAATGGAAAATGGGTACTCCCTCTTATAATAGAAAGGGGTGCGTCCGGCATGGTCCGGGTGGTGTTCCAGAATGTATTTGCCAAAAATGGTTTCCCTGCGCCTGGTCCTGGAATACATGCAGTTCAGGCTCACGCCGTTTCCGATGCAGGCAAACGGATCCCTTGTAAAATACAGGTTGGGTATGGGATCTGTGATAAAATAGCTGTCCGACTTCACCAGGCTTACCAGAGGGCTGCCAAAAGCCGGTTTCAGTTCGTGGATACCGACACCGGACATGGTCTTTAGCACCAGCTGCTTTTCATCCGGTATATCCATAAGGAACTCATATAACTGGTTCTTAAACTTCTGGGCCGTGTTCCCGCTCTCACTGATAAACTGCTTTACAAAGCTTTCCTTTACAGCCGGATCTGCCTTTAAAACCTCTGCCATCCTGTCTTCCAGGTATACCACCTCCGCCCCGTTTTCCTTTAAAATACCGGCAAACAGGTCATGTTCACTCTGGGCCGTCCTCAAATACGGAATATCGTCAAACAGCAGCCGTTCCAGCTCGTCCGGAACAAGATGTTCCAGTTCTTTTCCCGGCCTGTGGAGCATCACTTTATTCAGCTTTCCTATTTCGCTTTTCACACAGATTGGCATGTTCTTCCTCCCTTGTTCCGTTTTCTACATTTTATTATATTTTCCCCGGATTTTCAGGACATACACAGGTGTTAAAATGGTATTTTAACCTGATTAAAAAGAAGGAGATCACCTCCAAACCACACCGGACACTCATGGAAATCCGCCAAATGTACAATCAAATGAAGGCAGCTGTCTTGGTTTCCATCAGTTTTAAATACAAAAAAATGAAACAGATTTGTCCTAACTTCGGGCAGTCAATGTTTTGTTATATTGGGCCCTGTCAGAAAAAAAGAAAGACAAACCGTTCTTATCCTTGATCTTACTGGACTTTTCCGGTTTGTCTTTATGATACTGTTTCAGTTACATGAACGTTTTTCCGCCTAAAATTTCTACGCAAATTCCTCCGGTCCCACGATTGCTCCGGCCACGGCGCAGGCCGCGGCTGTCCGCGGAGATGCCAGGTAGATCTCCACCTTGGAGGTCCCCATACGGCCCAGGAAGTTGCGGTTGTTGGTTGCGATCACCCGTTCCCCATCGCTTAATATTCCGCCGGTCCGGCCGCAGCACAGTCCGCATCCCGGATGTGTGATAATGGCTCCTGCCTCCGCCAGGGTTTCGATGGCGCCGCAGGCAATGGCCTCCTGGTAGATCCTGCGGCTGGCCGGTGTGACGATCAGCTTCACATAGTCAGCCACCTTTCTGCCCTTTAGCACCTGGGCGGCTGCCACCAGATCCTCCAGCCGTCCATTGGTGCAGGAACCGATGAATACCTGGTCTATGGGTGTTCCCTTCAGTTCCCTTACCGGCCTGATCTTATCCACCTGGGACGGACATGCCATGACCGGTTCAAACTCCTGGGCCTTGTATACAATGGTCCTCATGTAGACCGCGTCACCATCTCCGGTCAGACTCTTCTGATACTCATCCAACTTGATCCCGCAATATGCTTCCGTCTTTTCATCCGGCGTAAACAGCGCGCATTTGGCGCCTGCTTCAATGGCCATGTTGGCCATGGTCATTCGGCTGGCAACGGTCATGGACTCCACCGTGCTTCCTGAGAACTCCAGCGCCCGGTATGTGGCCCCGTCCGCTCCCAGGTCCCCGATCAGGCGCAGGATAATATCCTTTGACATCACGCCCTCCGGCAGTGTTCCGTCAATGACCACCCGGATGGTTTCCGGAACCTTGATCCACATGGTCCCTGTGCCCAGGATACTTGCCATCTCCGTGTAGCCGATCCCTGAGGAAAATGCTCCCACGCATCCATAGGTAGTGGTATGGCTGTCCGTGCCGAACACCACGTCCCCGGGCTTCACATATCCGGCCTCTGTCATCAGCTGGTGGCAGATCCCGTCACTTCTGTGCACATTCTTCATGCCGTGCTTTGCGGCAAAGGCGTCCCCCACCCGGAAGTGCCTTGTATCATCCAGCTGGCTGGCCGGAACCAGATGGTCGTAGATCAGCACCACCCGGTCAGGATCCCAAAGCTTTGTAAAGCCCATCTCCTCAAACTTTTCAGCCACAAATGGGATGAAAATATCATGGATCATCACACGGTCCACATTGACCGTGACAATATCCCCGGGCTTTACCTGATCCATACCTGTATTATGCTTAATAATCTTTTCAATGATCGTGTTTCCCATTGCAATCTCCTTAATCAAGTCCGTTCAGTTTTCTCATGGCCTTCACCAGCCCGCCTGCGTTTATAATATCAACCAGGTTCTGGGGAAGGGAGGCGATCGTGTATTGCCTTTCCTTGTAATCCACATGGTGATTCACCGTCACCGTTATGCTGTCGCCTTCTGTCATGTCATCATACAGATCCGGCTGCTCTATGAGCAGCAGTCCGTTGTTGATGGAATTGCGGAAAAAGATCCTTGCAAAGGATTTGGCGATCACGCACTTGATGCCCAGCGCCTTGATGATCTCCGGTGCCTGTTCCCTGGAGGAACCGCACCCAAAATTTTTGCCCGCAACAATGATATCCCCTTCCCTGATCTGTGCCGCCAGTTCCGGCCGTAGGGGGCTGAAGCCGTATTGTTTCATATCATCAATGGTTTTAAGGGCCAGATATTCCGTTGGGATAATGATGTCCGTGTCAATGTCATCCCCCAGTACCCAGACCCTGCCTGTAAATATTTCCATGATCAAACTTCCTTTCCTTGTCAATTAGCCAGAGCGATTTCACCTGCAATAGCCGATGCGGTCACTGTTGCCGCGGATCCCAGATAAACTTTGGAGCTGGGATGGCCTGCCCGTCCCTTAAAGTTGCGGGTCCCTGTGCTGATCAGTACCTCGTTTTCACCGATCACACCCTGGCAGCTCCCCCAGCACACACTGCAGTTGGGGTTCATGACAATGGCGCCCGCTTCCATGAAAATGTCGATCAGGCCTTCCTTTAATGCCTGCCTGTAGACCTCAAGGCTTGCAGGAACCACCAGGAACCTTACGCTGTCAGCCACTTTCCTGCCTTTTAAAAGCTCTGCTCCAACCCGCAGTTCCTCGATCCGCCCGTTGTTGCAGGAACCCAAGAACGCCTCATCAATCTTAACTCCGCACACATCCTTTGCAGGCACCACGTCATCCACAAAGTCAGGCCTTGCCACAACCGGCTGGATCTTTGACAGGTCAAAGGTATACTCCCTCACATAGACCGCATCCGGATCGCTGGTAAAGACAGCCTTTGGCTCACGCCCCCGCTCCCTCAGATACTCCAGGGCAGCCTCATCCGCCTCAAAGATACCGGTCTTGGCGCCTGCCTCCACGGCCAGGTTGCACAGCACCATACGGTCATTGACGCTGAAGGTCCCGGCGCCCTCCCCGGTAAATTCCATCACCTGATAGTTGCACCCGTTGGCCCCCACTTCCCCGATGATGGTCAGCATCAGATCCCTTGGATAGACGCCCTCCGGAAGCCGTCCCACCAGGTTGAACTTTACCGTCTCAGGAACCAGGACCCAGGAGGTCCCGGTCACCATGCCGTAAAGGAAATCCGTACAGCCCACGCCGGTTCCGAATGCCCCCAGTGCGCCGTAGGTACAGGTATGGCTGTCCGCTCCAAAGATCAGCTCACCCGGACATACGTAGTGTTCCATCATGATCTGGTGGCATACGCCCTTTCCTTCCCAGAAGTCGATCTTGTTTTCCCTTGCAAAATCCCTCATCTTTTTCTGGGAAGCCGCTGTCTTTGGATTGTCCGCAGGCACATTGTGATCCACGATGAACACCAGCTTCCTTGCATCCGCGATCCGCGGATTCTTAAGCTTGTTGTTGTACATATCAACGGTCAGATGCGTGGTGCCGTCATTGCTCATAAGGCGGTCCAGCTTCACAGTATGTATATCCCCCGGCTTCACGCTGTCCACGCCGGCTGCTGCTGCTATGATTTTCTCCGCGATTGTCATTCCCATGGCTATGCCTCCTCCTTGTTCAGTGATGCGATCAGTCCGCCCTGATTCAGTATATTCTGCATATATTCAGGAAGCCTGGTGCAGGGGTATTCTTTCCCATTGGCCCGGGCAACTCCCTCTGACAGGGAAAGCTCCATGGCGTCTCCTGTCTCAACCTCATCCGGAAGTTCCTTGCACACAATCACAGGAAGTCCGATATTAATGGAATTTCTATAAAATATCCTGGCAAATGATTTGGCAACCACTGCCTTGACACCCAATGCTTTCAGGACACTTGGCGCCTGTTCCCTGGAGGAACCGCAGCCAAAGTTTTCCCCTCCCACCACATAGTCCCCTTCTTTTACTTTTTGGGGAAAATCAGGATCCAGGGATTCAAATGTATGCACCTTCATCTCGTCAATGGTTGGCAGTAAAAGATACTGCGATGCAATAATCTGATCCGTATCCAGATCATTATGAAATTTAAATATAGTTCCGCCCGACATAAGGTAGTCCTCCTGTTAAAAATATATTGACCAAATACGTGTTTCGTCTCTGCTTATCTATTCTACCACAGAGTTTACTATAATAATAATACATGATAAGAATACTTACCATAGTAACAGGTTATGAAATAAAAAAACCTTTTCCCTCCCGCTGCGTTTAGCAGCAACAGGGAAAAGGGGTTATTCATCCTTCTCCTGATATACGCAGTACCGGGACCTGCCCTTCCTTTTTGCCTCATAGAGGGCCAGGTCGCTCCGCTGCAGCAGCACATCCACATCCAGGTCCGGCCTGTTGCTCTGGGCAATTCCAATGCTGGCCGACACGGTGCACATCTGATCCGATTCCTGAAAAGCGCTTGTCATCCTGTCCAGGAATCCGCCTGCCTCCAGCTCCAGCCGTTCCACGGTACAATCCCCCAGGCGGGCCACCAGGAATTCATCCCCTCCCAGACGGGCCACAAAATCATTGGGAAAGCATTCCGTCAGCAGGACTGCCGTCCGCGACAAAACCGCATCCCCCACCTTGTGTCCATAGGTGTCGTTGACCCCCTTAAAGCGGTCCAGATCAATGTACATCAGGCTTACGGCCCTGTTCCACCGATGATCGTGAATGTATTGGTAAAAGTATCTGCGGTTGTACAGTCCGGTGAGGAAATCCGTATTGGAGCTTTTCAAAATCTGGCGTTCCAGATCGCGTTCCGTGGTAACATCCCGAAAAATACAAAGTTTTCCAACCACATGGTGGAAAATATCGTAAATGGAGTTCTCATGGATCTCCAGCATCTTTTCCGTTCCATCCCTTAAGGCAGCCCTGGCCTCCAGATATCCCTCGCTGTTGATGGTATGCTGTTCCTCAAAGGTGCCGGCCCGCCATTTATAATAGTCTTCCCCCAGCACCTGTTCTTTCAGCGTCTGGAAATACTCTTCAAATTTTGCATTCACATTGACGATCATTCCCTTGTTGTTCCACAGCAGGATGGCGTAAGGCATGCTCTGCAGCAGGATCTCGATCTCTGTGCTCATATTTCCCAGGTCCGTCACATCATGGCCGATCCCCACCGTGCCCAGTATGGTAGTCCCATCCATATCAATGATCGGTGATTTGTAGGTGCGCAGCTGCCGCATGCCCTGGGAACACTTGACCTCCTCCGTAAACTGAAGGGTGCGCCGGGCCCGGATGACCGCGTCCTCGGATTCCTTGCAGGAGTCTTCCCCGTTTTCAAGATCATCCGGTGAGACTCCCCAGATATAACAGTGACCGCGTCCTGTCACATCCTCCCGCTCCCTGCCCACAACGGAGCAGAATGCTTTATTGACCTTCACATGGGTTCCGTCCAAGGATTTAAACCAGAGCATGTCCGGAATACTGTCAATGGCCGTATCCAGATAATTTTGGGTCATGTACAGATCGCGGCGCAGCTTTATCACCTCCAGAAAGCGCTTGATCCTCACCCTGACCTGCTCCCGGATCAGAGGCCGCGTCCACACCTCGTCCGCCGCCTCCAGATCACAGGCTGCAAGCCGGTCCGTCCACTGCCGTTCCCCGCACACCACCAGTACTGCGTCCTTTTTGCAATGCAGGCGAAGTTCTGAGGGAAGCTCCCCCGTATCCAGATCCCAGATGATGAGACCGCTCTCCCGGATCGTCCCCGGATCCGGCATGTCCCTGACTGCCAAACTATGTGAAAAATGCTCCATTGGCTGAATGGAACCAGCCACTTCCCCAACCATGGGATCCCTGCTGAAAACAGCAATCTGAAGTCTGCAATGATACATGTGATCCACCCCCCGGCACAGCCCGCCTTATAATAAGTAACGCGTCTCAAACTCAGAAGCACTCACAGGCCTTCCGAACAGATACCCCTGTATAAAGTCCGGCGCGGCCTGCTTCACCACCTCGAACTCTTCCAATGTCTCCACGCCCTCCACACAGACCTCCAGGGAGATGCTGTGCGCAAGCTTGATAATATACTCCAG
Source organism: Enterocloster citroniae (assembly GCF_040545455.1). Taxonomy (NCBI): domain Bacteria; kingdom Bacillati; phylum Bacillota; class Clostridia; order Lachnospirales; family Lachnospiraceae; genus Enterocloster; species Enterocloster citroniae. Next base: position 81,540 of record NZ_JBEPLZ010000003.1, on the reverse strand, counting down.
GAAAATATACTCGTAGCTTCCCTTGCTGATTCCTGTAACAAAACTCCGGTCAATCTTAAGCACATTGGCCGGAAGTTCCTTTAGATGGCTTAGTGATGAATACCCGGTCCCAAAATCATCAATGGCAACCCCGTATCCCGCCTGATGAAGCTCCCTGAATTCCTCATTCAAAAAATGCAAATTGGGCACCCAGCAGCTTTCCGTCAGTTCCAGGATAATCCCCCTGGCGGGAATGTGATCCCTCTGCCTTGCTTTCAGGTATTTTAACAAGCCATTTTCCTTTAGCTGTATGTAAGAAACGTTCACGCTCATGATAAAATCCGGGGCATATGTTTCCCATTTCCTGTACTGCTTCATGCTCTCCTCCAGCACCCATGTCCCTACCTGGGTAATGAGGCGGCTCTCCTCCAGCAAAGGAATGAACTCCGCCGGCGATACCTCCCCATGCTTTGGGGAATGCCACCGAAGCAGTGCTTCAGCCCCGATCACAGCACCCGTTCCTGTTTCCACCTGCGGCTGGTAAAACAGTTCAAATTCACGAAACCCTTCCTTGACGCAGGTATGCAGGCTTTCCTGCAGTTCCATCATACGCAGCTTCTGTCTGTACATTTCCTCTGAGAAAAACACCAGCTGGTTCTTGCCGTTCATCTTGGCGACCTCCACCGCGTTTTCCGCATTCCGAAACAGCTTATGGCATGTCTCTCCGTCCCTTGGGAAAAAGCACGCCCCTGCGGACACGGAGATCATGATCGGCCGGCCTTCCACCACAAAGTGGCTGCCAATGATCATCTGTATGTTTTCATAAATATACCGCACGCCCTCCTCCGTACCGTTTTCCAGGAGGAACACAAACTCATCTCCATCCAGGCGGTAAAGCTGGCACTCCTTTGGAAGCAGGGACGAGATCAGGGCGGACAGCAGGTTCAAAGCCCTGTCCCCCAGGGCGTAGCTGTATTTCTCATTAATATTTTTAAAATCGTCAATGTCCAGCGCTACCATCACCCCCTGCACGTCCTGCCCCCGCTTAAGGAGCAGTTCCGTGTCCTGTTCAAACTGGCTCCGGTTCATGAGCCCTGTGACATTGTCAAATTTATTCTGTTTTCCAATGTTGGAAATCCTTCCGATCATAAAAAGAGGGCGGCCATCCTCATCCTTTTTCACCGTTCCCCTGCATGAGACCCATATGATCTGGCCGGATCTGTTATATACGCGGTATTCCATATCATGATAGTCTTTGGCCCCGTCCCGGATCAGCTGCATATCAGCCAGCCAGCGCTCCTGGTCCTTGGGGATCATGATGGATGACCAGACTGATACGACATCTGTTTCGATCCTGCGGCTGATCTCAAGATCTTTGTATGCGTGATCCGATATATAAAAGGTCCCGTTCTGTATATCCCACAGATATAGATAATCATCCGTGGTCTCGGAAAGCAGTGCCAAAATGACATCCGCTGTAAACTTTACATATTTTATCATATCAGGCATGGTTCTCTTCCCCCGTTGGCCTTATTGGATATCCTGAAATGTGTCCTGAACCCGCTTTCACGCACACTCTGACTATCATTGTATCACGCCGGGGGGGTTGTGTCCATAAGCATATCCGCTCCCTATGCGCCGCTGTACTTGATCTTTTTCAAGAAATCTTCAATGGAATATTCGGTGCCATGTTCATCCACAATACAATAATGATCCTGATTCGCCTGATGGGAAAAGAAATCCACCAGGCTGCCCTCATCCCTGATAATATGGTCATCCACATAAGACCCTTCCCACTGGAAAAGAGTCCTTTTGCCATTCCACCTGGATGAACCGAGCGCGGTCTCATAGCTCTGCGAATCTCCTGGCGCATGGCAAATTTTAGAGATCTCATCCTCCATGACCCGTTCCGCAAATCCCATGTTCACATGGATCCCGTTGGCCTCTCGCAATATTCATTGATCTGTTCCTTGATCCCCGGAATGAGTTTTTCTTCCCAAAACCGGTTAAATGCCAGTATCTCTTCCCGTTTTCTGCGGTTAGAAATGTAATATTCTGTAGACAATCTTTTTTTCCTCCGTTCAAATATGGTGTACTCTCTAAGTCTCCTCGGCCCATCTTTGCGGCTGAGCTTACGGGAGTGCACTATGTAGGAAACAGGACATGTACTGCCGCTCACATGTCCCGCATCCTGTTATAAAAACATCCGTATATCCTTCACCAGTCCCTCTTCCAGGCCGATGAGACGGATCGCCATGGCTCTGGATTTTTCATCAGCTGCCTTATATTGGTTCAGATATTTGTTAAGGGACTTGATCCCCATATTACACCCATCCGTCATCAGGTCCGCGATGGTCTCATCTGATTCATTCAGGACCAGCTTCACATTCGTCTTGAGCCATGACATGCTTTTGGCCATAGGGCCCGGCGCCTTTCCCTCATGGTGATGTTCAGCCAGCAGGGATCGTATTTCCTCTTTTACCTTTTGGTGATCCTCTTTGCAATCCAGCAAATACTGCTTAAATTCCTTATTGGAAACATAATCCAGCACTTCATCCAGCGATGCAACGCCCATTTGGGTTCCCGCATCACACTCACACAGCAGTTTTATGGTATCCTGTTCCGTCATTGTTCCTCTCAGCTCCTTATCTCTTTTATAGATAAGTATGGCTGATTTGGCCTCCATTATCCTGCCGGCCACTTCGTCCAGTGAATAGAGATCCCGCTGCCTCCCACGTTTTAAGGATACACCAATTTTTACCAACTATCAACCAAAACCAGTTTCTTACTGAATTCTTCTATTTTCCCTCATGCAAATTCTTAAGGCTTTTCTAATTTTTCTTACAGTTGCATCCCCTGTCTTTACATTTAAAGTTGAAGTGATTAGTATACAGGTGTACTCTCGGAGATTCCGGGAGTACACACAGCTTAAAAGGAGGAATCCGGGTATGATACATATGAAAAAACTTTGTTTCAAGCTAAAGCAGTACGGTACGGACCTGGTCAGGCTTGGCATTGCCAGCTGGCTTTTAACAAACACCATGTTCCTGCTGGGCAGCCATGTCCCGTTCATTACCCTGGACTTTGTAAGGCAGATATCCCTGGAAAGTTTCTTAGGGATCTGGATGGGGATCTATCTGTGTATGGCGTTTCCATACCTTATTTTAACCGGTTCAAACGCCAGGCATGTTTCCCTGGTTCCCAGCACGGCTATCTACATCGCAGCACTGGCCCTTCAGGGCAGCGTTATCCTGTAAGAGGCACACGCCCCGGCTAAGGCCAGGGCAGACCCAGAACAAATATAACAGAATGGATTTCAACCAATGAGAGAACGGACAGATAAATGGCTGACCGGCCGAACACTCCCCATCATCCTGGCAGGTGCCGCCCTGCTGTGGTTTTTGTTTACTGCGTCCATGACGGTTCTGCGCTACCGTCTCAATTACGCATCCGCCTACGATTTCGGAATATTTTCCCAGATGTATTATTACATGGATAAGCTGTGGGAACCTCTGACCACCTGTGAGCGGGATGGGCTTTTATCCCATTTTGCAGTGCATCTGTCCCCTGTCTTTTATGTGCTGCTGCCTTTTTATAAGCTGGTCCCCCGCCCGGAAACCCTGCTGGTGCTTCAGGCGCTCCTGGTCATCAGCGGAATGGTTCCCCTGTATCTCCTGACCAGGGCCTTTGGTTTTTCCCATATCCAGACCCTGTGCTTTGGCTTGGCATACTGTCTGTATCCCGCATTCATGGGGGGATGTTTTTACGATTTCCATGAGAATAAGTTTCTCGCCGTCATCATATTGTGGTGCTTTTATTTTCTGGAAACAGGGCGGTTCAAAACCATGACAGCCATGGTGTGCCTCCTGCTCCTGGTAAAGGAGGATGCCCCGGTTTACGCGGCATGTATAGGTCTTTACGCGTTTTTCTGTAAAAGACAGCGCCGGTACGGAGCGCTCATCTTTGTGGGTTCCTGCCTGTATTTCTGTATGGCCATCTGGTACATCAACCAATTTGGGGACGGTGCCATGATCAACCGGTTTGACAACTTCATCTCAGACAAACGCCTGGGCCTTATAAGCATGTTTAAGACCATACTGGTCAATCCCGCCTATGTGCTGTCACAGATCGCAGTTAAGGACAAGGTGGTTTTCTTTCTTCAGATGCTTCTTCCCCTGGGCTTTCTGCCCCTCCTCACAAAGAACTGGAGAAAATGGCCGCTGCTGATTCCCTTCCTGCTCATCAACCTGATGTCCAACTATAAGTACCAGCACTCCATCCATTACCAGTATACCTACGGTTCCGGCGCCCTGCTGATCTATCTGGCCGCTGTGAATTTCCGCGATTGGAGGGGACAGGACAGGTTCCTGTACGTAAAGTCCCGGCGTTCATCCAGCGGCTTGGAATCCCGGCCTTCGGCCTTGGGCTTAAATTTTCATCTGTTGGTCTGGGGCCTGTTGTGCGGCCTTATCTTTACCGGCATCATTGCCGAGAGCCGGCTGTTTTATGTCCGCACCTATGCCCGCAGCCATGAAAGCGCAGCCCTTGCCAGAGATCTGCTCTCTGAGATCCCACAGGAGGCGTCCGTGCGCTCCTCCACCTTTTTTATCCCTCAATTATCCGGACGGGACGAGATCTATATGATCGACAGCAGTCACTCCGCCCAGTATGTGGTAATAGACAGGAGGCCCGGATATCAGAAGGACCAGGAGGACATACTGGAGGACTGCAGCCAGCAGGGATATGTGATGCTGGGGGAAGTCGATGGATATGTGACCGTGATGAGAGCGGAAGACGAATAGGCTAAGAGCCGTGTCAGGTCATGCCGTGTCACACTGTTTTCACCTGCAGTTCCTTTACCTGCTCATAAAGCCTGCCATATGTTTCATACATACCGTCATACAGTTTTACATGTTCCGGCATGGGCTGATATGCGGTATCGCCGTATGACACAAAACGCGCTGCTGCTGCCTCAAGGCTGTCCAACACCCCGGCGGATACTCCGGCCAGCATACACGCCCCCAGGCAGGCCTGCTCCGATACGCTGCAGACATGGATCTCTTTGTCCAGGACATCTGCCTGGATCTGCAGCCATACAGGGCTGGCTGCCCCGCCGCCGGAGGAGATCATCCCTTTGCAGCTACCTCCCACCTGCTCCAGGATCGTCATGCAGTCCCTCAGGGCAAATGCCACCCCCTCCATCACAGACCTTGCCATATGGCTGCCCGTATGGGCAAGATGCAGTCCAAAAAACATTCCCCTGGCATCCGCATCCATGTGGGGCGTCCTCTCCCCTGTAAGATAGGGCAGGAAGATAAGCCCCCCGCTTCCGGCAGGCACACTCCCCGCCATGCGGCTGAGCCTGTCGTAGTCTGATTCGCCGAGTATATTGTTCTTCAGCCACTTAAGGGACATTCCTGCGTTCAGGATCGCTCCATATATGGTATAGGCTTTCCCGGTGCAATGGCAGAAGGTCTGGGTCCGGAACCCGGCATCATACACAGGGTCATTGGAAAAAGCAGATACCTGCCCTCCGGTTCCCACATTGCAGATAAACATCCCTTCCCTAAAAACCCCGTTTCCTATACTCTGGGCCTGCTGGTCACCCATGCCGTAAATGACCTGGACCCGGGGGCTGATGCCTGTAAGTTCAGAACACTCCCTGTCCACCGGTCCCTGGATCTCCCCTGATTCATGGCATTGGGGAAATAGTTCCCTGGGAAACCCGCACAGATCGATCACAGGCCACGCCCAATCGCGTTTTACCACATCAAACATCAGGGTCGCGGAGGCATCCGTGACCTCCGCTCCCATCATCCCTGTCAGTTTATAACGGATATAGTCCTTTGGCTGCATGACCTTATGGATGTTCCTGAAACATTCCGGCTCATGTTTCTTTACCCAGAGCAGGGAGGGAAGGGCGAATCCTGTAAAAATCCGGTTGCGCAGCACATCTGCTTTCAGCTGCGTTGAAAGTATCCGGTCCAGCTCCCCGCATTCCTCTTTTGTCCTCTGATCCAGCCAGAGGATAGCCGGCCGCACCGGCTTTCCTTTCCTGTCCACCATGACCAGTCCGTGCATCTGCCCGGAAAGCCCCACACTGACGATCTCTCGGTATTCCCTGCTGTATCGGGTCCTAAGACGGGAGAGGCAGGAAATCACCGCCTCCCACCACGTATCCGGATCCTGCTGCGCGTAACCGATCTGAGGGATCAAAACATCATAGCCCCTGCTCTCAACTCCGATCACACCTCTCTCAACGTCCAACAGCATGACCTTTACGCTTGATGTGCCTATATCGATTCCCAAAACTGATGCCATTGTTTCTCAATCCCCCATCTTTATTGCGTTTTTTTAACCGGACTTAAAAATCCCGGATTTCATTATAGCAGATGTGGGGGGAATAATACAGCACTGAATATCAGGCTTTTGCGGGAAGATAAAGAATATGATAGAAACGGGAAAAACCTTGTGATAAAATAGAGAAACGAGGTGATGACATGAAAAAAGACAATGGTCTGTACAGACTTGTATACGAATATTACGAAGCCCGGATCCTCCTGGGCTGTTATACCTGCGGTGACAAGCTCCCATCCATTCCAAAAATATCTGATATCTTCCATCTGGCCCCCACCACCATACGCTCCGCACTGTCCATGCTGGAGCAGGAGGAACTGATAAAAGTCGATGCCAGAAAAGCTGCGGTTGTGACCTATGATCTGTCCCCCGGCCAGATGAAAAAAAATGCTGCCGAATATTTCATACCCAGAAGGGAGGGGATCCTGGGCATTTCCCAATCCGGCTCCTATCTCCTGGAACCCCTCTGGAAAGAGGGGCTGCGCAAATGGGATGACAATGACTGGGAATCCCTTCGCCGCGGTATCATGGACCCCTCGTTAAACATGGTATCCATACCCGTGGAATTCTATCTGCTGGCAGTGGGCGCCCTGGACAACCGGCTGGCCATGAATCTTTTATGGGAAACCGTCCGCTACCTCCGCTTTCCCTACCTTACCAATGGGATGGAGACACTGACTGGCAGAAAGGAACTGGCCGGCTTCTCCCGTGAGGAGACCATTGAGGCATTGCGCGCCGAGGCAGCTCACTCCTACGGCAGATCCCTTCAGGCTCTGTTTGCTTTTATGGACGAAATGTCCCTGGACCCCGGGCTAAAGTATGCCGCGCCAATTCCATTCCACTGGAACATTTACAGGCAAAGGCCCCAGCTTCGCTACTCCTTTGCCTCCCTGCTCATCCGGGAGATCCTAAAAGGCACCTATCTTCCGTCCCTTCCCCAATTGGTGGACCGGTATGGAATCCCTCTGATGACCGTGCGCCGGACATTGGGGCTGCTGGAAGAGCTTGGTATGACCAGGTCCTACCACGGGAAAGGAACCCTGGTCTGTATGGAGCCGGCCGACATTGATCTTTCCAGATCCTCCATCCGTGAGGGAATCCGGCTTTATGTGGAGAGCCTGCAGCTGCTGCACCTGACCGTCCAAAACATATTCCTGTGTACCTGGGAATCAGCTGACCCTGCAAAACGAGCTGCCCTGATCAGACATTTCCTGTTTCTGCAGTCAGAAGAAAAAAGCTACCTGTGTTTTGAGGCATGCCTCACATTCATAGAGGATCACTGCCCCCTTTCCACGGTGCGGGAGTGTTATGGCAGCATCAAGGTCCTGATGGTATGGAAATATCCACTGATATTATCACGGTTAAAAAACCGCAGCCTACATGCCGAGTACAGGGACTGTGTATCCCGGCTTACAAGCTTTCTCCAGGAGGAAAGACCGGAAATGTTTTCTTCCGAACTGAAGCATCTCTGGGAACAGGAGGAACAGCAGGTCCGCGCCTTCTTGTCCTGATACAATACATCTTCATATTTTAAATCTTCACATCTCAAATCTTAACACCTTAACGCCTGCCGGCCGGTATCCCCGGTCATCTGCCAGGCCGTCCTTGTACTCTGTTCATATCATATCCAAATCCCCTTGTACAGCCGCGGATATCGTGATACAATGAGGTTTATACTTAAATGAGAAAAACATGAGGGGAAACTCTAAGGGGAAGAATATGAAAAGACAAAGGCGCTCCTTTGCAAACATCCTGACCACGGCCCTGGCGGCCGCTTTATCCACGATCCTGACAGTTGGCGCAATGTGCGGATGCACTGCAGACCAGGGGGAAAATATTGTTTTTGACAGTACCGGAACCGATGATGGACCGATGATCCCGCTGACTTTTTTCGGTTATAAATATGAAGCACTTAATGTAATGGCAATTGAAGATACACTTCACGGTTTTATGGATGTATATCCTCATATTTCTATCTCCTATGACGGCATCAAAAGCCCGGAATATTTTGAAGTCCTGGACAAAAGGCTGGACACCGGAAATGGGGATGATATCTTCATGGTAGACCACGAGCATGTCCTGAACCTGGGCGGCAGCGGCAGACTGGCTGACCTTTCCGGCATTTCCACCCTTGATGACTTCAGCGACCTGGCCAAAAGCCAGATGACTGTGGATGGAACCATTCATTACCTTCCCACTTCCATCTCCGCCTTTGGCCTGTACTGCAACCTGGATCTGTTGAAGGAACATGGCCAAAAGGTTCCGGAAAACCTGACGGAGTTTGAGGATGTCTGCAACTACTTTGTCTCCCGGGGCATTACACCTATTGTTGCAAACAATGACATCTCACTAAAAACCATTGTGATCGCAAAATCCCTGCTCCCCTGCTACCAGACCCAGGATACAGTCTCCCGGCTGGCGCGCTTTAACAGCGGGGAAACCAGCCTGGCAGAAGCCCTGCGTCCGGGATTTGAGCTTGTGCAGCAGATGCTGGACCTGGGGTGGGTCGACCGCCAGGAAGCCCTTGCCACCACTAAGACCAAGGATGATCTGGTACTGTTTTCCAGCGGAAAGCAGCCCTTTATGCTCACCGGAGCCTGGGCAGTAACACGCCTGCGTGAACTGGACCCCGGCTTCCGCTTTGAGGTGCATCCTTACCCTGTTATGGATGATGGATGCGTGCTTGTCATCAATGTGGACACCCGTGTCAGCATCAATGGGGACAGCCCTCATCAGAAAGAGGCCATGGAGTTTGTGGAATATCTGACTCAAAGCGAAGTCCTGTGGGAATTTGTGGACAGCCAAAGTTCCTTCAGTCCTCTGAAGGAAAACCGGCTGGCGGAGGATGCAGCCATCCAGCCCATCGGCCCTTACCTTACCAATGGCCGCAGTGTGATCGGCTCTGACGATAATCTGAAGTTTCCAATCTGGGATATGTCCCGCCAGTGTATCCGGACCATGCTGGAGGGCGGCAGCGCGGACCTGGCTGTGTCCCACATGGAGGGATTGACCGAGGCCTGGAACAATGAAAAGCAGGGGGATGATGCATCATGAAAAAGGGACAAAAAAGGAATATCATCCTGGTATGCCTATCCGTGGCCGTGATCCTTGCGGGAGGCCTTTATTATATTACCTCCGTACAGCGTGCCCTGTGGAATAAATCCGTGACCGATATCCTGGAGGTAACGGTCCAGGGCCGTCATGCCCTTGATACTTATCTGGAAAAGGATAAGGAGATGGTCCACTGGCTGGCCGCCGACCTGGCCGCTGAGAGTTCCTTTCACGAGGATAAACTCCATGAAAAGCTGCTACTTGCCGGTGCCGGTAATTCCTCCTGCTTTTGTGTGAATCTGGATACGGGTACCGTCTACACACTGCAGCTGGAAGGGGAATGGCCGCTGGACCCGGATCAACTGGAGATATTCAGGGGCCTTCAGGGCAGCGGAATCCGCAAGCCGTTCCTGGACGGACGCACAGGGGTATGGACCCTTGCGTATTATGAACGTTTTTTATGGCCGGACGGCTCTCAGGGTTTTGTCCAGAAAACGCAGCCCCTGTCGGAGATTGCAGACCGGTTCTCCCTTTCCTTTTACAACAATACCGGATTCTCCTACGTGGTGGACCGGGAAGGGGATATACTGATCCGCTCCCAACACCGCAACAGCAACCGCACCTTCCAGAACCTTTTTGACATCATCGACCTGCAGGGCAATGATTCCCGGGAAATTGATTTTTTCCAGGCTTCCCTGGAAAACAGCCGAAGGGGCGCTGCCCGGTTCCGGTACCAGAAGGAGGACTATGTATTCTGCTATGTCCCCATGGAACAGGTTCCGGACTGGTACGTGGTCTCCATCATCCCCAACCGGGTCATCATGGAGCAGGCAAACAGCATTGTCCAGGATTCCCTGCTGTTTCTTTTTCTGATCTTTGCATGTGCCTCTGTCATGGGAGCATTTTTTATGATCTACCGTAATTCCGCCCGCAGGATCCTCTTGGCTGAGGAAAATGCCCGAAAGGCTGCGGAAAGTGCGAATGCGGCTAAAAGCCGTTTTCTCTCCAATATGTCCCATGATATCCGGACGCCCATGAACGCCATCCTTGGAATGACAAGGCTGGCCATGGATCATATCCATGAATCGGATAAGGTCAGTGATTACCTGAAGAAGATTGGGCTTTCTGGCCAGCTGCTGGTGGGACTGATCAATGATATACTGGATATGTCTAAGATTGAAAGCGGGAAAATGGTGCTGAACCAGGAGACCGCTTCCCTGGAGCCTCTCTTTACCAGCCTTGTGGGCATCATCCAGCCCTCCGCCGCTGCCAAGAACCTGACCTTTGATATACGGCTCCACGGGATCGAACATGAGTCATTGTGTTTTGATTCCCTCCGCCTAAACCAGATCCTGCTGAACCTGCTCTCCAACGCGGTAAAATTCACCCCTGAGGGCGGGTCCGTCAGCGTGGACGTGACAGAGCTTCCTTCCCGCCGTCAAGGCCTGGCTCATCTCAGATTCCGTGTGTCAGATACCGGTATAGGCATGAGCCCGGAATTCCTGGAACATATTTTTGACTCCTTTACCCGTGAACATGATGACCGGGTCAATAAGATAGAGGGCACCGGCCTTGGAATGGCCATTACAAAGATGATCGTGGACAGGATGGATGGCACCATAGTTGTGGAAAGCCGGCCCGGACAGGGTTCCGTATTCACGGTTGACCTGGATCTGCCCATTCCCTCCGGTATTGCCCTGCCGGATATGTCATTGCCCCGCATCCGGATCCTTGTGGCGGATGATGACTCAGATACCTGCCGTTCTGCCAGCGAATTTCTTAAGGAACTGGGAATGACTGCGGACATCACATCCAGCGGACAGGAGGCTGTGGAAAAAGCAGTGGCTGCCCACCTTGAGGGCAGGGATTACGATCTGGCCCTGCTGGACTGGAAAATGCCGGATCTAAGCGGGGTACAGGCAGCACAGGCCATCCGCCTTCAGGCGGGATATGACCTGCCTGTGATCATTGTCTCAGCTTACGACTGGATCAGCATTGAAAAGGAGGCCATGGAAGCAGGGGTCAATGGATTTATCCAGAAACCATTTTTTAAATCCACCCTCTACCACTGTATCCGGCAGCATGTCCTCCATGAGGACGGGTATCCCCAATGGCAGGATGACAGAGTAAACCTTACCGGCAGAAGGATCCTCATGGCAGAGGACAATGAATTGAACAGGGAAATTTCCCTTGAACTGCTCATAAGTGCGGGCGCTCAGGTAGAGACAGCTGTCAATGGTCAGGAATGTGTGGAGTTTTTTGCCCAGTCGGTTCCCGGGTATTTTGACCTGATACTGATGGATATACAGATGCCCATTATGAACGGCTATGACGCGGCCAGGCAGATCCGTACCATGGACCGCCCCGATGCCCTCGCCATCCCCATCTTTGCCATAACGGCAGATGCCTTTGCAGAGGACATGGAGGAGGCTAAAAAAGCCGGAATGAACAGCCATTTAGCAAAACCGCTGGACATTCCGGCTATGATGCAGGAGATCAAGAAATATTTGGAGCCTTAATCATTTTTACTTAACATATCAGCAAGGGTTTGATACAGCAGGTTTGGGTCAATGGGCTTGGACAAATGCCCATCCATCCCTGCTGCCAGGGCCTGTACCACATCCTCGTGGAATGCGTCCGCGGTCATGGCTATAATGGGTATGGTCTGCGCCCTGGGCCGGCCGGATCTGCGGATGGCTTCCGTTGCCTGGTATCCATCCATCACAGGCATCTGCACATCCATCAGAATAAGGTCATACAGGTCCCCCTGGGACAGGAATTTTTCCAATGCTTCTCTGCCATTTTCCGCGTAATCCACTGTAATGCTTGTCATCTTCAGAAGTTCCACGGCAATTTCCCTGTTAAGGTCATTATCCTCTGCCAGAAGTACGTGGCGGCCTGCCAGTTCCGGGTGTTTGGGATGACCCCCAGGGGCGGGGATCATCACCGCCTTGTTGATCCCAGTCACCGTGAGCAGGGTATTATAAAGTGTGGACGCAAAAATAGGTTTTGCCAAAAAGGCATTGGCGCCAGCCTCCCTTGCACGCTGTTCGATCATGCTCCAGTCATAGGCTGTAATGATAATGATGGTGGTATCCTTACCCACCAGTTCCCGGATCCTCCGGGTCACCTCTATGCCGTCAATATCAGGCATCTTCCAGTCAATAAGGCACACGTCATAGTCCTGTCCGACCCGGTGCGCTTCCCCAACCTTTTTCACACATTCCTCACCGGTCATGGCCCAATGCGCCTGAATGCCCAGATTCTTCAGCAAAAGAGATGTATGGGTACAGCTGTCCCTGTCATCATCAGAAACCAGCACCTTCAGGGACTCCAGAGCAGGCTGCTTCTGGGCCTGTATACCGCACTCCCCTTCCGGAACTTCAAAATCCAGTTCCACAGTAAATGCCGTCCCCTTTTCCACCTCACTTTTTACAGAGATCGTCCCTCCCATCAGTGTGACCAGGTTTTTGGTGATCGCCATTCCAAGGCCGGTTCCGCCAAACCTCTTTCCCGTGTACGCGCTCTCCTGCTCAAAGGGTGTGAACAGCCGTTCCATAAACTCCCGGCTCATGCCGATACCGGTATCACCGACTGTAAACCGCATGCGCGCCCTGGTGCCCGCATGCTGCAGCTGACGGATCTCCATACGTATGGTACCTCCCCCGGGTGTGAACTTAAGTGCATTGGATAAAAGGTTGAGCAGCACCTGGTTCAGTCTCAGGGCGTCCCCCACCAGAACGGTATCTGTAAGTTCCACCAGCGGAACGGTAAAGGCCAGCCCCTTTTCCAATGCCTGGGGATAAATAATGGAAGTAATGGACTCTGCCACTGTTTCCAGGTTAAATACTTCATGGGCGATCTGCATTTTACCCTCGTCAATTTTGGACATATCCAGAATGTCGTTGATCAGGGACATCAGGTGCTTGGATGAATATCCGATTTTCTCCAGACAATCTTCTACTCTCTGGCGTTCTTCTATATATGCGGCAGCAATGGTAGTCATACCAATGATCGCGTTCATAGGGGTACGGATCTCGTGGCTCATCCGGGAAAGGAAGTCCGACTTGGCGCGGTTCGCCCGCTCCGCCACAGTCAGAGCATCCCTCAGGGCTTCTGTCTGTTCGGTCAGCTTTTTCTGCATCCTTCTCATCTCCGTCACATCCGTGATATCAATGAAGATCGCAAGGTAAACCGGGCATCCTTCCTGCCAGTCCACACAGGTGGCATTGATCTGAAGCCACAGAGCCTGTCCATATCTGCTCTCCACATGCATGACAAAATGGAGCGGTGCGCCTGAAAGCATGTCTGCCCTATACTCATTAATGGTTTCAATGTTATCCTGTATATTCTTCCTGTATAAAGAGCTTGTGACGCGGTTGCCATCTTTCCCAAAGTATTCCAAAAAACGGGAATTTGCTTCCAGCAAGGTGAGGTTAACATCTCCCCCTGTCTGCCGGACCTGATATTTGGCCACAAATCCCGGCAGGCTTTCGTATGTAACGGACTGCTCCTTCTGCATGTGTGCCACTTTATCAATATTGGTAAGTACAGAATAGGCCACCTGGTATCCATCGATATATTCGTCTGCAAACCTGGTTGAAAACTGCACCCACACATGATCTCCATTTCTGCGGCGGATCCGTGACACCATCTGATATCCGGTCTGATGGGCCGCGATGGCATTGAGCACGGTCTGCGAAAGTTCATTCCACTCCGTCTGGTCATTCTCATAATAGAGGTCGGGCCGGTTATGGAACCTTGCCTCATATTCGTCTTTTGGCCAGCCGATGAGTTTATAGTAATACTCATTTGCCCAAACCAGGGTAAAATGTTCATCCAACAGATGTTTGCTCACACTGACTCCCAACAGATGCATCAGTGTGCTGTATTCATAGCCTGCCATGGGGCCTGCTTCCAGTCCTGTTGCCGGTCCTGTTGCCCGGTCTGCCATAGGGCCTGCTGCCCGGCCTTCCATTTGACCCTCATTATCCTCCATTGTTTCAATTTCCAGTTCAGCCATCTCAATGCTTCCTCCCAGCCGTAATTCACTATCTGATCCTATCTATTCTCAGGAATGCCGGACATGCATTCACTTAAAAGCCTTTGCAGGTTCAAAAATCCCGGAGCTGCTTAAGCTGGATGCCGGAAATACTTCCATTCCTCCCCCGCCTGGCTGTGCCATCCTCCCACCCCCTTTATCTCCTGGGCTTCCCTCCAACCTTGTTCATGTTGATACCTTTCAATCATAACACAGAAAAGACAAAAGTTCAACGATGCTGTCACTTACCATTTGCGCGCCCCCTGTATGTGGATAAAACGCGCCTGTTCATATACGTAGGAATCCAGCGGGCGCATATACGCATCATAACTGTGGGCTGCCACCAGGATGTGCCCACCTTCCACGGCCACAATGACCGGGCTATGGTAATACCCGTTTCTGTTGCCCAACTGCACAATATCCCCCGGCTGCACCCCGCCCTCATCAGTCACTGCCCCGTAAGGACCTACGGATCTGTTTTTTACCAGGAAGCGGTAAAGATACTCCACTCCTGTCCAGCTTGGACTTCTGTCTGAACTGCTGTTATAATACCATCCCAAGGTGGGGGTATAATTCATAACCCTGCTCCCCGCATAAATACACTGGGATGCAAAATTAGTGCAGTCTCCTCCCAAATGTTCAAAATCCAGATAGCGCGGATTTCTACCCATAGCCCACTGCCTGGCGTATTGTAAAGCCGCCTCCCGGTCATAACCTGTTTCTTTCAACATCGCACACCCGAATGCATTATTTATTATCTATCATATGACGGAGGGATTGATTATATCATTCAGGTTGGCGGGGGAATCGGATTTAAAATAAGGATCAAAAAGGAAAAGCGCTGAAAGTGTTACTACACATAGCAACAACTTTAGCGCTTATTTACGATCCCTTTATTATTTTAAAAAATTAAATTACTGCACCCACGCCCCATCACTCCCCACATAATAACCATCCGGTGTGGTGGTGCCGGAAAGCATTGCGCCCGATTCACTGCAGTAATACCACTGGGAATTCCAGGAAACCCATCCTGTTACCATGTATCCGTACTCGTTGAAATAATACCAATAACCATTGATATACTGCCAATTGCTGACCGTATAGCTTTTATCGGCATTACAGTACCACCATCCCACGTCATCCTTCAGCCAGGCGCCGTCACTTGTGCCGGAAGGGCTGCCCAAGCTGCTGCCTGCGCTTATCTCTTCCGCTTCATCTGAAGATACATACCAGGAATCGGATTCCTCCCAGCTTCCCTTATAGGAAGCGCTGTAAACCCCCCGTACCTTAAAGGTATAAGAACCGCTTTTTGTGATGTAGGAAGAAAAATCATAGCTGGTATCCGAGGTGGTCAAAACCGAGGTTACGGCGCTGCTTCCTCTGTACAGACGCACTTCATACCGCTTCGCATCCTCCGCCTCGTCCCAGTCGGCAGTCCCATCGTATTCACTCCACTCCAGGCCGCTTACATCCAGATCGTAATCCCCATCATCCCCGTCCAGCGCATCCAGGGTGATGTATACCACCAATTCATCACTGCTGCGGCTCACGGAAGTCACCTTACCGTCATCACCGCTTAAGCTGACATCGCTTTTGGAAAATCCTGATGCAAAGGTATAGTCGTCATCTGCTGTCAGCGTCACCTTCAGCTTGGGCTTATCCCCGTCCTCCCACTCGTCATCCGGCTCGTTGGTCACTTCCGTATCAGACACATCATACTTGCTGGAACTGGTAGTCACTTCCACATCGCTGCCGCTGTCCCCTGCCCCGATCTCTGAGGATATCTTTAAGGACACACTGCTGATCTTGGATGCTGCCAGTGAGGTCATCGGAACGGACAGCGCCAGGGCCATGGCTGTAATTGCTGTCAATGGTTTTAAAATTGTCATATCGCTTCCTCCTTTTGTCCACTGAGGGTATATATAATAAATACCACATCAACCTGAAATAAACCTGAAAAACACAATTTCTTCATACTCCCCGGAGTTGACCACCCATAAGATACATTTTACTACCAAAAATATTTTGCCGGCATTTTTACAATACCTTTTAAGATAGATTTGTGACTTTGACGTGTCTGCCAGCCCCCTGGTCTCCCAGTAGAAAGCGGTAGATTCAAGAAGGCCGCCCGGTCCCAGAAAACCCTCATAGATCCTACCCTTTTCAACCATTTTAGTACTAATTCCTACCCTTCTGAAAATCACCCAACATTAAAGTGTTGTTAATATTGGGGACCTGATGTTGACATCTGTTCCTGTCCCTCATATAATTCCATCAGAACAGGATCATTCTCTGTATTTTAAACTGAAAGGAAATGATATACTTATGGACAACGCCGTAAGTGACGCTGGCCACATCTTCATATACATCACAGATGGACAGATGAAATCAAAAAAATCAAAAGACATAACCTGCATTTATGTACCAATGCAGGCTATGTCTTTTTGTATAAATACAGACTTTTAATTTACGTAGGAGGGATATTACTTTGAAAATCGAATCGTTTTTCAGCCTGCTGGGTGGTCTTGCGCTATTCTTATATGGAATGCAGATGATGAGCACCAATCTGGAGGCCGCTGCGGGGAACCGTATGAAACAAATCCTGGAACGGCTGACCGCCAACCGCTTTCTGGGCGTGTGCGTGGGCGCCGGGATCACGGCCATCATCCAGTCCTCATCCGCCACCACAGTCATGGTGGTTGGCTTTGTCAATTCCCAGCTCATGACACTGAAACAGGCTGTCTGGATCATCATGGGCGCCAATATCGGAACCACTATCACCGGACAGCTGATTGCACTTGATATCGGGGCGATCGCCCCCTTGATCGCCTTTGTGGGCGTTGGGCTTATTTTGTTTGTCAAAAAGAAAAAAGTGCAGTTTGCAGGAGGAATTGTGGCCGGCCTGGGTATCCTTTTCCTGGGCATGGGAATGATGAGTGCCGCCATGATACCTTTAAGGGAATCGGAAGCGTTCGTGCGTCTGATGACAAAATTTTCCAATCCCTTCCTGGGTATTCTGGCCGGCGCTGTGTTCACCGCTATCATCCAATCCTCTTCTGCATCCGTAGGTATTCTCCAGGCTCTGGCCGTAAGCGGCCTGATCGGGCTGGACAGTGCCGTGTTTGTACTGTTCGGACAGAACATCGGCACCTGTATCACGGCTGCTCTGGCATCCATTGGCGCAAACCGTGATGCCAAACGCACCACACTGATTCATTTGATGTTTAATATCATCGGGACCGCCCTGTTCACCGCTGTCTGCATCATAACTCCATTTACTGCATGGATGGCGGCATTTACTCCCAGCAACCCCGCGGCACAGATCGCCAATGTACATACCCTGTTTAATATTGTGACAACCCTGTTGCTGCTGCCCTTTGGCACCCAGCTTGCGCATATTTCCGAAAAACTTCTGCCGGACCGACCGCAGCAGCCTGCAGACGAGGAGCGCTGGTTTGAAGAGCTGCTGGCCTCCGAACATGTTCTTGGCGTATCCGTTATTGCACGGAAGCAGCTGATGGAAGACATCAACCAGATGCTGGGCCTGGCTGTTGAAAATGTAGAAAAAGGATTCCTGGCTTTTGATGATAAGGATACGAAAGAACTGGAACGAATCACTGCACGGGAGGAAGAGATTGATCTCTTTAATGCACGTTTATCACGGCGCATTTCCAAGGTTCTCGCCATAGAAAACTCTCCCTCGGAGGTGGATGCACTGCGCCGGATGTTCACTATTATCGGTAATGTGGAGCGGATCGGCGATCATGCCGTCAATATTGCCGAGTACGCCCAGACCATGATGGAACGCGGCCTGGAACTGACATCCCAGGCCCATGTGGAGCTGAAGGAAATGAGGGATACCGCCATGGCTGCCATGCACTTGATCTGCAATACCAGTCGGCTGACTCCCCAAAACCTGTTAAGCCAGGCATCTGCCCTGGAAGAGGATATTGACAATAAGACCATGCTCTTTCGGGCCAACCAGATCGAACGTATGGGAAATGGGACCTGCCATGTGGAGACATCCATTCTATACTCTGAAATCCTCACGGATTACGAGAGAATCGGCGACCATGCATTAAACATTGCCCAGGCCTGCGCCAAACTGGGAAACGGCGCCGGCACCGGTCCTGTAAGACCCATATAAGCACACAGCGAACGAGGTAAAACATGAACCATAACATAGCTGCTCTCTACACCAAACTATCGTCCCTTCTGGAACTTTGTGTGGGAGCAATCCTGCTGGCAGCCATCCTGGTAGGGGCCTTGCTTCTGGCAGTGGACCTGACCGGCACACTTATAAGCAATCCCCGGCTGCTGGATTTGAATCAGTCGCTGGGCGATGCCCTGTCTCTGGTGGTGGGGATCGAATTTGTAAAAATGCTGGTAAAACACACACCGGAAGCCGTGGTGGAGGTGCTGCTGTTTGCCATTGCCAGAGAAATGGTGGTGGTACACTCAGGTTCCCTGGAAACCTTGATGGGGGTAACTGCCGTGGGCATCATCTTTCTGATCCGCAAGTATCTGTGCCCCCCGGTATCCGGGGAAGGGACAATGGGAAACTAAATAATATGGAAAGGAAACATTTACATGGAAACGTATTCAAGAGGACAGCTGGCAAAAACAGCCCGTCTGAACAGAGAAGCTCTGAGATACTATGAGAACAGCGGTTTGATTCCAAAAGCCGGGCGTGAAGCCAACGGATACCGGGCCTATCCGTCCGAGACCCTGGTTCTGCTGGATTTTATCTCCACAGCCAAGGAGGCCGGTTTTTCCCTGCGGGAAATCAAAGAACTATTTTCACATTTGCAAGGTCCGACCATTGACACGGCCGATCTGGAGCATATTATAGAAGAAAAGCTGGCAGAGGTAGAGGAAAAGAAAAAGGCCCTGGATCGGACCAAGGAAAATCTGATGGACATAAAGGGGCATCTGGATACACCTGAGGAATGTCCCGTTTTCCAAGCCTTTCGGACACTTACGAAAAAAACTTCTTGACATTGTACCATAGTACAACCTGTATAATGGTTGCGTATCACTTAAACAAGGAGGCGCAACCATGAAAATCTATTATCTATCCGCCACAGGCAACAGCCTGTTTACCGCCAGGGAACTGGTCAAAGAACTAGCCGTTAAACCGGCCAAAAAGCTGGTCAGGGAACCGGCCGGCCGCTCTATCCAGGGCAGGCAGGATCCTGTCTCCCTGTATTCTTTCAGGGAAATCCGCATAATGTCCCATATCCATACGGATGATGACACTGTGGGTTTTATATTTCCTGTCTATTTTGCCGATATACCAAGGGAATTTCTTACATGTATCCAAAAAATGACCTTCCGTCCTGAAGCCTATATATTTGCCATTGCTACCTGCAACGGCGTTCCCGGCATTAGTCTGACCACACTGGACAAGCAGCTCCAAAAACAGGGCAACCGCCTGTGCGCCGGCTTCACCCTGAACATGCCCGGTAATGCGCTGATCACTCCCCTGGCCGAATCTGAAAAAAGACTTAAGGGTTTTTCCCATTCCATCAAGGAGATCAGCGCCTTTATTAAAAACCGAAGGCAGGCCTTCCCCCCGGCAGCAGTTCCAACAGAGCGTCTGCAGGCTCTGGCCGTGAAGATGATCGGCACTAATCTTGTGGTAAATCCCAACCATTTCCATGTGGAACAAGCAGCATGTTCCGGGTGCGGCATCTGCCAAAGGGTATGCCCTGCTTCCAATATCACCCTAACAGGCAGCACTCCCTGCTGGGAAAAGAATTGCATCCATTGCCTGGCCTGCTTTCACTGGTGTCCCCGCCAAGCTATCCGTATCGGCGGCCCGCTGTCAGACCGCCCCCGGTATCACCATCCCCAGATCGCCATAAAGGATATCCTTCCCACATCGCGCTGAGGGATATCCTTCCCGTATCGCGCAGAGGGTATGCTCCCATGTCGCGCAGAGGGGTATGCTCCCATGTCGCGCAGAGGGGTATTCCATGAATCCGCATGCCAAGGCATCAGAATTCCTTGCATGGCATCAAAAAAAGGGAGCCTATTCGGCTCCCAAGATCGTGTCCAATGCATAATGAAGCTTCCCCTTGTCCATGGGCGACATAAGAAAATGTGACGCCTCGCCGCCCATCTGCTCCAGGTAACGCGTATCAGCATTTGATTTTGGCGTGAGCATAAGGACAATACGGGCAAGCGGACCTGATAGGATCCTCTTTATTACAGTCAGTTCCTCCTGGTTCATGTCCATGTCACAGATAATAACACTGGGCGGATTATGGTAAAGCTTTGTGTGGACCATCTTACTGTCAGACGCACTGTCAATATGTTTAAATCCCAGTGAACGGATGATCAATGCCAATTCAGTTACGGTTTCATGCTGTTTACTTATTATTAAGACCTGTCTCATACCAATACCCCCATTTAATCATTTGCAGAATTCAATGTTGATAGTAACAGTTGCAAGTATTCAAAGTTCTTAATACTATATTAACCAGTGTACAATATCCCCATGAATGCGTCAAGCCAAACGGGACGATCCATCCAAAATTTTCCATCGACACGTCTTTGACAAAAATCGAGCTTCCATAAATTTCTGGTCTTTAAATCCTTCTCAAATCCTTCAGGCATGTTTTCACTTCAGCCAGTTCCCTGTTCTTTTCATTCAGGGTCCCAAACCCGGAAAGGCAGCAAATTACCTGTTCACAGGATTTTAGCACAGAGACTGCCCGCTCGTAGGTTGTATCCCGGATGGGCTCAAAGGGGATTTCTGATATCACCTCCGATGCCAGGGCCTTTGCTACGGGATAATCCATATCATTCTCGTGAAGGATACCGGCGGCAAAGGGGATTCCCTGGCGCTGCAGTCTCCTGTAAACCGGTATACCGCTTCCGTTTCCGCCTATGACAAAAACTTTTGGCTCTCCTTTCACCGGCTCCATCTCAAGACAGCCCATTTCCGCATGATAGCTTCCCTTGGTAATGCCATAAAGTTCTTTGATATAGGAAGATACAAAGATCTCTTCCGGAGTACCGCAGCGTTCAATGGCATTTCCCTTTACACATACAACAAAATCCGAAAGCTTCTGGGCCAGATCCAGTTCATGGAGGGACATGAGCACTGCCACCTTTTTTTCGCGGACCAGGTCTTTAAGGATGGTCAGCAGTTCCAGCTTATGACGTATATCTAAAAAGGAGGTTGGTTCATCCAGAACAATTGCCTCGGGCTCCTGGCAGATGGCACGCGCCAGAAGGATCCTCTGTTTTTGTCCATCGCTGATCTCCATAAAATCCCGGTCTGCCAATTCCCCGGCATGTACCAGTTCCATGGCCTCCCTCACCTTTTCATGATCCGCAGCCGTAAGGATCCCCAGCCTTCCCGTGTAAGGATATCTGCCCGTGCCCACCACATCCTTGCAGGTCATAAGCTCCGGGCGGATCCGCTCAGTCATCAGAACCGACATGCGTCTTGCGATCTGCTTTTCCGTCATTCCCTCCATGGACTGTCCATCCAGGTATACGGTCCCCCCAAGAAGGCCCAGCTGCCGGATGATACTTTTCAAAATCGTGGACTTTCCCGCACCGTTTGGCCCGATCAGGGTAACGATCTCTCCCCGCCTCACATGGAGTTCAATCTGTTCGATCAGGGGAATCCTGCCATAACCCACTGTCATATTTTCTGTAAAAATGTAATCCTCTGCCATTATCTCCTTCACCTCACTGCATATCTTCACCCTACTGCATTCCTTTTCTGCCCCGCACCATCATATAGATGACAATGGGCGCGCCAAACACTGCCGTGACCGAACTGATACTGAGCTCTGTGGGCGTAAATACGGTCCTGGCAACCAGATCACAGAACAGGCAGAAAACCGCTCCGCCTAAAAAACATCCGGGAATCACCATGATTGGCCTGGCCGTCTTAAACAGGCTCTTTACCAGGTGGGGCACCGCGATCCCTACAAAGGAGATAGGGCCTGCAAATGCTGTCACGCAGGCTGAGAGAATGCTGGACATCAGGATCAACGCCACTCTAAATCTCAGGATATTGACCCCCATGTTCTGTGCGTACACCTCTCCCAGCTGATATGCGCTGATGGGTTTTGCCATGAGGAACACCAGGAATAGCGACAGGAGGACGACCCCTGTCATGACCCGGATATTTTCCCAGGACATCCCTGAAAAACTTCCCATAGACCAGTTGTGAAGATTCACAATATTGGCATCATCAGCAAAGGTTACCGCAAAATCCGTTATGGCGGAACAGATATAACCGATCATCACCCCGCATATGACCAGCATGGACATCTTCTTTACCTTGCCGGATATAAGAAGGACAAAACCCATGGAGATCATGGCGCCTGCAAAGGCTGCCAGGATCATGGCAGCGGAGTTGACGGACATCCCCTTTCCCAGCATGAAGATCATCAGCAGGGATACCACCAGTTTGGCGCCGGAAGAGATACCCAGCACAAAGGGACCTGCAATGGGATTGGCAAAAAAGGTCTGGAGCAGGAAACCGGACACGGACAATGCCCCTCCCAGAATAACAACGGCCAGGATCCTGGGAAGCCGTATATCCCATACAATATGATAGGCGGTGCTATCTCCTGTTTGATCTGCCAGTATTTTCCCTATTTCCCCCGCCGACAGGTGGACGCTGCCCGAATTGATATTCCAGAAAAGCAATAGGATCAGCATGGCTGTCAGAAATGCAAAGGAAACCGCGTATCTTGTATATGTCCTTTTTGTCATAGGGGCAACTCCTTATTTGTCAGCTTATTCCAGCCGGTATATGTAATTCATTTCCTGTGGTTTGGGTTCGTCCTCTGTAAGGATCCTGTGAATGTCCAGGATCATATCCCCCAGTCCCATGGTTTCCTGGAACAGGTTCTTCCCCGTACACCACACATTTCCCTCTTTAACCGCCTTAAAATCAGCCAGCAGGCTGCTTTTATCCAGAAGCTCATCCAGTGATCTCAGTTCCCCATCGATCGTGCTGTTGTAAATAAGACAGTCCGCATCCTTTACCGCCGCATAAAAGGCCTCCATCTGCATGTTCATAGTGGACAGGGCATTTTTATGTTCGTCCAGATCCTGCGGCACATAGGTTCCTCCTGCAAGGTCGATCATCCTGGCCACATAGTCCCCGGATTTTCTCACATTCACATATCCGTTGGAGCTGATATAGAAAAAAGCCACTGTCTTGCCGGTTTCCTCCTGATCCATCACCGGCTGCAGATGTTCCACCTGCTCTTTAAAACAGGACTCTGCCAATTCCTCTCTGCCCAACATCACCCCGTACAGCTTTACCCACTCCATCCGCCCCAATGGGTGGTTCTCATAGCTGGAACGCTCCACAAACACGGGGATCCCCAGCTTTTCCAACTGTTCCTTTACCTCGGGCGAATGGTAGATCATAGTGGATTCAATGGCCAGGTCACATGAGCCTGACAGGATCCGTTCATAATCCGGCGCATTGTATTTGCCGGCAAAAAGCATCCTGCCCTCCTCCATAGCCTTCCTTGCCTCCCGGATATACCATCCTGAGGCATCTGTCCCGGACAGGGTGATCCGGTCCACGCTGTCCAGACTGCGAAATAGATCCATGGCTGAGGTGGCTGCCAAATAGATATTCTTTAAGGGCTGCCTGATCACTGTCACATCATCAGGAAGCCCTTCCCATGGCTCCCGGTCCTCCGGCACCACCAGGTAGCGCCTGTTGTCCTTAATGGTGATCATGGCATAGTTGTCATCATAATAATCCACTGAAAACTGGTCCGCATAGAGAAGTTCCATGGTGCGGCGGATTGTCTGCTCACTCCATTTTCCTGCGGACTTAGGCGTTGTGGACTGAGATGTCACGGCCTGGGGCGTTATGGACGGACCTCTTTTAGGAGAACAGCCCCAAAGGACGGAAAAAATCAGGGCAACCAGCGCCAGTATTAAACAATATCTGTTTTTTTTCATCATTCAGCCCTTTTTAGTGTTGAAGAGTCAAAGATCAGTGTGTAGCTGATCTCATGGGGCTGGCTCATGGCAATGGTGTCTGCGATCACGGGGATTTTCCAGTCAAAGCTATTTACCGGGATCTCAAAGGCGGAATTGCCTTCCGTGTTGATCAGTTCAAATTTCTCTTCATCCACTTTCATATAATCATAATTGGAACTTCCCCAGATAATGGTTGCCAATGCCTTTCCATCTTCCACACGAAGCACTGTGGGAGACTCCACTGCGGCCCGACCGGAACCTCCTTCCAGCTTCACTTCCACGGTGTAGGACCCATCCTCCAGCTTCAGGCTCTCAACCGTTGTCATCTTACTGTCCGCAAATGCATCCAGCGGAAGGGATTGGGATCGGAACACCAGGACCCGGTCATACCATTTCTCTTTATTCTTACTGAAGGCGCTGCAGTCTATCTCCTGATCCAAGGCTGCCACAGGCACCGTAAATGTATGTACTCCGTCCTTTGTCTCCACATAGGGGATAAAATCCTGATCAGAAGCCTTTTGGGCTTCCTCCCCGGTACCCATATACAGCTTCAGGTACCCCGTGCCCCCCATGGTCATGACCGCGCTCATGGAGCCGTCCTTGACCGTAAGTTCGCATTCGGTGATGCGGAACATATTGGAGCTGGACTCCACCGCAATCGGATAGACGCCGTCTTTCAATTCATCGCCGTAGACCGGCTCGCTTTCATGATCCGCTTCCCTGTTTTCTTTGGCTTCTCCGGTTTCCATGGACTCTCCGGTTTCCATGGACTCTCCGTTCTCTTCCGATTCCTTTGCTGATCCCATGGTCCCTGGTGCCCCGGTCACCGCCCCACCGGAATTATCTGGGGAAGCTGTTCCCCCGCAGCCGGCAGCCATCAGGCTCATGGCAAATATAACTGCCGCTAATCGTGTCCTATATAAACTGGCCTTACGTAAATAGGTCTTACATAAACTGTCTTTATATAAACTCATATGCGTTCCACCTTTAAAAGGGCGATCAGCAAACTTCCCCGACCGCCCATTCTTCCTTTTGATTTACTTTGACAGACTTTCAACCGCAGCCTTGGCATGCTCCACAAAGAGCTGCTGTATGGCTTCCATCTCCCCAAGTCCGCGGACAAGGCATGTCACCTCATATCCGGCGTCCTCGAAGGTCTTTTTCCAGGATCCCTCTTCGTCCCCCGCCATATCATTGTTGGCATGATCACCTGCAACAATCATTAACGGCTCCAGCACTACCTTTTTGTAGCCGCCGGCCTGAACAGCTGCCAGAACATCCTCAACCGTGGGAGATGCCTCCACTGTTCCCACATAATAATTGTTATAGCCTGCATCTGTCAGCATGTCCTGCATCTTAGAGTAAACCTGATTGGATTCCGCCTCAGTGCCATGACCCATAAAGCAAATGGCGGTCTCTCCGTCATCATACTCGGCTGTTGCCTCTGTGATAGCCTTGATCACAGCCTTAAAATCATCATCTGTGGTAAGCAGAGGCTCTCCCACTGCAACCTTCTCAAACGCATCCGAGTACTCCGCCACTTCATTCACAAGATCCGTATATTCCAATCCATTCATCAAATGGGTCGGCTGGATCACCAGGTTCTTAACTTTATTGTCAACCGCGCGATCCAATGCTTCCCCCACATTATCAATGGAGACCTGATCCCTGGATTTTACATGGTCAATGATGATCTGGCTGGTAAATCCTCTTCTCACGGAATAATCCGGGAACGCCTTCTCAATGGCATCCTCAATGGCTCCCACTGTAAGACGCCTGTTATCATTATAGCTGGTGCCAAAGCTGACCACCAGAAGTTCGTTCTCACCGATCTCGTCCTGATTTCTGGTATTGTCCAGGGACGCATCACCTGTGTCGTAGTTTTCCTCATCCTCTTCAGCTGTGTTTTCTTCTGCCATTGTTTCCTCTGCTGTTGTGGTTTCTGAATCAGTTTCCTTTGCAGTTGTCTCCGCGGTCGTCTCCGGGGCTGCGCCGGCGGCAGCCGTCTCCTTCTGCCCGCCTGAACACCCGGCCATCACTGTGGTTGACAGGGCTGCTAACGCAAATAAAACTACCAGTTTTTTCATTTTCATCTTCCTTTTCCTCCTTTTTTTGTAACACAATATCGGTCTATAAAAGGTATAGGAATGTACTGGAGGATCCTCCCCAGTATCTGATGATATCTCAAACCGGCAGTTTTTCGCAAAAACAAGCAGCAGAAGTTTTCTTTGCGTGTATGTATCCGCCCAAAGTCTCCTGCCCTGCAAACTATATGTATCTCCAAAGCAAAAAAATCTGTCCATGTCTAAGAGTCAGAAATCCGCGGTTGAAACGTATGCGCCGTTTAAAACATATGAATGGTTTAAACATAGGAACGCTCCGAAGCACCACAGACCGGCACAACCAATTACTCGTGATTTGGAAGTGTATTCCTGTACCAACAGCTGGCAGGTTTCCTGACTTGCAGATCAACACGCATAACCGCCTTCCCAATCCGCTTCGGATCAGTGACCGTACATGACACAGGTCATGCGCTCCTTACTTACAGTGACGAGATCGTACAGGTTTTTCACCTGTTTCCCTATTATCCATTGTCTGCCAAAGCAGACACCGGCACCGGCTGTTCTTAACTCGATATGCTTTATCCTACCACTTAATGGCGAAAAATGCAATCCTTGTATCAGGATGCGGCTGAAAATCAGCCACAAAAAATGCTGCCCATTGGCATGAGCAGCATTTCCAAAACCTGATCTGGTCCCTAACCTGTTACGGCTATACTTCCTTTACAGCCGGAAGAATGACCTCCACCTCCGCATGGGGACGCGGAATCACGTGTACGGACACCAGTTCTCCCACTCTCTGGGCTGCCGCTGCACCGGCATCAGTGGCTGCCTTGACAGCGCCCACATCGCCTCTTACCATTACGGTTACCAGGCCGCCGCCCACAAACTCCTTGCCGATCAGCGTAACATTTGCTGCCTTTACCATTGCGTCAGCTGCTTCGATAGAACCTACCAGTCCCTTTGTTTCGATCATTCCTAATGCATCATACTTCATTTGATTGTCCTCCTGAAATTTCTATTATGTTTTTATTTTATTTAATGATCTTTACAGTGCAAGAAGAATCCAGCCCCAGGGCATTGGCTTCCTCCGTATCAATGTGGCATTCCAGACCGGACTGGCCGGTTACGCGCACAATGGTGTTTCTCAAAATGCCGCCGCGGATCCCGTCTATTTCCAGGCTTACATTCTGTCCGTCATGCACCCCAAACCGGGCAGCATCCTGGGGCAGCATATGGATATGCCGCTGCGCGGCCATCAACCCTTCCTTTGTCTGGACAGAGCCCCTGGGGCCTATAATGGTAATTCCCGGCGTTTTGTCCAGGTCCCCGGACAGCCTTGCAGGAGCCTTGATCCCCAGTTTAAAGGAGTCTCCGGACAGGATCTCCACCTGTGTCCTTGGGCGCACCGGTCCCAGGATCCGGACCTTCTCAATAGCACCCTTGGGACCGCAAATCGTAACTGTCTCCTTGCACGCATATTGTCCCGGCTGGGACAAATCCTTCATCTTTGTCAGCTCATACCCTGCACCAAAGAGATCCGACAGATCTTCACGGGAAAGGTGTACATGACGGTTGGAGATGCCTACAGGGATCCTGTCGTCCTTCTCAGGGCACTGACCACCGGCCTGACCGCTATCCTGACCATTGGCCTGACTGCCCAAAGCATCCTCCTTTGCAGCTTTCATCAAAAGCCTGATTATTGCCTCATACTGATCCATGCTGTCTCCTTTTCCTTACGCATCCTGCTGGTTTTTCATGGTAGTGATCAGCTGGCGCACCAGGGCTGCCAATTTTTCATCTTCGCATGCAGGTGCTGCACCGGATGGGGCCGGGCTGCCCGTATGTTCCTCTGCATGATTCCTCGCTTCATAGGCTGCCACGATTGCCGCCGGACTCATACTCCCTCCGCAGCTTGAGCAGGCCAAAGGCGCCTTGGGAGCGGAAACCGGAGCAGGCATTGAAACAGCCGCGTCCGGACGGAAGGTTTTGTCATCTTCCATCAGGGTTACGCAGTCTTTCAGGCCGTAAGCCACCTTCTTTATATTGATCAGCTGCATGGGACTTACATTCTCCGAAACAGAGCTTCCGCCGCAGGTTCCGCATCCCAGCGTAAATGCCACATTAAGGCCTGTGCTGATTCCTGTTCCGCCCTGGCTTCCGCCTGTATTCACCAGAATCCTGGATGCCGGCTTGGCTGCAAACTTAAGCACCATGCCGCGGTCCTGGGTATGTAAGCTCATGGTATGGCCAATGCCGTTTTGCAGCAGATCCATGCTCAGTTTGCAGGCTTCCTTCCAGTCCTTTACCGTGTAAAATGCCAGCACGGTGGTCAGCTTTTCATAGGACAGCGGGTATCCCTCCCCCACGCCGCCCTGTTCACCGATCAGGACTTTTGTGCCTTCCGGAATAGTGATCCCCGCTTTTTCGGCAATCATCCGGGGAGAGCGGCCCACAAATTTGGCGTTCATGCTGTGGCCGTTTTTAAACAGCAGGCTGCACACCTTTTCGGTCTCTTCCTTTGTCATAAAATATCCGCCCTGGGCTTTTAATTCAGCCACCACCTGGTCATGGTTGCATTCCTCGCAGATGATGGACTGCTCGGATGCACAGATAGTTCCATTGTCAAAAGTCTTGCTGGCTATGATGGTCCTGACCGCATGGCGCACATCAGCAGTCCTTTCAATGTAAGCCGGTGAGTTGCCGGCGCCCACACCAATGGCCGGCTTTCCTGCGCTGTAAGCCGCCTTTACCATGCCTGGTCCGCCGGTGGCAATGATGATGGATACTTCCTTGCAGTGCATAAGTTCATTGGTGGCACCCATGGTGGGCATGGAAATGCAGCTGATCACACCTTCAGGCGCTCCCGCCTCCTCAGCTGCCCGGCCCATTAGTTCTGCTGCCTTCAGGGTACATTTTGCAGCTGAAGGGTGGGGTGAGAACACAATGGCATTGCCAGCCTTTATGGCGATCATGGACTTGTAGATAACAGTGGAGGTGGGATTGGTGGATGGTACGATGCCCATGATCAGGCCAACCGGCTCCGCCACATCCATGGTTCCCTTATCCTTGTCCTCACATATGATCCCCACGGTATTCATCTCT
The DNA here is from genome assembly GCF_040545455.1 of Enterocloster citroniae. Taxonomy (NCBI): domain Bacteria; kingdom Bacillati; phylum Bacillota; class Clostridia; order Lachnospirales; family Lachnospiraceae; genus Enterocloster; species Enterocloster citroniae. The sequence continues at coordinate 51,966 of NZ_JBEPLZ010000003.1, read as the reverse complement.
TTTATATCATTATAAAGAAGGGTGGATGCCGCATGATTTTTATAGGTCTTATCAAGAACCTTTCCAAAACCGGTCTCCTCCACCGCCATCTGGGCCAGGCAGGCGGCATGTTCCTCCGCGGTTTTGACCATGTTCTGTAATATCCGGTCTATCTGTTCACTGGTATAACCAGCCATCTGTTTTGCTGCTGCTTCTCCACGGCGTGCCAAATCCCTGGCTTCCTGAATGGATTGCAGATCGTAATCAAAATTTTCCATGTAAGAATTCCCTCTCTTTGCTTATTTACTGCTCTGTCCTGTCATAAAATGCCTTAAACTCCGTCAGCAGCAAGGTCTTATTTGCCTTGGAAATTTCCCGGCCTCCAATGCCAAGCTCCGGGTACTCCCTTGCCAGTGCCCTAAGTTCTGTTACCTTCAGGCTGACAAGAGCCCGAACAGCTGTTTCCGCTCCTGATTCGGCGGCCAGACAGTCCAGTGCGGGGCGGTCCGGGGCGGTTGTGAAGATAATGGGGGGCGTTGGTTCCTCCCAATCCTGTACATTGTCCGCATATTCCCGGTCTTTTGCTGCATTTATGCAGCCTGCATCCTCTACTCCGGCCGCATCCTCTGCTCCGGCCGCACCCTCTGCTCCGGCCGCATCCTCTGTGCTTTCCGCATCCCCTTCAGCCCCAATGCCGCCCGTTGGCGGTTTCCCGGGCGGCGGCCCGCCGATCACTGTCTCCAATTCCTCGTGGGGCCGGGGAATCACATGGCTGGATAGAAGCAGTCCCGCTCCCAGGCGTTCCACTGCTGCCCCGGCCGCGTCCACAGCCGCCTTTACAGCTGCCACGTCCCCGGTTACGGACACATTCATGCGCCCGCCGCCCACTTTTATCGTTTCAAGGATACTGACGTCCGCTGCTTTTAACATGGCATCCGCCGCTTCTATGGCTGCCAGCAATCCTTTTGTTTCTATTAATCCAAGGGCCTGCATCTTCTACCTCCTATACCAGGTCTGCCCAGTTTGCCGGATAGGTGGCGTAGAATATCCTTGCCTTGTCCGGTGACCCCCAGACCACCTTAGAGCCGGACGGGACAAACAGCACATCCCCTGCATGGGCGCAGTACGTTGTTCCGTCAATGGTTACGGTCAGAGTGCCCTCAATCACATAGTCGATCTCCTCATAGGTCAGTTCCCACTGGAAGTCCGAGTGGTCGATCACCAGAAAACCGGCGCTGATATGGGATTCCTCCTTGCTTACCAATTCCTGGAAATAAACCTTTGCCTCCGGGTTTCCCGTGTCAAACACATCCATTTTTACTGAATCACCGCGCACGACCTTAAGGCCATTTGGGTGGCGCTGTGAATCGTAGGGATCAAGGATCCCGTCTAAAAGTCCCTTGTTTAACAATCCCTTATCCATCAGGGCCTTTAGCACCATATAGATCTGGCCGCTGTCTATGTCCCGGCTTATTGATGGGGCATTTCCCCCACCGCTTTCCTTTTTATATGAAAATGTAATTCCAAAGGAGTCAGCTGCATCCCTTGCGGAAGGTGTGATGATCGCGCCCTCACAGATACAGTACTCTGTCTTTCCTTCCTCCTTCAGGGTTTCCACGTCTTTTGCGCAAACCAGCTGTTTCATACCCTCACTTCCTCTCTGCAATTACCGCTGCCTTTTCAGGAGCGCATCTTATGCATGCTCCATATCAAAGGTGCAGTCCTCGTCTATAATTCCAACCACAACGGCGTCCACCGGAATCTCATCATCCTTAAGCATCCGGCGGGCAGAGGAACCTGTGGTAATCATGACCCTGTCTCCAATGCCTGCGCTGATGGTGTCTACCACAACCAGCTGTTCCCCGGCTCTGGCTCCTCCGATCACCTGGGCCAGCATCAGCTTGCAGCCGTTGAGAGCCTCCGCCTTTCTGGTGGCCCATATGTTATCGATCAGTCTTGCAGTTACCACTCTTTCTTTCCCTCCTTCTCCTTTTTGCGTATCTCATCCAGGGCAGCCTCCACAGAAGCCGTGTCACCGAAGATTGCCAGCAGGATCATGTTCTGGGGGCAGTTGCCCCGTATATCCTCCACCGTTACTCCCACTGCCTTTTCCGCCACATCGGCCGCACAGACCATTTCAATCATCCTGCCCTGTATCAGGCCGATGGCATCCGGGTAGTCCATGGTTTTTGAAGCACCGGACCCCTTTCTGCGGCACAGTATGTCAATGGTGCCCTGGGTGGGCGATTTTATGATTCGGTATTCCATTGGTTCTTTCCTTTACTTTCTGCTCAGTTCTCCTTGGCAGACCGGGCTCAGCGTCCGTCATCCGCAGGCGCTCGCGCAATTTTTCGCAATTCCAAGGGGTGTTACAAACATGGGGTTTGCCGGCTTATAGGTGGGGATCCCGGTTTTCTTCTCTATGATCTCCTCGATTCCCGTGAGGCAGCAGGTTCCCCCCACCAAATAGATCCCGTCCACATCCCTGCCCTCAATATGGCGGCTGATGATGGCGGAGACCTTTTCAATCACTGGTTTTAATACCGGCAGCAGTTCCCTGTGGTTTTTCCGGTCCCGTTTGTAAGCATCCGCTTCCTCAAAGGACAATTGATACGCACCTGATATCACCAGCGAAAAATGAGTCCCGCCCGTGGGTTCATCCGCCACGTAAACCACCTTTCCATCCTTCAGCACTGAGATGCCTGTGGTGCCTCCTCCGATATCAACCACAGCGCCATTTCGTATATTCAGGACCGCATTGGCTGCAGTAGGCTCATCAGGCAGGGCTGTGATCTCAAAGCCCGCACCCTGGACCACATTTTTGATGGCGCCGGAATCCAGGGCATCCGTGCCCGGAGGAATGGCGGCCGCCGCATAGACCAGTTCAGTTCCCAGCTTTTTCTCCAGTTCTTCCTTCATTTCCCTTACAATACGGATCGCACCGATGTAGTCCACCACCATTCCGTCCCTGACCACATCCGCATAGCGGTAGGAACCGGCCACCGGGCGGAGATCTTCATCCAGGACCGATACCACCACGCAGGCAGTTCCCAGATCCACACCCGTATAGTATACGGCGGAGTGTCCTCTTACAGGTTTTTTGATCACGTTTTCAAACTCCCTGACCAGCCGGTCACAGGCTTCAAATGTTAATGCTTCTTTTGACATGTATTTCCTCCAAACGCCAGACAGATCATCTGGGACAGACGGTTGATCACAGGGTAAACAAGTTTCCTTTGGTGTTCGGGGATCTTTCCCGCCAGTTGGCGCAGGGTACACCGCAGGAGATGGAGGCGGACAATCTCACGCCCTCTGGGGGATTGGGCGTGAAATCCGGTGACTTCAAAGCAGTCTTCCAGCAGACAGTCCCAGTTGTCCGGCGTGATACCCGCACAGCCTGTACATTCCGGACCTTGGGCCGGGCGCTCCTTTAAAAGTCCTGCCACCCGCCGCTCCAGTGTGAATATCTCCTGGGCGGTAAGTACATTGATCTCCAGCAGGTCGGAACCTGTCTGCAAAAGCAGCGCCTGAACAGTTCGGATGAAGGCGGCAGTGTCCGAAGAAATTTTGCAGTCTGCCCCAGATAACCTGATGTCCTCTTTCCTCCCCGGCCCGGCTTCCCCCGGATCCGGCGGGTTGAAATCACAAATCCTGATTTGGCGGTCAATGAGAAATTGCCTTCCCCCAGGGGTCAGCCGTTCCTGCGGCATGATCACATAGGAGGTAAAGGGCACGGATTTATAGGCCAGGCGCAGGTCATCCTCTGTTATGAATTTCATCCCAGGCCCCCTTTGCAAAGCCTCCCATATATGTCTTCCAATTCTTTCAGTTCAGGTTTTCTCGGATTGGTCGCCGTACAGTTGTCCTGAAGTGCCTTTCCTGCCATATCTTCCACCCACTGTCCAAATTCTTCACGCTCTACTCCCAATTCCGTGACCTGCTCCGGAATGCCGATGCGCTTCATCAGATTCCGTATCTGCCGTATAAGACAGTGGACCGTGGCCTTCTCTGTACCGGCGGAGATCCCCAGCATATTGGCTATCTGGGCATAACGCAAAAGCGCCTCTGTCTCACCGGCCTCCTCAAGCCCTGCATTGTATGCGATCACGTGCGGCAGCAGGATGGCGTTGCTTCTCCCATGAGGGATATGGAAACGCGCTCCCAAAGCATGAGCCAGACTGTGGCAGATTCCCAGGGAAGCGCCGTTAAATGCAACTCCCGCCAGGCAGGAAGCATTGTGCATGTGCTCTCTGGCCTCCATGTTGCCTCCATCCGCCACTGCCTGTTCCAGATATTTCCAAACCATGCGGACCGCTTTTTCCGCGCAGGCGTCCGTAAAGTCCCCGGACCTGGTGGAAACATAGGCCTCCAGTGCATGGGTCAATACATCCATCCCCGTATCCGCTGTGATCTGCGGCGGCACGGTGGCTGTAAGCTCAGGATCCAGAAAAGCCGCATTCGGCACCATGGCAGGATCCCTCAGGGGATATTTGGCCTGTGCCTGGGGATCGGATATCACCGCAAAGGATGTGACCTCGCTTCCGGTCCCGCTGGTAGTGGGAACTGCCGCCAGGTACGGACGCTTTTCCTGCTTCATGGCCGCATAAAGATGGCACACGGCCTTGGCCGTATCAATGGCCGAACCGCCGCCTAAAGCGATCACGGTATCCGGTTCAAACGCTCCCATTTCCTCAATTCCCTGTGTCACCACCTGGATGGTGGGATCCGGCACAACCTTTGAAAAGATCCGGCTGTCAGCCCCTGTCTCTTTTAACAATCCTGCTATCTCCGCTGCTTTTCCTGATTTCTCCATAAATGGATCGCATATAATATATGCCTTTTTGATTTCCAGGCCGCTCAGCCGGGAAAGACATGCTTTTCCCATATAGATCTTTGTGTTCATTATAAATTCTTCCATGTTCTGTCCCTCCTTTCCGTCAATCATTCTATAACATTGGCTCTTTCATTCCGCTTTCTCTTTTATTCCGGCTGCCTCAAGACAGCCTTTCACTTCCCTTCCCAGTGCTTTCAGACCTGTCTGGTCCAATATGCTGGTCCTTAGAAAGGGGTTCCTGATTCCGGCCCTGGCAAGCTGCTTAAAACAGGCCTCCATTCGTCTGCCATCCGAAGCCGTCAGGTCGCATTTTGTGACAACGCCCAGGACCGTACAGGGAAACACCCTGGCAAATCCCGGCGGATAAATCTCTCTTTTTCCCGTGGAATCCGCCAGCATCAGCACACAGCAGGCGTCCTGGGCCGCTGCTATGAGGTGATGGCGCATCCAGGGACTTTCCAAATAGGCGCCCGGCGCCTCGATGACCGCGCCCCTGTACACCAGGGTGGGAGTACGCCTGTTCCAGCTGTCCGGGTTTTCCCCCCGGGCAGCGCCCGGGAACCAATCCTGTTGGTCCAGCCATCTTCCCAGGGAGCTTTTCCCGCTCCGCCCGGCTCCGATTATCATGATCCGCTTATTCCTCACGTCCTTGTGATCTCCGCTACATTAAATCCCAGAAGCCCTGACAATGTACTGTTTACCGCTCTCAGGGCCGTATCCACGCTTTCCACATCCCCGGTAACCACCACGGATCCGGTGAACCGGTCCAGGAACCCGATCTGCACATTGGATGCTTTGGCCGCAATATCCGCCGCTATGATGGCTGTTTCAAAAGGACTTAAGGTCAAAATGCCAATGGCTCCCAGGGCATCAATGCCAAGGCACTCATAAACTTCCGGCACCGGCGAGGCGATCACATGTGCAATGGTCACCTGTTTGCCCGGCACCGATTCCTCAATCACTCTTCTGACATCCCTGTTATCTGCAAGGCACATCCCTGTCAGCTCCTTTCCCAACTGTTTGCGGCATCCGGTCCGCCGCTGATCAGTGGCTGGTCAGTACTGCCGTTCAATGCCGCACCACCTTGACAGGGAAATCGTATTCCCTGATCCATCCCTCGATCCGGTCCAGCTCTTCCCCGCTGAGGCTGGGGTCGCCCTCGATGGTGTATGGCTTATCAAGCTGTTTATATTTATTCACGCCCATCTTGTGATAGGGCAGCAGGTCGATCCCTTTAAAATTCTTGCTGCCCCGGTAGGGAAGGAGGAATTGGATGATCTGGTCGATCTCCTCCCTGCTGTCATTGATCCCTTTTAACATGGGCATCCGGACTTTTACATTGTGCCTGTGGCGCAGCAGTTCATTTAAGTTAAACAGGATCAGCTCATTGCTGATGCCTGTGAGTTCATTGTGGCGGACCGGGTCCATATGCTTCATGTCATAAAGAAACAGGTCCACATACCCGGCGATCTGCAGCAGCTTTTCTGTCTTAACATGGCCGCAGGTTTCAATGGCTGTGTTGATGCCCTCCTCCTTGCAGGCCATAAGCAGGCTTTTGGCCGCCTCGGGCTGGGAAGTGCATTCCCCGCCGCTTAGGGTCACACCGCCGCCGGACGTCTCATAAAAGGCGGAGTCCTCCTCCACCAGCTTTAACAGCTGGGAAATGGTCTTTGTCTCTCCTGTTATCTCAAGTGCCGACTGGGGACAGCTGTCCTTGCATTTGCGGCATCCGATACAGTCAATATCCCTCCGGATCATATGCGTTCCGGTCTCTTTTGACAATACGTGGATACCCACCGGGCAGACATTGACACAGGCGCCGCAGTCCGTACAGGAATTCCTCTTAAACATGACCTGGATTTTCCTGTCCAGCCCCTCAGGGTTTGAACACCATTTACAGCGCAGAGGACAGCCTTTAAAAAACACAATGGTACGGATTCCGGGGCCGTCATACATGTTGTACTTCTGCACATTAAAGATCAGGGCTTTCCGTTCTATCTCTCCCGTATTTGTCTGTTCCATCTTCCTATCTCCATTCATGGCATCAAACGCCTTAAAAATGTGTAAGCATGGTTCTGCTTATGATCTCATCCTGTACATCCTTGCACAGCTCCACAAAAAAAGCGCTGTAGCCGGCCACCCGGACGATCAGGTCACGGTACTGTTCCGGATGCTTCTGTGCCTCGATCAGGGTGTTGTTGTCCAGGTAGTTAAACTGCATCTCGCCGTTGCCCAACATGCAGGCCGTGCGCAGCAGGGTAACCAGGCTCTCCTCACCCTCCGGGGTGTCTAAAAGTCCTGCCATGATCTTAAAGTTATGTACCATTCCAATATTCATACTGTCATTGGACATTTTGGACACGGACTTGATAATGGCTGTCGGTCCCTTGTAGTCGGCGCCCTGGCTGGGGCTGATCCCATCGCTGAGCGGCAGCCAGGCATGGCGGCCGTTGGCGGAGGCTCCTGTCATCTGGCCAAAGGGGGTATTATTGGAAATGGACAGGGTTCCGTGGCTCAGAACAGAATAAAGAGTCTTGTATTTCCGGTGCTCGTGCTCGGTAAAGGTCACCAGATCAGCTGCGATCAGGTCGGCGTAATCATCATCATTGCCGTACTTGGGAGCGTTCAGGCAGTCTGTGCGGATCTGCTCATAGCCTTTAAAATCCGCCTTTAATGCTTCATTCATCTGTTCCAGCGTGTATTTCTTATCATCAAATACCAGCTTTTTAATGGCTGCCATGGAATCCGCATAGGTGGCCAGGCCGGACCAAACCACGCCCGGTCCAAAGTTGTACATGGCTCCTCCTGCTGAGACATCCTTTGCTTTTTCCATACACCCCTCGTACATGATGGACATGAGAGGCTTTGGCGCAAGCTCCCTGTGGACGCGCTGGGAGATCACCGTGGCCACATCCGTCCACTTGGTGATGTACCTGATCTCTTCCTTAACCGCTGCCTCAAATTCTTCATAGGTCTTAAAGCCGCTTAGATCCCCCATGTCCGGGCAGACCTGCTTGCCGTACCACAGAGGCGTGCCGTGGTTTAACACCAGCTCAATACAGATCGGCCACTGGGTATAAGCAGTGGAGGTCCACTGGTACAGACGTCCCGATTTCTGCGGCTCCACGCAGCCCATAAGGCAGTAATCCCTTGCATCCTCAATGGATACGCCCTTGGCCAGCATCATTTTAATATGGGCATCGTCAAAATGGCAGGCTGGAAAGCCCATGCCAGAACGTACCACGTCCACGATCTTTTTCAGATACTTTTTCGGGGACTTATTGTGGATACGGCAGGCCAGAGACGGCTGATAGATCTTCACATGGCGTACCGCGTCCATGAGCAGGTAGGTCAGTTCATTGGTGGCATCCCTTCCTTCCCTGGTCACTCCGCCCACACACATGTTGACAAAGGGCTGGTAACCCGCAAAGAACTTGGAGCCGCCTTCGCTGGTGATCCACATCATCTCAGACATCTTGATCAGCATACAGCCCGCCAGTTCAAAGGCCTGGAAATCGTTCAGGCGTCCGCTGTCAATATCCCCCTTATAATAGGGATACATATACTGGTCCACACGGCCGATGGACATACCGGTCTGGTTCTCCTCCACCACCAAAAGGGACTCAATGGTCCATACTGCCTGTATCGCCTCCCAGAAGGTCTCCGGCTTATGAGCGGGAACACGGGTATTGACCCTGGATATTTCCAGCAGTTCAGCTTTTCTCTTGGGATCTGACTCCTTTTGAGCCAGTTCCTTTGCGTATTCGGACATCCTTCTGGCATAGATCATCACGCCCTCTGTGGTGTCCATAATGGATTTATAAAAATAGATCTTTTCAATATCATCAGGGTTCTGGTAATCCAGCTCTGCCAGATGATCCATGGCCTCCTTCTGGATATCCAGCATTCCCTTTTTCATCAGGATCACATCATAGCCGGGATTGGAGTCACCGCCTCCGTTTAATGCGTGGTAGGAACAGTCGGAAACAAAGGACTCACCGGAAAGTTCCCAAACACCGGCTTCGCGGTACTGGTCCTCGCAGTACTCATCCACGGATTTCCCTTTCCAGAACGGAAACAGTTCCTCCCTCATGATCTTCTTGTCTTCCTCTGATATGTAGAATGGATCCTGTGGTCTGGAACCAATCGTGTCGATCTCGTCCTCCATCCATCTCCAGGCAATATCCGGTGAAAATGCTCCTGCCCTGGGCGCGCCGCAGGGTGCGCCTACAATCAGCTCATGGTCCTGGATAACCAGGGGAGCCGTCTCGCAGCAATAGCGGAAACATTTGGCCCGAAGCATGATTTTAGGCATTCCCGGGTTTTCACCGGCAATCTTTGTAATGGCTCTTGCCCGGTGTGTTGTGATGGTTGGTTTATGGGTAAGGTAATTATCCTTCAGTGCCTGGAGGCGGGCCGTCATACCGTCCGGTATGGAGGTTCCCTCTGTAACGATCCGGTCAGCCGCAGCCCCCTGTGAAGCCTTGCCTGTCTGGTCAGCCCCTACTTTTGTAATCTCGTCAGAAACAGCTTCAAACATCTTCATCAGTGAAGCTTTTTCTTCCGGAGACATGGTCTTTGCGGCTTCCGCCAATTTATTTGAAAATTCACGAATATCCAATCTATTCCCCTCGCTTTCAGCTTATTTATATTCCAGCTGCTCCAATATGGTTTTCAGCAGTCCTGCTACATCCACAGCTTCCTTATTATCTTTTCCTGCTTCCTTACTATCTTTTTCCGGTTCCTCTATCTTTTCCCTTTCCATGCCTTCCCATTGATCCAATGGATCCAGGTCCCGGATCCCCCTCACGCCCCAGGCTGCACTTCTTATGTACACCAGGTTCATGGGAGATACGTTGTCGGAAGTGATTCCCAAACCGGCAGTGAGTCCTCCAAGAGTCATGGAAGGAAACAGGTTGGTGGTTGCACCCATGGCTCCAAAGGATGCCGGCGTGTTGATCAGGACCCTTCCCACAGGTTTTTTTAGCATGAACTGGCGGATCACATCCTCGTCCCTGGAATGAATGACCAGGGTATGGCCGCTGCTCTCATTGACCAGCAGCTCCATGCATTTTTCGCATGCGTGCATCCAGTCATTTTCTATGTAAAACACCAGCACCGGGCATAACAGCGCCCCGGCATATGGATTAAACTCAGTGATGTATTTCTGCTGGGATACCAAGACCCTGGTACCCTCAGGCACGGTGAATCCCGCCTTTTCGGCCAGCCATAGGGCAGGCTTGCCCATGTACTCCGGATCCCTGCCGCCATTTTCCCGGCACAGCAGGCCCATCAGCTGTTCTTCCTCTGTCCGGTTCATAAAGTATGCACCTAAGGTCAGCATTTCCCGTCTCGCATCCTCTGCAATCTGGTGGTCGGCCACCACATACTGTTCCGCTGCCGCCGATGTCCCGCAGTCAAAACTGCGGCTTTCAATAATATCCTTCACAGCCTGCCTCACATCGGCTGTCCGCTCAATAAACACAGGACTGGGACCGATCCCTCCGCAGATAAACGGCTTTTTGCTCTCCCGGGATGCATTTAGCAGCCCGGGAATCCCTGTATTGATCACAAGGGATGTAAACGGATGGCAGAGCAGCTGGGCTGTTCCTTCCTTTGTCACCGTATTCAGACAGGAAATAGTTCCCTCAGGAAGCCCTGCTTCCTTTGCAGCCTCAGCCAGTATTTCCACTGTTTTTTGCACTGTTTTTTCCGCCCTGGGATGGGGGGCGAACACCACCGCATTGCCGGATTTTACAGCGATCGCTGCCAGGAACAGCGTTGTGGATACCGGACTTGTGGCCGGAACCAGGGCGGCGACCACTCCAATGGGGACACCAATCTTTGCAGTCTTTCTGTCCGGATCCTCCTCCAGCAGCCCCACACAGCGCATACCGGCAAGTTTTTCCTGTATCCGGCTTAAGATAAGACGGTTTTTCCTGTATTTATCCCGTTGGTTTCCGTAACCTGTTTCCTCAGCGGACTTAAGGGCCAATTCGTTCAGACAGCCTTTTATCCCATCCAGAATGGCCGTCACCCCAAAATCCAGTTTTTCCTGGTCAAAAAGCGCCAGGGCCTTTCTTGCCTCCCCTGCGTGTTCCATCAGGATTCTGGCTTCCTGTACGGAAAGCAGGTCCTTGTCAACGAATTTCATGACGCACACCCTTTCCCGGGCAAAAGGCTTTCCAGTGAGTAGCGGGCGATGATCTTTTCCAGGTGCGGGTGGGGTCTTGGGATCACTACCGAGCTGTATACCTCTGCTCCCATGGCCTCCACAGCCTTAACCCCCGCCTCCACAGCTGTCTTGCAGGCGCCCACATCCCCCCGCACCAGGACGGATATGTATCCTGAGGCCACGTTCTCATAGCCGATCAATTCCACATCCGCCGCCTTGCACATGGCGTCCGCTGCTTCCAGGACAAATACCAGGCCAAATGTTTCGATCAGTCCAATGGCTTCATATCGTTCCATATATTCGATTCCTCTCTCCATGTTTTAAGCTCTCTTTTGTCAGGCGTCAATGTCATGGACGGATACAATATCCCCCACTTCACGGATGGGCCTTGGCATCACATTCTTGGCTGTCAGCTTTCCGATGGCGGCTGCTGCCGCTGCTCCTGCCTCCACCGAGGAACGGACCGCTGCCACATCCCCCTTCACCATAATGGTGACAAGGGTGGAGCCCACATTTTCATAGGAGATCAGTTCCACATCCGCTGCCTTTAACATCTTGTCAGCCGCCTCCAGAGCGGGCACCAGCCCCACTGTCTCCACCAGTCCCAGGGCTTCTTCACCATAATATCTCATATGTTTTCCTCCCGTCAGCTGCACTGACGGTATTTCTTCGGCACATATTTTTCAACCGTTGCTTTTCCGTCTTCGTTTATGATATAGCGCAGGGAAAGTTCCCCTGCCTCATCCAGCTTGTAGCTCTCCAAGTTTAAAAGGCCGTTGGCTTCCAGGGACATGACGTGATCCAGGTAACGTTCCTTTGTAAACTGCCGTTCCCCGCCGTACTGGGGTTTCAGGGCTTCCATGATTTCTTTTATGTCAGCGCTCTTAACACTGTACAAATAATTCAGCACTGCTGTTCTTGCCGGTAATAGCATTTTCCTACTCTCCCTTCTTAAGCAGATCCAGTGGATTCATAGTTACCAGGATGGCTCCGAACACGATGACAACGGATCCGATCACAATGGTGGATGTGAGCTGCTGGCCCAGGAACATGACGCAGAAGAGCACGCCCCAAAAGGCGTATGTTACATTTAAGGACATGCCAATGGCACAGCCCACAGTGGAATTGCTCTTGTACCAGCATACAAAGGATACGGCTGCGCTTAAACCGGAAAGCGCCAGCCAGATCAGCGGAAGTCCTGCTGCAAAGGTTCCTCCCAAAAGGGCCATTCCACCCACCAGCGGAACGATCACGACCAGGTCCACAATGCCGGAGATCAGTTCCCTTAAGTTAACCGCCACATCCGTATCGATCATAGCGCCGCCGTAGCTGGAAAGCATTCCCTCCAGTCCCCAGCTGATCGCAGCGATCAGTGCGCAGATGATGCCCAGTGTGAAGTTGGGGCTGCCCTCAGGCTTTACCCAGTTGATCACAATGGCGCCGGCCACGCAGATCATCATACCTGCAATGACACGCTTGGTAGGCTTTTGTTTTAAGAAGATCCACGCAAAGATCGCTCCAAACAAGCTGCATGTGGCGGAAATGGGGATGGCGTATGCCCCTGCCATGGCCAGGCCCACCAGGTAAGCCCCGTTGGCAATGGGTCCTCCCAGCAGGGATCCAAGCACGATCATCTTGCCGGGAAATGTATGTAAGCTTCGTCCAAGCTCACTGAGCCTGCCGCATCTTGCGTTGTAAAGGGTCAGCCAGATGCCTGCGAACAGGTCATTGAGTCCTGAACACACATAGGGAGCTGCCAGGACACCGGCCGCGCCCATAAGAGGCTCATAATATCCAGCCACCAGTACCAGGGTGGTGTAGATCCCGTAGGTCAGGCCGGATATCAGCCCTGTGGTTATTCCCGTCACTCGGAATTTTTTGTTCACCTGTTTCATTTTGTCATCAGCCGTCATAGGGGCTGCCGCCCCATAATTTACTGCTGCACTGTCTCCGTTCATATATGGAATCTCCTTTGGTCGCTATTCTGATGTTCTGTTCTGTGATGTTCTATTCTGAGGTCCTGGTTCCCGGAAGAATGGTTTCCACTTCCCCGTGGGGCCGTGGTATCACATGTACGCTTACCAGTTCTCCCACTCTTCCGGCCGCAGCTGCTCCCGCGTCTGTGGCAGCCTTCACAGCGCCAACATCTCCCCGCACCATCACAGTGACCAGGCCTCCGCCGATCATTTCTTTGCCAAGCAGTGTAACATTGGCGGCTTTTACCATGGCGTCCGCCGCCTCAATGGATCCCACCAATCCTTTTGTCTCAATCATTCCCAATGCATCATATTTCATGGTCTGTTGCTCCTTTTCTTGCGCCCGCTTTTGCGTGTCAAAATGCACAAAAGCCGGTTATCATATTTTGTTTTAATGATTTTGTGTTCGGCCTTCACAAATTAGAAAACATCCCAAATCAGCAATATTACCAACTTTTTAAATACGCGTCATGTTTTTCTATGCATTTAGTATAGACCCTGCCCTTTAGTGGAATGTCAACCGTTTTTTTGAGATTTTTTTAACTATTTGCTGCTTTTTAATTTTGCAAAGAATTGGGTATTCTCGGAAAGCATTGAAATATAAGGGTTTTATGGAAGATTATTCCATCAAAACCGGCAAAAAAAGAAGCAGGTGACCAGGCACCTGCACGTCAGAATCCGACCATTCTCGTCTCTTTATTTTCATTCGGAAGGGGAAATCTCTGTATTCTCCCCCCGTATGTCCTGCATAAATCTTTCCCCTAAGGGGAAGCTTTTTGTCCTCAGTCACAGGGACCGCTGACAATGGGTACGATCACCTCTGTCACAAACTCCTCCGGATTCCTGGTGGTCCAGTAATCCACCACATAGCGCTCATAAGATTCCGGGCCGCATTTGTATCCCCTGGCAGCTGTCCAGTCCCGTATCTTCCCATAGGAATCCTCAATCTGTTCCAATGCGCCTAAATGGTAAACCGTGGCCGCCATGTTCCCGCCGAACACAGTCTGGTTCGTTCCCTCCATACATGGACGGATGGGCCTTTGCATGATCCTGGCGGACGTGCTGGTCCCATTCATCTTGTCCGTCCAGGAAGGGAACCGAAGGATCACCTCACCTGCGATCTCGTTGTTCACGCTCTCCAGATAGTTCACCCAGTCAATATTGATAATAGATTCCATGTAGTGGTAGGAAAACGGCTGGTCCATGTAACAATAATTAGCCGTGCTTATGTATTTCACCCCTACCTCCTGCACCTTGCTCCTGGAAACCAGCTGAGCTTCCTGGATCAGCTCATACCAGTCCTTGACCGCCACATAACTGTTGTGGATCTCCTGTTCCTGGATCCTCAGCTCATCGATCTTACTGATAAAATTCTGTTTGACAAAATAGTATGTGTTCCCCTCCACCAGGTCCTGCATTTCCTCCAGCTTAAATCCCATCTGCTTGTAATACTTCACAATGGGAACGGTCAAAAGGGTCTCCCTGTTATAATACCTGTACCCGTTCTCCTTACATATTACGTCCGGCGCAATAATTCCGATCTGGTCATAAAAGCGAAGGGCCTTTTTTGAAATGTTGCATATTTTGCTGACTTCCCCGATTGAATAAAGTTTTTCTTTTTGCATCTTCCCCGATCAAACCCCCTGTCAGTTTTTTAACATAATACTAGTATAAACCTTCCTGTTAGGTGGAATGTCAATATCCATTCCCGGATACCTCCGATTCCGGAAAATAAGGCAAAAAAGAACGGCCAGGCCCAAAAAAGGGGCCTTTCCCTTCTCTTTTTACCTGGTCGTTCCTGTTTCCTTCCCTTGTTACATTCCTGTAAAGGGGAAGGTTTTTATCCGGATCTTGGGGTCACCGGCACGATCACTTCTGTCACAAATTCACTGGAACTGCGGGTAGTCCAATAATCGATCACGTAGCGCTCAAAGCATCCCTGGTCACAGGCATATCCTCTCATATCCGCCCATTTTAAGATCTTCTCATAGACTTGTCCCATATCCTCATAACCGCCCACATGATAAGCGCACGCCGCCATCCGGCCGCCCCACATGATCTGAGCCGGATCCTCCGGATCCGCCCATACCGCCTTCTGCATGATCCTTGCCCTGGTACAGGTTCCTGACATCTTATGGGCGGCGGAAGAAAAATTCAGGATGACCGGTCCTGTTATCTTCTGTCCCGCCGCTTCCAGATAATTGGTCCAGCTGATATTGATAATGGATTCCATATACTGGTAATTAAAATCCTGATCCATATAGCAATAGGATGCGGGATCTATAAAACGCACGGAAACGTCCTGGATTTTGTGACGGATGACCAGTTCCGCTTCCTTTATCAGCTCATACCAGTCTTTGACCGCCGCCAGGCTACCCTGGATCTCCCTTTCCATGTCCTTAAGTCCACTGATCTTGGAGTGGAAATTCTGCTGCAGGAACTGGTATGTATTTCCGCCCAGCATCTCCTGCATTTCCTCCAGCTTAAACCCCATCTGTTTATAATATTTCATCACGGGAACCAGAAGCAGGGTCTTCCTGCTGTAATAGCGGTAACCATTTTCCTCACTGATATGGTCAGGGGAAAGAAGGCCGATCTTATCATAGTAGCGCAAAGCCTTGGCGGAAATATTGCAAATCCCGGCCACCTCTCCTATGGTGTATAATTCCTTCTCCTTCAAGAAACCACCCATCCCTTCCCTGTGTTTAGAGTCCCTGTCACTTCATAAAAGGCCAGTATTTCTTGAGTAATATAAAGGTGATGAACGGAGGTATCCCATGCCTGACAACCGCTGCCAGCAGATTGACCTTTATCAGGACCGAGGACAGTATCAGAACGCCAAACAAAACTAGGATCAGATAAAATGTCAGACGTTTTCTTCCTATCATCAGCCAATAATAGAGGATCCCCGCCGCAATACAGGTCACCATGGAAAAATAATCCTTAAGCAGCGCACACCCAAGAATATTGATCGCAGCCACTGTGACCATTAAATAACACCAGAACTTGATTTCTTTTCCAAATTGAACATTTCCGTATTCCATAACAACCTCACTTGTATTTAATAGGGCTTACCTTCAGCGCACAAGGCATCTGAAGGGTGTGTACCCTTGCACACTGAGGGTATTATAGCACAATGGGGATGAATTAGCTATAGGAATGATCAGACCTTTACATATCATCCCATCCCCGCTCCAGCACATAAGCAAAATACTTCTCCCTGATCCGTTTCCGTTCCCGGACCTTGATGGGGATTCTGTCACCGTTTTCCATTGTGAAATCCGTATCCGCGCGGGTAATATAATCCATGTTTACAATATAACTTTGATTACACTTTAAAAACCTTGGCTGGGTCAGTTCTGCCTGGACCTCATCCAGCTTTTTGCGAATAGTATGCTCCACCCCCTTGGCGCATACAATCCTCAGATTCATCCTCCGGCTTTCAATATACATGATATCGTCATAGGAAATCCGTCTGCTGGAACTCCCATTTACCATCAGAAGGCTCTTTTTGTTCTTTGGATATCGGTATTCCATAAAACGGTTCAGGACATTTTCCACTTTATCCCGCACAATGGGCTTGAGCAGGTAACCATCTGCCCATACATCATAGCTTTCTATGGCGTAATCCGGACTGGAGGACATAAATATCACAGCAACATTCCTGTCATGTTTGCGCAGCCTGCGTATGATCTCCATTCCGCTTAACCTCTGCAGATAAATATCCATAAAAATAAGGTCATATCCCGGATACTGATCCTCGCTTTCATATTGTTCGATCAGGTCTTCCCCCTGCTCAAAATATGCAATCTGTAAAGGTTCTCCCCGTTTTTTCATCTTTTGTACCAATATTCCTCCGACCTGCTCTCTCTCTGATTTCTCATCATCACAAATTGCAATCAACATAAGTATTCCCCTCCTCCAATGAATGTCCTGGAATCAGCAAGTCTGAAATCCATATATTACCAAATATAACATGATCATAGATGAAGCCGGGCTTTTCCGTAAGCCCTCCGGGACAAACAGATGCAAAACGAGACAATTGGTCATTGAAAATCTTGCATCTCCCCATGTTCTGTGCTTAAATAAATATACTATGACAATTTGTAAGGGGGATTTTTGTGAAAATAGCAATTTGTGACGATGATGAGTCTATACGAGTCCAGCTTCGTCAGTTTATCCAGCAATATGCCATTGATAACGCTCTTGATTACACAATTCTGGAATTTAGTCAGTCCACGCTGCTTTTAGACACTGCACGTCAGGACCCTGATATCCGAATCATGTTTTTAGATATCTACATGTCACCTCTTTCCGGCATGGATCTGGCTGAAACAATCCGTGCAGAAGGAAATGGCTGTGCCATTATTTTCGTCACCATCAGCAGGGACCATTATTCCAGAAGCTATGAGGTGGATGCGGAACATTATCTGGTAAAACCAGTTACATATGAACAGGTTGAAAAAGCGCTCAAACGGTGCGAACGGCTGCTGATATCTGCTGCCAGATGCGCCTTTTTCTTTTCCAACGGACATGAAATAAAAGTGCCTTTGAGAAACATACGGTTTGTTGAAGTATTCCGAAACCAGACCATTATTCACGCGTCCGCTGACATTGTTCTGCGCTGTCCGCTGGCGAATGTTATGGGGCAGCTTTCAGACTCCCGTTTTCTGAGGACACACCGCAGTTTTATTTTAAATATGGATTTTATCGCCTCAAAGGATGGAAATGACATCCTGTTAATAACCGGTGAGAAAATCCCGTTAAGCCGCACCCGGGAAAAAATTTTCGATAAAGAATATGGACAGTACCTGACTGCATCCATGGCAGGTGATGAATGATGAAAAAACAAATGATCATGCTGCGCTCCGCCATTGCCCTTTCCATCATTGCTCTGGCAACAGGCAGTACATCCCTCTACTCCCTGGCCGCTGCCCAGCCCGTTCCGCCACCTTATGCCTATCAGTGCTCCGGTGAGAATGGGGATTCCAGCAACAAAGGCTCTGTCTCATCCGGGGAAATTGGATCTTATGCAGCAAAAGATGATGCAAAAGATCACAGGGGCCGTATGGAGGATTCGTCTGAAAAGGCTGAAAGTGATGGGGATGGTTCCTCTGATGGCGGTGAAGAGGATTCCTCTAACCAGTCCAATGGCAATGAAGATGATTCCTCCGACCTGCCTGACGGCAATGAAGATAATTCCTCTGACCTGCCCGATGGCGGTGAAGATGATTCCTATAACCCGCCTGACGGCAATGAAGATGATTCCTCTGGCCTGCCCGATGGCGGTGAAGATGATTCCTATACCCCGCCTGACGGCAATGAAGATGATTCCTCTGGCCTGCCCGATGGCGATAAAGATGATTCCTCTGGCCTGCCCGATGGCGGTGAAGATGATTCCTATAACCCGCCTGACGGCAATGAAGATAATTCCTCCAGCCAGCCTGACACTGACAGCGATAAAGACGATTCCTCTGACAAACCCGGCCATAACCAAGAGGGCTCCTCTGACCCAACCGATGGCACAAGGGAAGATCCTGACAACACAACAGGTGAAAAAGAGAACCCGGAGGACAAGCTGGAGGATCAGGATACCGCACCAGATGCCGTGTCCGCAGGCGAGAGTTGTATTTCCAGGGAACAATACCGCAGCGAACCGAGGAAAAAACAGGAGGAAGAATACGTTTTTTGCGGCTATCATTTCGATCATCATGATTGGCCTTTAGAATGGGCAGCAGGTGTTGAATTTGATGCTTCTGCGGAACTTCCAGCTGTTGTGGAATTATATGTGGATGGCCCTGACGGCCATATAGACGAACCCGAATATCTGGATGTGGAATGGGATCTAAGTGAGGTTGATTTCACCAGGGAAGGAGAATATCCCGTTACAGGTATCCTGGATACGGATGCCTGTTCATATCCTCTGGATTGGGGCGATATCCCTTCTCCTTCCCTTATAATTGCCGTGGTCCGCAGCGGAACCATGTCATTCCAGCCCGAGGTAAATGGAAGTACGCTTCTGCTCCAATATAGAATGAATGAAACTCCCTTTCGTTTGCCTCTAATGTTCATGGAACTATATGAAAGCCTGGACAATGGTGCAAGCTGGCATAATATCACTCAAAGTTCCAGGGTACGGATCAGTGATAACCAACTTTCCATTACCGGCATTTACTCAGACTCCCTGTTTCAGGCCATTGATTTAAAACTCTCCGATTATGATTCCCATAATTCGGATATTGTGGAGGTGACCGCTGACGGCAGCATACAGTCGGTTTCCATCATTTCCTCCGGCGGTGAACAAGGCGGAGATGAATGGAATCCAGATTGCGGCAGTGTCTGGGATCCCACCCCAGCCGTGGACGGCCCCTATCCGATCATTGAGTACAAAACAGGGGCTCCCCGTCCCTTTTTTCTGGACCTGAAAATAGAAAAGGGAATCAGTGACTGGATCAACCGGGACCTATATGATCCGATCAGCGTCTTTTATGGAGACTCCCCCCATGGATTTTGGAAAGAAAAGATTCTGCTCCCTGTGGAATGGGATTGGGAAACAGTGAATGCCATTGATTGGGATCAAGTGGGTGATACCGTGGTCCATGGGCATTTTTCAAACGAGACAATAGATGCCAACAGACATCTTCTGGATTTCGACCATATGCCTGAGCTTTCTTTTACAATATCCGTCTATTCTCCTGAGGCCGCATTTTTCTTATATGCTGACGAGGAAAAACTATTTGAAGACCAGACAGCCCGCTTTCAGTTTTACAACTGTCAGGACCAGGTTATTTCCCTGGGTGATCCCTCTATGCTGACGGTCTGGTGCTCTTTAGACGGCAGGGATACATGGTATGATATCACAGATGCGCCAAATGTAATTCTGACCGGCAATTCCCTTTCGGTATCCCATTTAAGCCGGAAACATCTGGATGGCCTGGGATACACGTTTCAGATCGAACAGTCAGCTGATCCGGACCGTGAATCATTTTCCTCTACCCTAAGTGTATACCACAATATCTATGGTATTTCGTTCGGGACGGATATTGGCGGTAACCGGGGCGGCGGTAACCGGCAGGAGCAGCCCCCGGAAGGACTGTTTGACACAGAGGGATCAGAAGATGAGTCCAATGAGGAACCGCCGGTGGAGATTCCTCCGGATCCTGATATTCCCCCTTCCCCTGATCCTTCGCCTGATCCGCCGCTTCCTCCTAATCATGACGGGCAGGAATCCCCTGATTCCGGGGATGGGCATCAGGATGGTGATGGGAATCAAGGTGGTAATGGGAGCCATGGCGGCGATGGAACAAAAAACAGTGTTATCAGCAATGGGGCAACGTCTAAAAAGGATACTCTCATAACAGCAATTCCACCGGAAACTTCCCCATATAATAGCCTGGATATCCCTGATTCCGCCCTCTTATCCCCACCTTCCATCGGACCGGTCAAGGCTGTCGATGCGCCCGTGGACGCTGGTGCAGCATTGGAGAAGGACAGGGGTACACCGGGAACAGAGATTCCCGATCAAGTCCCACACAATGCGGAACAGGACCCGGCGGACACAAACACAACGGCGGATGTCCAAAACAAAGAACACAAAGCTCCGACTGCACCAACCGGGACAGAACCGCCTGACATTTCGGAGAAACCACCTGCCAAGTCGGTCTGGAATGCCACTGCACGAAAGCTTGCCGGCGCTGTTGCTGTGCTTTTCGGCGGAATTGCCGGTTTTTGGATGACAAGGAGGCGATGATATCAGAACACCCTATGATTGGAAGCGCATTGTATTGCTTTTTTGTGCTGTATTATGCGCTGCCTCCCTCTTTTTTCTACAGTATCAATATGATAATAAATATAGCGCCTCTGCTGTTTACGGAAAGCAAGGGGGCCTGGACTTAAGTACTTCCATGGATGCGCACCCGCTGAATATTCTGACGTATGGCTGGGAATTTTATCCGCAAAAGCGTTTGGACCCAGGTACATTTGACGGACATCATCCCCAATATCTATTCTTAGGCCAATACGGCGGTTTTGAAGGCAAAGGCAGTACCGGCTCCCCCCACGGATCCGCTACCTACCGCCTGAATATCCTGCTTCCGTCCAAACCGGATGAATACGCTTTGGAACTTCCTGAGATCTATTCCGCCTCCCGTGTCTGGATCAATGGCAGTCTGGTCAGCCGTTTAGGCGATATTTCCGGTTCCGGCCAGCCCGCTATCCGCACAGGGATGGTCACGTTTCAGGCAACCAGCCAGGCAGAGATCGTAGTGCAGGCAGCCGATCATATCCACTACTACAGCGGTATGATCTATCCGCCCGCATTCGGAACCATGGAAACCGTATCAGATTTGATCTCCTTCCGCCTTATGCGCACCTGCATTATGGTGATATCCTCATTCACCATAGGGATCATGTATCTTATGATCGGCATAAGGACCGGAGAAGAACGGCGACAGATGATCCTGTTTGCTTTAACCAGCCTTCTGTTTGCCCTCTATGCCACCTATCCCCTGCTCCATTTGTTCGGTGCAGGATACTGGTCCTACCGTTTGGAAGATACCAGTTTTTTTCTCTTCCTTTTAGCAGTCACTACCCTTCATTGTAGTTTATGCAGGATCAGCGGCAGCCCTCAGCGGATTGTTCTCAGCCTTGGCGGTTTTATTGTACTGCTCACCCTGGTCATCCCCTCTTTTCTGATTAATGACAGCTTAAATGCAATGATGGCCTATTCTGTTTTTCTGGACAGCTGCAAGCTGCTCCTTTTCAGCTGGCTCATTGTAACCGCATGTTTCAATAAACAGCGCGATGAACGGATCAACGGACTGCTGCTCGCAGGGCTTTGTATCATTGCGGTGTCTCTTCTGTTCCAGACAGCCCTGCCTGTATTTGAACCAATACGATTTGGATGGCAGACTGAAAATGCCGGCTTTGCATTCATACTTATCCTGGGAGGCGGCCTTTGGTTTGATACGGTCAAAGCTTACGCTGACCGTGCTGCTCTGACTGAAAATGTACGTCTGATGAAAAAGCAATTTTCCCTTCAGGAAGAGAATTACCGGCTCATTACCGGAAATTTTGCGGAAATACGCCGGATACGCCACGATCTGCGCCATCACCTCAATACAATAAAGGAACTGGCTGGACAGCATCAATACGAGGAACTTGAACATTACATCATGGGCTGGGAAGACAGTTCAGAACAGGCCACCCGTCCCGCCCTATGTGAAAATCAGGCTGCCAATGCCATTTTGAATTATTACCAGCAGGCTGCAGATGAAAAAAACATTTCCCTGCGTTTAAAAGTAGCACTGCCATCTGAACTAAAACTGGAAGGGTGGAATCTGGGAATCCTTTTGGGCAACCTTTTGGAAAATGCCATTGAAGCCTCTGAAAAACTGCCGGAAGAAATGCGCCTGGTAAAGGTTTATTCCAGAGTTGCAAACGGCAACCTCCTTCTGACTGTCAAGAACCATTGGTCCGGTGAATTTTTGGCTTCCGGAGAACAGGTATATTCCACCAAGCACCAGGGCGTTGGAATCGGTCTGTCCAGTGTCCGCAGCCTTGTAAAGAAAAAGGGCGGCCAATTTTTCATCAGTCCCAATGAACCGGATTTTACAGTTTCCGTGGTATTATGGAATGTTGCGGACCAGAACAGGTTTATAAGGGAATGAAGTTATAGAATCATATAATAAGAGCGCTTTTTCATATAATAGGGAGTTCCAGAGGATTTTACTGCGTTGAAAAAGAGAGCCGGACCGGCTCTCTTTTATATCCGTGTTATCATATTCTCTTTGTAGACACCTGCAATATGGGAATATCATTCAATCCATTCGCCCTTTTCATTCACAGTATATCCATCCGGGGTAGTTGTCCTTACCAGCAGCTGCCCTTGTCCGGCCCCCTGTTCCTGGCTGAAATAATACCATTTTCCATCAATCTGATTCCACCCGGTATACATAGCGCCCTGTTTTCCGTCTGCTGATGGATTCAGGTAAAATTTCCTTCCGTCAGGAGCCGTAAACCATCCGGTTACCATATGGCCATCCTGGTCAAAGTAATACCAGTTGTAGTTTCCATTATAATACAGATATCCCCACTGATCCCGATAAGAATTACCATAACTGAATGTCCACTTATCCCCATCCACCGACCAGTATTCCGTATCATCATGTCCTTCACCGTCATCGCCATCATCTGTATCCGGCATCTCTGCATCTGAATAATCGTAAATATCCCCAATTCCAAAGATAACGGAATATTTACCCGTCTCACCTGCATCCAATGACAGATCCAGCCATGAGCAAGCCATACCGCTGTCCATATCTTCCAAATCCTCCTCAGGCAAGTCTCCTGCAAATATATTGCTGAACCGGTTTCCATAGTAACCGTACCACCATCTGTCAATGGGAGCCTCACTTTCATCATCATCTTTGACAACAAAAGCATTTACATACTCGTTCACTTCCTCTTGGCTGTAATCGCGTCCCAGCATCAGGATCCCATCATCCGTCCGTTGAACTTTTGCCATGTCATCCCTGCCCACACATGTATCTGCATCTAAACCAAGGGAAAATCCGATTTCTTTATCATCTGTTGTATTTTCCACATAGTAGGTCAATCTGACATAAGAAACATCGTCAATCGGTATGATTTCTGCCCTTAAGTAAATCTCCAGACCGTTTTTATCCGCTTTCAGATCATCGCTGAAATAAAGAGTATCTGAGCTGCGGCTATCTGCCATAAGGATTCTGGATCTATATCCACTGTAACTGCTTTTTATATAAGTCTCTCCATTATATCCGCCTATATCGAATCCGTTCCGCTCTAAGATAAACTTCATATTACCATTATCATCTTCCGCTATCAGCTCTGGAATGTCGTTTTGCGAAACAACATTATTTAAGGCTGCTGCCATCAAAAGTTCAGGCTGGACCACTTCCGGGTTTAACAAATCCGGGTTTAACTGGTCCGGATCCATCTGGTCCGGGTCTAACTGGTCCGGATTTACCACATCCGGATCCATCTGGTCCGGATCCACCTGGTCTTGGGGAGGTATGTTCTCATTTTTCTCCTGATCATCGATCAGATCATCATCGTTCTTCACATCATCCTGGGAATTCTTATCATCTGTACCATTTCCCTCATCTAAATCTTTATCCTTGTCCGGAGCGTCTTGATGGGATGAGTTCTCTCCGTTCTCTCCGTTCTCGGTGTTTTCGGTTCCGGTTTCTCCACTCTCGGGTCCATTGTTTTCGGTTCCGGTTTCTCCGCTCCCGGTTCCATTATTTCCGGTTCCTTCGGTTCCGTTTTCCCCGCTCCCGGTCCCTTCACTCCCGGATTCATTATTCCCGGATTCATTATTCCCGGTTTCTTCACCTCCGGCTCCTTCGTTCCCGGTCTCTCCACCTCCGGCTCCTTCGTTCCCGGCTCCTTCACTTCCGGCTCCATTGTTCCCAGTTCCTTCACTTCCGGCTCCCTCGTTTCCGGCTCCTTCGTTCCCAGTTTCCTGGTTTCCGGCTCCTTCACTCCCGGCTTCCTCTTTTCCGGTTCCTTCACTTCCGGCTTCCTCTTTCCCGGTTCCTTCACTTCCGGCTTCTTCATCACCGGTATTTTTAATTCCAGTCCCTTTGTTTCCAGTTTCCTCCTGTCCCTCTCCTTTCGACATCTCTGTCTTCCCGGTTTCTTCCTGAGCCAGAGCTGTGAGCGGAGCATTGCTTGCCGCAAGACAGATGGTCACTGCATAAGCTGCTGCCTTTGGGCCAAACCCCTTAATCTTCCTCACCCTGCTATATGATTTCCGCATACACTGCTTCCTCCTTTAAATTACTTTAAATTACAAATTCTTATTGTAACTATAGCAAAAAACATAAAACAAGAGGATGCCTTGTGAAATAAGTCAATTTTATTGATACAAAAGTCATTCATGAAAACACAGAGCCCAAGGGACAGCGGTGATGCACATCAGATAAACCATTAAAGGCATCCTTCCTGGAATAGCCGCAAATGCAAGCGGGTTTTACATTGCAATGGCTCCTGTAGAACCGCTGGGATTACATGGCATTGTTTTCTACATACCAAAAGGCTGCTATGAAATTCGGCTATCTTCATAGCAGCCTTTTATACTTTTTCATTCATTCTCATTTATCGTTATCGGCAAACGGCTGTATCACCACATCCGACTCCTGTTCCGCAACCCGGACAATGGAACTGCAGTCATCTGATCCAAATCCGCAGTTCTGAGCAACGCGGATATTTTCCCTGGCCAGATTTCCCAACTTCATCGGCACCTGCAAGCTTCTTGCCATATCCAGGGCCATGTCTACGTCCTTGGCCATAAGATCCGTGGTAAATCCCGGCTTGAAATTGCGCTTAAATGTAAAGTTCTCCATTTTTACACGTCCGGCAAAGCTTTCCCCTGAGCCTGAGTTCACCACGGACATCAGTACCTGTGGATCCAGCCCTGCCTTGACAGCCAGCGCCAGGACCTCGGACGCAGCGCTCAGATTCAGGGCAAACAGCATCTGGTTGCATGCTTTTGCAATATCCCCTGAGCCAACGGGTCCAACCGGTATGATCTTATCTCCCATTACCTCCAGTATAGGACGCACCTGTTCCAGGGTGTCAACATTCCCTCCAACCATAATTGTCAGGGTTCCCTCCGCTGCTCCCTTGGCGCCGCCGGTTACCGGGGCATCCAGCATTCTGACCCCTTTTTTTTCCAGTTTCTTGCTGATTCTTTGAGTGCTGGCATAATCCGAACTGCCCATATCCATAAATATCTTTCCTTCATCCAGGCCTTCATACACTCCGTTTTCGCCAAACATTACTTCTTCCACCACCCGTGAATCCGGCAGCATGGTAATGATCACATCGCTGTGCTCAGCAATCTCTTTGGGAGTTTGTCTGGCAATCCCGCCTTCTTCTGCCAGGGGCTTTACGTGCACATCCGTTCTGGCATAAATATTCACCTGATATCCTGCTTTTAAAAGGAGCCTTGCCATGGGCGTTCCCATGATCCCAAGTCCGATAAAGCCTATCTTCTGCATCATTTCCACCTCCAAAAGGGCAGACATCCGTCTGCTGTATTTAGTTTTATCATTGTTACAGAAACGGGAAGATCATACGCTTCTCCGCATAGCTGCCAATTCCAGAAAACGAAGCTGTGATGGGGTGCCGCTTATCTTTTCTTTTTCCGGGAATTCCTGATCGAAGTGATTGACTGCAGATTCATCCGCTTCGTAGATTCCATCCTCCACATAGCGTCCGCTGATTCCATTGAGAGCACCTTTGTACAACTCACAGGCCTGAAGTGCTGCGGCATACATATTGTCAGCGGTCCGGATTCCCAGTTCCTCGGCAGGAATAAAACCTCGGCGTGAATAGTAATCCGGATCACCGCAGAGCAGAATTGCCCTGTACCCCAGATTCCGGGCTATTTCTTTGGTATGTTCGATCATTTTCCTTCCAACACCGGACCGCTGGTATTGGGGCAGAACGGAAATCGGCCCCAAACTCAGCACCTGGTAATCCTGTCCGTCATCCCCATGGATGATCCCCTTTACACAGACCACATTTCCAATGATCCTGTCCCCATCCTTGGCCACATAGTCCAGTTCACCCACAAAAGCGGGGCGGCTGCGCATAACATGGAGAAGGTAATGTTCACAACATCCTGGGGAATAAATATTCCAAAATGCCTCACGGGTCATATTTTCGGTCTGACGGTAGTCTTCAGGCTGTTCAAGCCTTAACTTTATACTCATCGTATGATCTCCCTCCATCTATTACTGTCGTTTTCACCATATACGATTATAAAGGTATTATAGTATAAAAAAACAGGAAAAGATAGCCATCATCTTTTCCTGTTTCATCTCTATTTTATCATTGCCCAATGCCGGAGAATGGTTCCACCTGAGTGGATTCTGCTGCAGGTAATTCCATGGAAAAAGTTTCTATGGGAATGGATTCCGATGGAACGGCGTTCCGGAACTGTTTCATCATACCGTCCAAATGTGGTAATTTTATGATAGATGGGTGATCACAACAGCCCTGTCACCAGGGATCCCAATAAAAAAGATATGGATCACAGACTCCCTGTACCCATATCCTTTTTCATTGTTATTTATTTTTTCCCGGCAGCTTTATGACAAATCGGGTGCCGCCTCCCTCCCGGCTTTCGCCATGGATCCTGCCTCCGTGCTGCTCCACAATGGCCTTTGTGATGGAAAGTCCGATCCCCATTCCTCCTGTTTTCTTGCTTCTGGATTTATCCACCCGGTAAAACCTATCAAACAGGAAGGGCAGTTCTTCCTTCGGCACTCCAATCCCATTATCCTCCACGGATATCACGATTTTGCCGTCTTCCTGTGTTCTGTATGTTACCCGGATCGTTCCTCCCTCCGGTGTATAGGTCAGGGCGTTTGACAACAGGTTTACCAGACATTGTTTTATCCGGAAATAGTCAGCGTACAGCCGGTCTCCCTGTTGGGCATCGATCTCCATCACGATCTCCTTTGCCCGGATCCTGATCTCGAAATCATGAAAAACCTCCCGGCACAGGCTGCAAAACTCAAACTCCGTACGGTTTAACTCCTGGCGGCAGTTTTCCAGGGAATACAGCTCCTGCAGCTGCTCCACAATCCTGACCAGGCGCAAAATCTCAGCGTGACAGCTTTTTAGGCGTTCCGAGGTAGGATCCCAGATTCCATCGATCATAGCCTCCATGTGGCTCTGGAGATTGGTGAGGGGCGTCCGCAGTTCATGGGCCACATCTGACGTGATTTGACGTTTCTGCTTTTCCTCTTTTTCCAGGGCCAGGGACATTTCATTGATGGCTTCCACCATATGGCTGGTCTCACGCATCCCCTGTCCTGTCCTTGCCTGGGCGCCGTATTCTCCTCCTGCAATCTTCTGGGCCACCAAGATCACGCTGTCAATGGGTTTGGAGACAGCGCGGGCAATGAGCGTTCCCAGGATCACCACACCTAAAAGCGCAATTGCTCCAATAACCAGCAGCGAATGATTCAGGTTCCCCATCAGCTCCAGCTCCTGATCATTCAGTGAATAGGGGCCATAATATCCTACCTTTAATGTGCCGAATGGCGTTCCCCCGCGGTCCAGCGTATATGTCTCCTGTGTGTAGCTTCCATTAAAGTTGGGGTAGCGTTCCTTCATCTTTCCTTCTGCATGTTTCAGGATCATATCGCATTCATGGGAGCGGTGGGTACGCATATCCCAGTCCATTTCACTGTTCTCTGCCTGGACATGGATAATAAGGCCATTCTGCAGGGCGGCATATCCTATGATCTCTATCCCTTTCTGGTCAAATGTACCTGTCTTTTCATCGTAGAGCTGATCAATCTGGCTGATCATCTGATCGATCTGGGTCCTCTGCTGTTTGATCGCATATTGCTCAAACAGGCTGTCGGCCATGATATTAAAAAACAGGCTTAATCCCAAAACGATCAGAAGAGCCATGATGGAGTAGGATATGATCAGGATGTTCTTCAAACTTTTTTTCATTCCATTTCTCCGGCAAACTTATAACCCAATCCATGTACCGTAAGGATATAGGAAGGGTACCTGCGGTCGTCTTCGATCTTCGACCGGATTCCTTTGATATATGTATCAATGCTCCGGTCATAGCCGTCAAAGTCGTCATTCAGTGCATAGGTAATCAGCTGCTCCCTTGTGAAAATACGGTTAGGGGCCTTGGCCATGGTGGTCAGGATCTTTAATTCCGTTGGGGTTAAGTCGGTCTCTTTTCCCTGCACCTTCACAATCATATTGTCAAAATCAATGACCAGTTTTCCCTGGTTATAGGATACCGGCAGGCTGGTCAGTTCATCCCCCTCAGCCCTTCTCAAAACAGCCCCAACCTTTGCAACCACAGCCCTTGGACTGAACGGCTTGAAAATATAATCATCCGCCCCCATCTGAAGCCCGTTGATCAGATCAGCCTCTTCCGTTCTGGCAGTCAGCATGATAATGGGAACACGGGAAACCGTGCGGATGGACCTGCAGACCTGTTCCCCCATAATATCCGGAAGCATTAGATCCAGCAATATCAATGAAACCTCATTTTCCTTAAACAATTTCATTGCCGTGGTACCGTCATAAGCGCACAGCACCTGATATCCTTCCTTTTTCAGATAGACCTGAAGGACTTCCACTATCTTTTCTTCATCATCCACAATAAGGATGGTTCTTGGACATTTCATCTTTCCCTCCGATTCAAACTTCCGCCTTTTCAGGAGGCGCACAAATATTTATTATACTATACCACACGGCGGACGGACAAGATTGGCTTATAATTTGCCGGTGAAATGGTGATCCCCTCCCTGGCATTGCTGGCATGGACAAGCTGATTCTGTCCTTTATAGATGCCGATATGTCCCCTGTAGGAGACAATGTCCCCCGGCTGCGCATGTTCCAGACCGCCCACATCCATCCCCACACGTCCCTGAGCCCTGGATGTTCTGGGCAGGGAAACGCCGAATTGCTCGTACACCCTCATCACAAATCCGGAACAGTCCGCGCCATTGGTCAGACTGGTTCCGCCGTAAACATATGGATTCCCTACAAACTGGGATGCGTAGGCCACTACCTGCTCTCCTGTGCTGACCTGAGGAATTTCCACAATGTCCTCTTGGATCTCCTGCGTGGAAGGCTGGTCTATGTCAATGGCCGGTTTCTCTGTTTTTTCAGTTTCATCCATCACAATGGACGGTTTTTCAACTATTATTGTATCTGCTTTCACGGTATAAGGATTTGAGGCGGCCAGAAACAATACGGTAAAAGCTGCTGTCAGTTTCATTCTTCTCATAAGTGTCTCCATTTCTTTTCGTAATTGTTACATTTCTGTTACAATTTACCTCAAGAATGTGGGGATTATATGATTATTTATAGTTTCCTCTTTCCAAACCAGCAGGGTTGTTATATACTTTCATTGTATGAAAAAACATGGCGGATATATGGTGTTTAGGGCAATATCCGATTCCCCATATTATCCCCACATTTGTCAGATATATTTTGATACATCGGCCGGCTGTCTTTGATACGGCGGCGGAAAATGCCGCCAATTGCCAAATAGTTTACATCCGGCGAGAAAAGGAGTCTTAGATATGAAGAAAAAAATCATCACTGCATTAACTGTTTTGGCTGTGTTCGCTTTCCCCATCAGTTCCCTGGCTGCCAATGGTCCGGCGACCCCAGGGGCTTATACCGGAACTGCCGCCTGCCCTGTTACAGGCTGCACCATTGACGGCGGCCATGATCACAACTCCGGCTGCTCCGTTACAGGCTGCACCATTGACGGCGGCCATGAGCACAATTCCGGCTGCCCTGTTGCGGACTGCACCATTGACGGAACCCACAGCCACACATCTTCCCGCGGTAACTGCGGCCGGACAGATGGTTCCCGGTCCCACAGCACATCACACAGCCATTCGGCCGGAAGAAGACACCATCAATAAACAGCATTAATAGCACCATCAATAACCGTTGATCAAATCCCTGCTTTCCATAATTGGACAGCAGGGATTTGGCAGTTCAGGGTCAATTTATTTTCCTCCCCTTTTTCTGTAGTTCAAAGGTGTGCATCCCCTGTACCGGAAGAATGTATTGGAAAAATGGCTGCTTCCAGAAAATCCCACAGCCAGGGCGATCTCAAGCACACTCTTATCAGAATGAGCCAAAAGATATTCTCCCATACGGACGCGGTAAGAAATAAGGTAGTCCACGGGCGCTTGTCCAAGGACCTGCCTGAAATCGCGGCAGCACTCGCTGACACTGACGCAGGCTGCATCTGCAATATCCTCCAGACGGACCTTTCCTGCATATTCCTGATGGATATATTCCAGACAGGCACGGACTCTCTGATACCGGATGTCCTCACAGGGACTGTGGTTTCCCTGGTTTGTATCAAGGTGTTCGTCAAGATGTTCAAACAGGGTGAGCCCTGACTGCTGGACCAGGATCTGCAGTTTCCACAAATAACCCGCGGGACGGTTTACGTCACACACATACATCTCATGGATAAAGTCCAGGATCTTCCCATGCCAAGAACAGCTGTTGTCAAACAAAAAGAAATCTTCCCCCGAACCGGTAAGGGATGACACGTACCGTGTTTCAACCGCGCCGCCGGAAAGTCCATGGAGCAGATACGGATCAGCAAGCACCGCACAGTAAGTGCTTCCCCTCTGCCGCCGGTAAGGATTTACCATATGAAGCATATTAGACGGAAGAAGACCTCCCTGCCCCTCAGAGATCACATAGATCCGGGCACCCGTTTGAAATTCAATGGTCCCGGTTAAAACATATACAAATTCCAGTTCCCGGTGCCAATGCCACGGGATCATCCGATTTGGGTATAGGTCCAGGTTGTCCAGATAGACTTCCATGGGAAATGCCGGTGACCCGTGGCATGTGACCTCCTCCAGATTTCCATTTACCTCAAGATAGTTCAGCTGCATTTCTGTTCTCCCGTGTGTCCTCCTGTGTTCCTCTGCATGTCATGCAAAATGACAAGATTCTGTTATTTTTGGCTTGCATTTCATTAGAAATGATCCTCATTTTATTATAATATAAAAAGTAAGAGAAACAAGAAAACTTTATAAAAAGTGAGATGATAAACGTGAAAATGGACCATATCGTAATCTCATCCGGCAACCCGGAGCAGATGAAGGATTTTTATATAAAATACCTGGGCGCTGTGGCGGACAGCGAGGGGACTGTTCTGTGCTTTAAGGGCGGCTTCCGGATCAAACTAATGCCCAGGGGACCAATGTCCGGCAGCCGGAGCCTTCCCAATTCCTCCGGTGTTCAGACGTTAGTCAGCCTGGCGTTCAGACTGGGCAGCAGAAAACGTGTCAATATCCTGACCAGCCGGCTGGTCCTGGAAGGCCACGAGGTGATCTGCGAACCACATTTGTCCGGATCCTCACATTACAGCAGCAGTGTCTATGACCCGGAAGGCAATATTGTGGAATTGATCGCGTGATCCTGCATTGGGATGCCTCTCACGGCCGATCCTTTTCATTCCGTCACCACCACATAACTGGCTGTTCCATACCCTCCATTTTTTTCCAGTTCCTCCTCGTCCCATTGGGCAAACAGTTCGTACACCCGTCCGGCTTTCAGTTCAGGCAGCAGGGCCTCCTCATACGCCCTGCTTGATATGGGCTGGACATCTGATCCTTCCAGATCCTCTATGGAATATTCATACACCGTGACCCGGCTGGGCATTGGGGTACAGGAAATGCTGTAGGTTACATGATCAGATCCACTATACCGCGGAAGTTTTAAGGGTTCCTTGTCCTTTGCTTCATACAGAGGATGAGCGCCGCAGGCGATCACCCCGGTCATCTCATCCCCTTTTTTGAAATTCCATGTATAATTTCCTGATGTAACTATAAATTCATTCATAGTACTGGAAAGGACATCCCTAAGCGTAATGGAGGGAGCCGACTGCTCCGTCTCCTGGGAGGTATCATTTTCCTTTTCGCTCAGCCTGACATCCACCACCCTGCGGCCGTCTCCGCCATAATACACGATCAGGCCCTTTTTGTCCTTATCCAGCTCATACATATCCCCGTCCATGCCAAACAGCGACATGACCGGTTCTCCCCAGGCCTCGGCAATCTTTGATTGCTCAAGGCCAATTATTTTTTCCTCAATCTGTTCCTCGGTAAGCCCATTCAGCTCACTTAACGCAGCCACCGGCTTTTCCGTCCTGCTTCCCCCACAGCCTGTGACAGGCGCTGACACAACGGCCAGAAGGAAAAATAACCTGGTATATCTCCTCATAGATCCGCCTTTCTCCTGCCTTTGAAAGGCAGATAAGTTTCTGGTTTTACTATATCAGATTTCTTTCCTTCAAGCTTTAATCTTTACTTACAGTTCTCTGGTTTTTCTATGACATTTTCCTGATGTTTCCATATAGCAGGAAAGCGCCTTCCCCATAAATACGGAAGCGCCCTTCCCATATTTTTTATCCATGTTTTCTATCAGGGCTGAATTATGAAGGTAGCTGTCGATCATGACATCCCAATAATTTTCTCCCAGATCCATGTCCGGCTTGTCCTCCTCATCCAACAGGTTCATCATCTGGCCGATTATGTCCTGGATTTCCTTTGATCCCGGATCTTTTGACAGATCCTTTAACAGCTGTTCGATCAGGATCTGATTTCTCTCCACATATCCCTTTTCCTTGATCTGCTCCATCTTTTCCATATTTTCCGAGAAATGCTCCATGCTGTCCTTCATGGCCTCCACATAGGCCTCCACACTGCCGTAATATTTAATTGCGTCCTGTGCAATGCTGGACTCGTGGTCCTTAATGCGTTCCATCAACTGGTCGAATTCCTCCACGCTCCCCCAATGACGGATAACTTCCTCCATATTTTCATTCCTGAACTGCTCCAATATATGCAGATACTCACTAAGATCAAATTCCTTAAAGCTCATACACGTCTCCCCTTTCTCCAGCCTGTCAAGCAGGTCCAGCAAACGGTCCAAACGGTCCCGCTTTGCCTTTAACAGGGCTTTCTGCTTTTGGAATGCTTCTATCTTGTTAAAACCAGGTGTTTCCATAATGATCCTTATGTCTTTTAAGGGAAAATCCAGCTCCCTAAAAAACAGGACCTGCTGCAGGGTATTCAGGGATTCGTCATCATACAGGCGGTATCCCGCATCCGTAACCCTGGTGGGCCTGAATACACCGATCTCATCATAATACTGCAGCGTGCGTACACTGACACCGGTCAGCCGGGCAACCTCTTTTACGGTTCTCATCTTATCAGCTCCAATCTTTTTTATAAAAGATATATTTTTATCCTCAGTGGACAAGGGGACACGCGGTTTTGCACCACAGATTTGTGATTCTGCGGCGTTACTGTCGCTCGGCGTACGTCCAGTACGCCTCGTTCCAGTGCCTTGCAGAATCACAAATCTGAGGCGCAAAACTCCTTCGGACCCCAATCACCGTATTTTGGTGGCTGGTAAGGCAACGGATGGAGGCGTACTGGACGTACGCCGACTGACGTTAACGCGGCCAGCCGCCAAAAGACGGCGGTTGGGGCGTGTATCCCCTTGTCCACTGAGGGTATCCTTATCTTATATTATCACGTAACGTGAGGGTCAAGGAATTTTTGAACATTCATTTTAAAAAATTTAATACTTTATCTACTATTTTTTCCAGTTAAATTAGCTTATTATCAAAAACATACATAAACTACTTATACTTTTAGGAGGAATGCTATCATGTATCATATTTCAAACTTCACGAATAACGATGATGTCAAAATACTTGACCAGTTAGGTCCCTTTACTGTAATCGAATATCAAAGGGATCTGAGCGTTATGCCCTCGGACGCTGCAACCGCTTACTTCAGCGCGGCCATGAATGTCCGCAAACGCCAGGTGGTATGCGACCTGAGTAAGGCTGACATCACCCTCCAGGCCGGCGCCATGCAGTGGATGGCAGGAAATGTAAATGCCACCACTGGAATTAAAGGAGTGGGCGACTTATTCGGCAAAGCAGTCCGTGGAAAAGTAACCGGCGAAAGTGCAATAAAGCCGGAATACACAGGTGATGGCACAATGGTACTGGAGCCAACCTATCGCCATATCATCCTGCTTGACCTGGCGGACTGGAATGGCTCCATTGTATTGGATGACGGGCTGTTCCTGGCATGCGATTCCAATTTAAAGCATAAAGCGGTCATGCGTTCCAATCTCTCCTCTGCCGTGGCCGGCGGGGAAGGCCTGTTTAACCTGGGCATTAACGGCAGCGGAGTCCTCTGTCTGGAGTCCCCCTGCCCCAGAGAAGAATTAGTGGAGATAACCCTGGACAACGATGTACTTAAGATAGATGGAAACATGGCAATCGCCTGGAGCGGCAGCCTCAATTTTACAGTGGAGCGTTCCGGCAAATCCCTGATCGGATCCGCGGCCTCCGGGGAAGGCCTGGTCAATGTATACCGCGGCACGGGCAAGGTTCTTCTGGCTCCTGTTGCAAAATAATACCATTTGTCCATACAAAACAACAGGCGCAGCTTTTCGCTGCGCCTGACATGCATCAACTTGTCTATTGGACGTCTTCGACTGCCTGCTTCCCCCAGGGGCTCCAATGTCACCTGAAACGTCTGGTCTCTATTATGATCTCAATTGTCTCAGGAAGGGGTTCTGATTCCCTGGATTCCGTTGCCTGGCTGCCGGGTTGACTTATGTAATCTGAAGGATGGACTGTTCAAACTCCTCTATGGGCATTGGTTTTGCAAAATAATACCCCTGGCCGATATCGCAGCTTATGGACCGCAAAAATTCCAGCTGCATCTCATTCTCAATTCCCTCCGCAACCGTTGTGATCGATAGCGACTTTGCAAGGTGGATCATGCTCTCAATGACCACCTTGCCCCTGGGTGATGTGGACTGTTCGGACAGGAATTCCTTATCCAGCTTCAGCTCCGCAATATCCAGGTCCTTTAGTGTATTAAGGGATGAATATCCGCTTCCAAAGTCATCCATGGAAATGGAAAATCCCATATGATGCAGCTTTTTAATGACCATCTTAACCTGTTCTAAATTACTCATAGCCACACTCTCTGTCACTTCCAGTATGATCAGGGACGGATCGATGTGATAACGGTCCACAATCTGATGGAACTTATTAAGATATTCCTCATCATAGAAAAAGATTCTGGATTGATTTACAGAAATGGGAACTGCTTTATATCCCTGCCGGATCCAGTATGAAACTTTCCTGCAGGCTTCCTCCAGCATATACATGTCAAGCTCTGTAATAAATCCATTTTCTTCAAACACCGGGATGAACTCATCCGGATAGTGTATGGTCCCATCTCCTGAATACCAGCGCACCAGTGCTTCCGCACTGTGCAGAACAGGTCCTCCTGATACCGTGTCTCCTTGTGCCGGACGTTCCGGTGCCGGACCTTCCCTATTGGGATCACTCAGATAATACTTTGGCTGGAGATACATGTGGAATTCCCCGTTGGACAGGGCCGAATGCATCTGACTTTCAATCTCTGTTTTTTTACGGGCCTTCTCATGGATGGTTTCATCATAAAACGCAAACAGGATGGCCGTATTGCCCTTCACACTGTCAAGCGCCAGCTGCGCGCCGTTGATCACCGCATCCGGGGATAGTCCGTTGGCCTTTGCATCCCCGGCACGTATTATATGAATCCCGAAATTACAGTTTATGCGGTAATCCTGATTGGGGCTCACCGTGTAAGCATTGATCTCAGATTGTATTTTCTGAATTCCGGCAATCAGCGCTTCTTTGCTGTCATAGCGGGTCAGCATACCGAAATGTTCCGCACTATCCCGGTAAAAGCGCTCTCCCTCCTTGATGTTAGCATGAAATACGTCTGCAATATGCTTTAGCAGGAGATCTCCCCTTTCAAATCCAAAAAATTCATTGACGAATTTGAATCCCGTAATGTTCATCAATACCATGGCATGGTCCCATGGCTCCTGGAGCATGTCGGGCAGGTCTTTGACAAAGCGGTTCCGGTTATCCGCCCCTGTAAGAATATCTTTATATGCAAGGACCTGAAGCGTCTTTTCCCCTTTCTTTAAAATACTGTAAATATACAAAAACAATACAACAAACAGGGCCAATATACAGGCCATGACGCACAGGCATACGGTGAACAGCGCACTGAAATTATGATTCAGGAACGTATGGGAAACCAGGCAGAAGATCTGCCAGTCATTGATCCCAACCGGAATAAAGGTGGCCCAGTAGTCATTTCCCCGGAACCGGAAGGTGGCAAAGGAATCCCCTCCCCTTGCCATATCGGAAAGTATGGACAAACGGGTCTGTTCCGCAATCTCCCCGTCATCAAAAACATTATCCAGGGGTCTGTCAATGACTGCATGCTCAGAGCGAAGGATAAAATTCCCCTGGGAATCCACCACATGGATATAGGCAGCACCGCCAAATATCTCCCCGCTGATAATCTCAGAAAAGCCGGAGGCCAGGCGGGTGGCTGTGATGGCCCCCACTATATTTCCATTATGTGTGACCGGAACCCCATAAAAAACAACGGTCTCACCTGAAAATCTGTCCTCTGTTATCTCTGATACCACAGGTTTGCCGGATAGGGTTTCCTGTATAAAATCTTCGTCACTTAAATCAATATCATAGCGCTTCTCCCCATTCGTATCCATCAAATACCCCTTCCGATCCGTGGATATAAACCCCATGCGTACAAAGTCATTGCGGCGGCTTTCCACTTCCAGCCGCGGGAGTATAAAGTCAAAGTCCACTGTCTCATCCTGCCCTACAAAGGCAGCCAGTGCATCCAGGGTCTGCAGGTCACCATCGATCTGCGCCGTGATAATACTTCTGTACTGCGACACGACCTCTCTCATGTATTTTTGTGCTTCCTTTTCCTGGGCGCCCTTTATGCTTCCATAGACAACACAGCCTATGAACATCAGTATTCCGCTGATGACAGCAACCAAAATTCCGGATAGGATGATCTGCTTTTTTATGGTCCCCTCTTCCAAAGCCATTCCTCCTTTATATGCCCGACAGAATCCGCTCCTCAGCGGACGAGGGCAGTGGTTCCCTTTTCCATCAAAAATACCAAAAAGGCAGACTGATAACAGTCTGCCCAAGCCCTCATGATCATAATGAGCTGAAAACCGCAGCATCACTTTTCAATTCAGTATTATTATAACAATGCATTCTCCTCTTTGCAATAGTGTATTCTCGGAATCTCCTGGTACTCAGATTTGCTTATAACCTCCCACATCACCGGCATCCCGGACATCCCCAGGCCCCGTGTGCATCCGGAACCGCAGGCCGAACCGCATCCCGCGGCACACCGTCCCATGCTGTCCAATCTGCGAAGAAAGCCCGTATGCTCCAGATACTCCACCTGGCGTCTGATGTCTTCCTGGCTGGTCTCCAGCCGGCCGGCCAGTTCTTCCACGGACCAGGCCCTGCCCTCCTTCAATAATCTCAAAAGTCCTGTCACAGCCATCCTCCTGTCAGAATAGGATCACACCCACATGGTACACCAAAAACGACATAAGAAGGGCCATTCCCACATAGTACAGGGCAATCCTTCCTGTCCATTTTGCGGAGTGGGTCTCCTGATAGGTGGAGGCCACTGCCACAATGCAGGGGATATTAAAGGTGACTGCAAAAATAAATGCAAGAGCTTCTGCACGCCCGATATTGGCTGCCAATATTTCCCCCAGATTGGCTGCCTGTTCCGCTCCGCCTACGGTTGAGGCAAAAATCGTGCCCGTTCCCGCATAGAGAGAGCTGAGAACCCCCAGGGCCGCCTCCTTACTCACCGCTGAGGAGACAAAGGCCAGAAATGTCTGCCAGCTCAATCCAAAGATACGGGTCGCCGGTTCAATAAAGGTGCCAACCCGGTAGATCACGCTGCGCTCCACATTGCCGTCCGAAGTGTAGGACAGCAGCCAGAAGATAAGGGAGATCATCAGTATCACCTTCAGCGCCCGTACCAGCACGTCCTTTGTCCTGCCAAACACATACCGGAACAGGCTGCCCCATCTGGGCCTGTGGTAAGGCGGAAGCTCCATAATAAGTCCTGTGCGCTCCCCTTTTATCAGATAACGGCCAAACACCTTGGAGGTGATCCACATATGTACAAGGGCCACAACAAAGATCGCCACAATTACAAGAGGCGCCCAGGACCCGAAGAATACGCTGGATATCACCGGTACAATGGCCCAGGTCGCCGCGCAGGGCACTGCCCAGGCAAGAGCAATGGTAAGGATCCTCTGCCCCCAGTTATCGATCACCCGCGTGCCTGCCGCACCTCCTATGGTACAGCCGAAACTCACCAGAAAAGGCATGATTGCCTTGCCCTGAAGCCCCAGCTTTGCCATGGTCTGGTCAAATACATAGGAGATCCTGGCCATATAGCCGATCTCTTCAATAAACCCAAACACCAGCGTGATTCCAAAGACAAATCCGATCATGGAAATGGCAAAATACAGGGCGTTCACCCCCACATCACACACCAGCCTGATGAGGATCCCGGGCGCTCCCACTGCCTCCAGCACATGGGTCAGGGCCGGAGTCAATACTGAGGGCAGAAGACTTCCTCCCACCATAAAGGGCATGGCCGGGATAAAGGACGCCACCAGCCCCAGAAGGATGATGGCAACAGCCAGGGGTTTTCCCCACCGCCTGCTGGTAGCCACACGGTCAAATGCTCCCAGGGAAGCTGTTCTTTTCTTTCCCTCCACGGCCCCCTTTAGAATACAGTCGATCCACGCAAACTTGCACTGCCCGGTGAGGAGAGCGCCATGGCTGATCTCTGAGAGAAGTCCGTCCAGTTCTGTCCTGTCTTTCTCATCCAGCAGTTCCTTCACCTTAGCGGTCACGGGCACGTCTCCCTCCACGACTTTTGCCGCCAGCCACAAGCCCGAATAATCACCCATGCCGTTCTCCGGCATCAGCCTGCAAACTTCAGGAAAATGCTCCGTGTCCATGTACTTCCGCTCCAACAGCCCGGTATCCAGCACCGGCCGTTCCCTCAGGACTCTGTCAAGGGCCTCATAAAACCCGCCGTAGTTTTTGACATCATTGGCAGTAAAGGGCACGACCGGAATCCCCAAACGTTCCTCAAGCATCCCCGCATCCACGGTTTTCCCCTGCTCCGCGGCCACATCCATCATGTTCAGCAGCAACAGGGCCGGCGTCCTAATCCCCGCAAAATCCGCCAGCATAAATAAGCTCCGCTCCAGTTGGGACGCATCTGCCAGGATGCACACCGCATCCGCCTTTCCTCCGGCTATGTAATCCCTTGTGATGATCTCCTCATCTGAGTTGGCGGAAAGGCTGTAGGTTCCCGGCAGGTCCGTTACCGTATATCTGATCCCATTCCGGTTATAATATCCCTCCTTTTGCTCTACTGTTTTTCCCGGCCAGTTTCCCACATGCTGCCTCAAACCCGTAAGCCCGTTAAATAAGGTGGACTTTCCCGAGTTGGGCTGTCCCAGCAGAGCGATGACCGGATGATCAACGAAAGTCTTTGTCATTTTCCCTCACCCCCGATCTGAATCCTTTCACACTCCTCACGGTTAAGTGCAACCATGGTATCCCGGCTGTACAATAGGACGGGATGCTTTTTCTCATTTTGAAGAACAGTCACCGGGCAGCCTATGGTAAGGCCAATGGAGGTGACCCTGCTTAAAAACCTGGTATCCCCCTGGATCTCGCAGATCACACCCTGTTCACCATTGTCTGCTTCTGACAGCTTTTTCATATTCCCTTTCATATTCCCTCTCCTCTCTGTGCTCACATGCGTGATCCATCGGTCGTCAAGCCAGCTTCCAGCTGACAGCCTCCCTGCGCTCACCGATAAACTCCCGGTATACGCTGCCATATTGCAGGCCACTCCCGCTGCCGCCAGTGCCACGGAGACCAGAAAACCCCGGTGGTACTCCTCTGCCCATCCCCATAACACGGTGAATGGCGATGGTTCCTTTTTCTTTTTCATCCGTTCCTTCCTCCTGCTTCCCAAAAATTAGCTTCGACTAACTATGCGTCAAAAATATATCGGGAACCATAACTATGAGATTCCCAATATCTTAAACCATCCGGCGGAATAAAACTCCCTGAGGCCGTCCATATGGGCGAACGCCTTGTCCCGGGGCATGTCATGGCGTACAGTCTCAAACATGCCGTTAAACAGCGCGCTTGATACGATATGGATCAGTTCATCATCAATGGGCCGAAGCTTATATCCGCTTTCATTCATCCGGTCAATCAATGCATGGCTGGCATTGGCCTCTATCTCCACCAGCTCGTCAATATAGTGCTCATACCGGGTGCCGGAGGAACAGCAGATAATAAGCTTAAATGCATCAAAATTGTCATAGACATGCTTCATCATCCAGATCTGCCCATTATCCGATATCTCCGGCAGGCCGGATAGCTGCTGTTCCAGAGGCAGTTGGGAAAAGGACTTTTGTATCTCGCGGTAGCGCTCCAACAGCTCTGCGGCCGGCTTTTCCACAAGCGCGCCAAACAGTTCTGCCTTATCCGTGTAATAACGGTAAATTGCCCCGGTAGTTACCCCCATGGAGGCTGCAATACTCCGCAGGTTCGCCCCCTGAAATCCACAGAGTAAAAATTCTTTTTTCCCCATTTCCAGCAGATCTGCCGCCAGCTTTTCGTTTACCAGTCTCATCCTGTCCTTACAATACCTCTCTAACTCAAAAAATAACGTTGCTATTTGATAACAACGTTATTTTATAACCTTCTCATTGGTTTGTCAATCGTGAATGTAAAAATACGTGGTTACTGAATTTTTTTCTCTTTACACAGTTCTCCACTTCAGTAAAAGTGCTGAATTAAGGATCACGATCACCGAACCTGCATTATGTACAAGGGCTCCTATCACAGGATTTAGGATTCCGGTCATTGCAAGGATAACGGCCACAACATTTAATGTCATGGAAAATGTAAGGTTGCATTTGATGGTAACCATCATCCGCTTTGCAAGGCGCAGAAGATGAGGCAGTTCCTTTATATCATCATTTACAAGGACGATATCCGCTGCGTCAACTGCAATATCGCTTCCAATTCCGCCCATTGCAATTCCAACATATGCTTTTTTCAGGGCAAGAGCATCGTTCACCCCGTCTCCCATCATGCAGACCTGCTTGTTCCGGTTCTGACATGTATGGATCCACTTTAATTTGTCCTCCGGGAGACAGTTAGCCTGCACATTGGTGAT
This sequence comes from Enterocloster citroniae, assembly GCF_040545455.1. Lineage (NCBI taxonomy): Bacteria > Bacillati > Bacillota > Clostridia > Lachnospirales > Lachnospiraceae > Enterocloster > Enterocloster citroniae. The sequence goes on along the minus strand of NZ_JBEPLZ010000003.1, from coordinate 10,248 downwards.
GTGAAGCTGCCCTGCGATATGCCTTGCTGTATTTTCATGATCCCCGGTGAGAAGCACGGGTGTGACGCCGGCCCTTTTTACTTCCTCAATGGTTTTAGCCGCGTCCCTGCGCAGTGTATCTGCAAGGGCGATAAACCCTGCCGCCTCTTTCCCAACTCCCAGGAAGATGACCGTACATCCATTGTCCAGGTATTGGTCCGCCTTTTCCAGTATCCTGTCTTCAATTCTTATATTTCGTTCGGAAAACAATTCCTGATTACCGGCAATGACCGCTTGCCCGTCTACCAGGGCGGCCACGCCGCGGCCCGGAAGCATTTGAAATTGTTCCGGCTGGGGAATCTCATTTTCATGGCTTATGCGGTAAGAATGGACCACTGCTTTTCCCAGGGGATGTTCTGATCGCTGTTCCGCACCGGCCGCGTACCTGTAAAGGGCATGTTCCGGAACTGCTTCTCTAAAACTATGTACCGCCACCACTTCCGGCTTTCCATTGGTAAGAGTGCCTGTTTTGTCAAATGTAAGATTGGAAATGGAAGCCAGCCGCTCCAGGGCATCCCCTTCCCGCACAAGAAAGCCATGCTTTGTGGCGTTCCCGATCGCTGCCATAATGGCCGTGGGCGTTGCCAGAACAAGGGCACAGGGGCAGAAAACAACCAGTATTGTTACCGCGCGTATGATCTCCCCGGTTGCCAGCCAGGTGACCATGGCCGCGGTCAGGGCAATGATGACGATCCAGGTTGCCCAGCGGTCGGCAATCCCCACGATCTTTGCCTTTCCCGCATCCGCTGACCGGACCAGACGGATCATGCGCTGAAGGGAACTGTCCTCCCCTACTTTTGCGGCCCTCATGTCAAAGGAACCGAACTGGTTTACCGTACCGCTGGACACCTCATCCCCTGCACGCTTATCAACGGGCAGCGACTCCCCTGTCATAACCGCCTGGTTGATGGAGGTCTGCCCTGACAGGATCACGCCGTCCACAGGGATGGTCTCTCCGGGCAAAACACGGAGCAAGTCCCCCACCCGTACCTGCTCCGCCGGTATGATCTGCTCTCCCGGTATTTCCTGAACCCCGGCGCTCTCCTGCCCCCCGGAGCCGGCGATCCTTCTTGCGGTTCTTGGCGTCAGATGAACCAGTTTTTCAATTCCCTCCCTTGCCCTGGCCACGGTCATATCTTCAAGCAGCGCTCCCAACTGCATGATAAAAGCCACCTCTCCGGCAGCAAAGTCCTCTCCTATTATAACGGAAGCGATCAATGCAATGGAGACTAATACATCTGCCTTGATGTCGAATTCCTTTGCCAATCCTATGACGGCTTCCAGGATGATGGGCAAGCCGCACAAAATAATTGCGATCCAGGCCATCTGGAAGGAAAATGGCTGAATCCCCAAAATACTTGCCGCCAGTGCAAAGCCGGAGATGGCCAGACATATGATATCCTTTTTCATTCCTCCCCATTCCAGCATCTTTTCTGTTTTTTCCAGCATTTTGTTTCTCCCTTCATCTTTTCCTGCGGGCCGGACTCCGGCTGATTTCCTCAACCCCCGCCCATATATACCCATATGGGTATATGTATATATTATACCTATGGGGGTATAGGTTGTCAACCAAAATAGTATTAATAAAAATCCATACCTTGGTTGACTCGGTTTGATATAAGTGCTATGATGGGCACAGTTCATCACAGGTATTTATATGTTCAAGGAGGTGAAACAATGGACGGCAAACCACGAAGTCGTAAAACTGTATTTAACATCTCATATAACAACATGAACCGGACCGGTTACGCTGGGTGCGGCTGGCCGTCTATTGCATTTTCACAAAGCTAAGACGGACCTGTCGTTTCTTTTGCGCCGCCTCTCGGGGTGGTTTTTTGTTGTTTTATGGGAACTCTATTATGGAAAGGAGTAATCCCAATGATATTTTTCAGAAAAAGAAACATGGAGATCCAACAGAAACAAACTGAAAGCGAGCAGCTTCTGCGCACATTTGCGTTCCTTGATTTAAAGGACCTATACCATCATTTTTCAGTCCCGGAATCGGGCCTGGATTCCCGGCAGGCAGCCCAGCGCCAGGAGACATACGGCAAAAATATGATCACAACAGATCAGAACAATACCACATTCCACCGTCTTCTGACATCTGTTATCAATCCCTTTAATATTGTTTTGCTGATTATTGCAGTCATAACTCTTTTTACAGACGTGGTCTATTCCCAGCACCCGGACTATGTGACCGTGTCCATTATCCTGTTACTGGTAGCAGTGTCAAGCCTGGTGGCATTTATCCAGGGGGAACGATCCAATTCAGCGGCGGAAAAACTTTCAAACATGATCTCCAACAAAGCGGATGTGCTGCGGGATGGGAAACAGGCGGAGATTCCCATGGAGGACATTGTTCCCGGAGATATCGTTCGGCTGTCGGCCGGCGATATGCTCCCGGCTGATATCCGCTTTCTGTGGGCCAAGGATGCCTTTGTGGCCCAGGGTTCCCTTACCGGTGAATCAAATCCCGTGGAAAAATATGCCCGGATTCCTTCCGCCAAAGAGGACGCGCTGACCGACCTTCAGGATATTGGTTTTATGGGGAGTAACATGGTAAGCGGCAGCGCCACAGGTATGGTGCTGGCAACAGGCAATGAGACTTACTTTGGCTCTATGGCAAAATCCCTTTCCGGCGACCGGGCAAAGAACAGCTTTGAACGGGGCGTGGATTCCGTCAGTTCCCTTTTGATCCGCTTAATGCTCGTGATGGTCCCCATCGTCCTGCTGATCAATGGTCTTACCAAGGGGGACTGGGGCGATGCGCTTTTATTTTCCATTACCATTGCAGTGGGTCTGACCCCGGAAATGCTGCCGGTGATCATGACCTCCACCCTGGCCAAGGGGGCGGTCCTCATGTCAAAGCACCAGGTCATCATAAAGACCCTGGGGGCCATTCAGACCTTTGGGGAAATGGATGTGCTCTGCACGGACAAAACCGGTACCCTGACTGAGGACAGGATTATTTTGGAAAAATATATGAATGCGTCCGGGGATGAGGACAACCGGATCCTGCGCCATGCGTTTCTCAACAGCTACTTTCAGACCGGCCTTAAAAACCTCCTTGACCTGGCTGTCATTAACAGGGCCCATGAAAACGGCATTGACCCGATCCTGCAAAATTATTCACGGCTGGACGAGATCCCCTTTGACTTTTCACGGCGCAGGATGAGTGTCCTGTTACAGGATGGACAAGGCAAACAGCAGCTTGTGACAAAAGGCGCAGTGGAGGAGATCCTGTCCATCTGTTCCTATGTGGAGTGGAACGGTGAACTGTCAAACCTGGACCAGGAGATTTTGCAAAAAGTACGGGCCGTATATGAGCGGCACAACAGGGACGGTCTCCGGATGATCGCCGTGGCCCAGAAAAATGACGTTCCCGCCGTGGAATTGCGTGTGGAGGATGAGCGTGATATGGTGCTCATCGGTTTTATAGGATTTCTCGATCCACCAAAGGAGAGTGCCAAGGCAGCTGTCACCGCACTGTCCAGCCATGGGGTCCGTACCGTGGTCCTCACCGGGGACAGCGAAGGTGTGGCGGTTAAAGTCTGCGGCAAAGTGGGCGTGGACGTGTCACATTATCTCACAGGAAGGGAAGTCGAGGCCATGGACAACGCTGCTTTGTCGGAGGCAGTGGAAAAATGCAGTCTTTTTGCCAAACTGTCCCCCTCCCAAAAAGCACGTGTGGTCCAGGCGATCCAGGCCAATGGCCACACCGTGGGTTACATGGGCGATGGGATCAACGATGCTCCGCCCTTACACCAGGCGGATGTGGGCATTTCCGTGGACACGGCTGTTGACATTGCCAAGGAGACAGCAGATATCATCCTGCTGAAAAAAGACCTGATGGTACTGGAGGAAGGCGTGGTGGCAGGGCGCAGGACCTTTGGAAATATTGTAAAATATATTAAAATGGCTGCCTCAGGCAACTTTGGCAACATCATTTCCGTGATCATTGCCTCCCTTTTCCTCCCCTTCCTGCCCATGCTGCCCGTTCAGATTCTGACCCAGAACCTGCTCTGCGATTTTTCACAGATGGGGATTCCATTTGACCATGTGGACCAGGATTATCTGTTGAAACCCAGAAAATGGGAAACCCGGTCCATCAAATCCTTTATGGCATTCATGGGACCCTTAAGTTCCGTGTTTGATATCCTGTGTTTTGCTGTTATGTGGAAGATCATGGGCGCTGATACAATGCAGCAGGCTCCCCTTTTCCAATGCGGATGGTTTGTGTTTGGAACCGTATCCCAGGTTTTAGTCATCCACATGATCCGAAGCGGTAAAATCCCCTTTGTGCAGAGCCTGGCGGCAAAACCGCTGCTTGTGTCCACCACCATGGTAGCATTTTCAGCATTACTGATCGGCTTCTCACCATTGGCATCCGGGCTGGATATGGCCGCCCTTCCCTTTAGGTTCCTTCCCTGGCTGATCCTCCTTCTTGTGGGTTACTGCGTTTCAACCCAACTGTGCAAACAGCTCTACATCCGGCATTTTGGCGAATGGCTGTGATCAAACCATAAAACAGGATATAAAAACGGCAGGGCTGGTCGGTTTCCAGATCCCTGCCGTTTCGTTTGATCTTACTGTATCCAGACTCCCTGCTCATTTACCGGGTATCCGTCCGGTGTCACGGTGTTCTTTAGCATCATTCCCTGCTTTGCACCGTCCTCCGTGTTAAAATAATACCACTTCCCATCGATTTGATGCCATCCGGTGTACATACTGTCCCATGGATCTGCTGGCGCCCATACCTGACACGGAGTAAATAATAGCAAAAAATCCAAAAAAGGGAGAGACTGTAAAAAGGTCAATCTATTAGATACAAATGTCAGCTGAAATTTTTCCAGAATCCGGCTCCTGTATGAAAACGGCCGAACACAAAGTCCACGGTAAATGCCAGACACTCCCGCACCATGTAATGGGGCAGCAGGATCCCGGAAAAAGGAGCCGCGATCCCGGTGACATCCTCCCCACCGGCAGCCCTTGCCGTCACCACTGCCCGGAACACATGAAAGTTGCTGGTTACAATCCCCACTTTCAGGTCCGTGCTGCCAATGATCTCATATCTGTTCTTAATATTTTCCACCGTGGTGGTGGAATGTTCTTCTTTTATAATACGCGCCTCACTGATCCCGGATTCTCTCATCAGGCGGGCCATGCATTCCGCCTCGCTGATATCCTCCCCCGGGCCCTGCCCTCCGGACAGCACTGCCTTTGTGTCAGGATTTTCATTAAGGTAACGGATGGCAGTCTCTGTTCTGGACCGCAGGGCCGGGCTTGGCTCCTCCCCATAGACACCGGCTCCCAGAACAATGAGATAATGTAACCCCGGATCTCCCCGGGACACCACGCCGGTGAACACCATGGCCTCCACCACCCCAAAATACAGCAGCACAAAAGCCGCCAAAATACAGGCAGCCCTCCTGGATCTCCTGCCCTTAAACCATGTTCTGCCAGTCTGCGCCATTTTCCTGTCCAAAAATCCCAGGGCCATCAAAGCCACGCCGGCTGCCAGCCAGATCCAGAAAGCGGAAAGCTTAAAACTCCTGAGTATTCCTCCCAGGAGATAATAAAGGATACACAAACCGCCCGCTCCCAGCAGGAGCAAGGATCTCAATCGTATCCCCCCATTTCTTTTGTCTCTCATTTTTACTCCTTTTGTCACATCCATCTGAATGCTGCCTCCATTATATCATCTGGACCAAGGTAATCCCAGCGCGTATTTGTAAAAATGGGATTGCAATTCTTCCTCAGATATGTTAACATATCACATCTTTTCGCATAAAAATAATGTGTGTACTCCTGGAGATTCCGAGAGTACACATGTATCATTAGGAGAAACGTTTATGTATCCAAAAGGAATCATCATTGAATGCTGCTGCGTTTTACTGGGCACCAATCTGGGCAGTGTTATTAAAAACAGAGTACCGGTCCGTATCAAACAGCCCATGAATACCATCTTTGGTATTGCCGCCATTGCCATCGGCGTCACATCCCTGATCAGGCTTGAATCCCTGCCTGCTGTCATCATTGCCTTGATCCTTGGGGCTCTGATCGAGGAGGGGATTGATCTGGACCGCAATGCTGCCGTCCCTGGTGCTGATCTGGCCCTGTTCCTGGCTGTTTGGCCTGATGATGTGATTTCAACAGAAATGTGAAGTTCTTCCAATCACTTCATGGAAGCAGGCTGCAGGCTGCCATGTAGGCATACATGATAAGGGGCATTGACAATGCCGACAGCAGGGTGCTCAGGCATACGATTTTAACCGCATACCCGTAATCCTGAGCTCCCTTTTGGGCATATACCGCCACATTGGATCCCACCGGCGCTATGGCTGACAGCAGCAGGGCCATAGCCATGGCCTGATTATCAGGAAACATGAACCGAAGCACAACAACGGTGATGGCCGGTATCACCATCAGGCGCACCGCGGAACACTTCCATGCATTTTTATCACAAAGTATCTCCCTTATGGGCACATGCCCCAGGTAAACTCCCAGGATGATCATGGCTATGGGTGCATTCAGCCGGGCAATCGCACCCATACTGCTCTGTATCATGCTGGGCACCGGCAGCTGGAGCAGAAATATACACATTCCTGCCGCCAGTGCCGCTACCACCGGGCTCTTTGCCACTTCCTTCAGGGACACCGCCCTCCTGTCTCCTGACAGTATCATCTGCCCATAGGTCCATTGGAGCGCATTTAGGAGCGCGATCATTCCTGCCGCGCAGATCACTGCCTGTTCCCCAAGCGTGGCTGTTATAAGAGGGATTCCCATGAAACCTGCGTTTGAAAAAGCTGCGCCGAAATTGTCCACCGGCTTTTTTTTCAATAACAAATGTGAAACCATCATGGCTGCCGTCAGCACGGCTATGGCTCCGGCAAAGGACTGCTGGATCATCCTTATGTTCTTTGCGGACCGCTCCACACAGAAGGATTGAATGATGACGCAGGGCAGGATCACATACAGCAGCAGATGGGCCATGGATCTGCTTCCTTCCTGGGTTATAAGATTCTTCTTATACATCCACCAGCCGATAGCCATATAGAGAAACATTATGATGATCTGCCGGAGGATAATGGCTGCTGTCTCCATGGGCACCTCACTCCGTCCTTTTCACAAATGCCAGTTCCCGGTTCAGGAAATACGGCCTGTAGAAGGCAACCATGTCACTCATAGGCAGTACCTCCGCCGGTACCTGGATGTGCAGGACATCCTTTATGTAGTTCCTGCGCTCCATGAACACATGATAAAGCTGCGGATACGCCCTTTGCATCTCTGCCCTGAGTTCCCGGTCCGCCAGCACGATCCCGCTTTCACATCCGGCGCCTCCATATTCGGGCTTACCGGGAATGATATCGATCTGGAGCATCATGCCGCTTTTAAGTACTTCCTCTGAATCCTGGTAGATCGGGGATGACATCCACTCCTCATCCCCGGTCAGATGTCCTGGATTCAATGACCAGTTGTACGTTTCCTTTGGAAGCACATTCTGTATCTTCCGGTACAGCTCCCCTCCCGTCATTCCGATCCGTATTGACTCCAGCCACTGTATCACTGCTGCAAAATAAGGTCCTGCCAGCTGTTCCACATAATCCTGCACAGGCTTGAGCAGCTGTTCCCTTTTCTCCACCGCATAGCCTGCCCTGCTGCTCAGTCCTCCCTTATACCCCACGGTCAGGGAAACCTTGTCTCCCGCCTTTACTTTCCTGCTTCCAGGGTACAGGTTTCCATTCTCAAACCGTTCTCCGGCTGCCGCTATGGTGACCACACTGCACCGCTGCCCTGATGCGTTTAAAAAGGCTCCCAACTCCATCTCTGTCATCCCGGTCCGGATGTGCTCCAATGCATCAGCCATACAGTCTCCTGCAAGGGCTGCGCCGAATTCATAGTGGGCAATCTCATTTGCATTGTTGGTGGTCCGCACCCCATGGCTGCCTATGAACAGATGGGACACATTGGCCACCCGGGAACCCCCAACAATGGTTTTCACCGCCTCTGTCAGATAAGCGGGCAGATCCAGCAGCTTACGGTTATCTTCCACACGGCTGGTGAACATTTTCCAGCCAACCATTCCCACCCGCTGTCCGTGCAACAGCCCTGCGTCCGCAAAATATTCATAAATGGGCCTGTCGTCTTCCATGGGCTGGTTGGGAAGTGATAAAAACGGCACATGTATAAGGCCGGCCGGTATCCGGCTGTATCGGACCATTTTTGTATTTTCATTTCCCAGCATCAGGAAAGCGGTCCTGTCCCTGTGCAGTACCAGTATCCCCTCTTCAAAGCGGGGAAGAAACCCGGTCAGGTATTCAAAGTTGGAACCGTGCTCAAGGTCGCCATAGATCACCAGAACATCCAGGTTTTCCTGGTCCATTTTCCCTATCACCCGGTTCAGGCGTTCCTCCATGGTGGCATCTGTCAATGCCACCGGTATCCGCTTCCCCCTTTTTGGCGGTTTCTCGACTCCTGTCAAACAATATCTTGTCATATGTCCAAACTCCCCTTATAAAATATCAGAATATTTTTCCAACTAAAGTCAGGATCCCATGGATGATGATGCTTACCACATTGTAATCCACTGCCGGGAAAGCTGACTGCGCCACCCCCATGCCTGCCAGGACCGGATACATCACAAGAGGCAGGAATGACAGCAATAATCCTGTCACAAAAGAACCTGCAATCGCCCCTCTCCATCCGCCTGTGGAATTGCCGAACACCCCCGCAGTCCCTCCCAGGAAAAAGCAGACATTGGCTGCCGGGATAAATACTACCGGCGCATTGGTGCTGGCCATGACAAAGGCTGCCATCAGGCTGGCAATGTATGCGGAAAGGAAACCCAGCATGACCGAGGTGGGCGCATAGGGAAATAAGGTGGGGCAGTCCAGAGCCGGCCTTGCATTGGGAATGATCTTTTCGGATATAGAGATAAATGCCGCTGTGATCTCTGCCAGAAACATCCTGACTCCGTACATAAGGACGTTCATACCTGCGGTAAATGTAACAGCCTGGATAAAAGGCCATACGATCCAGTGAACGGAGCCAGCCATCTCCTGGGTGGTCTGCTGTCCGGCCGCAAATGAGGCAATGTAGAACAAGATCAACATGATCACAGACATTCCAAGGGTAAAATCCTTAAAAAAAGATAACCATCCAGGAAGTTTCAGATCCTCTGTGGACTCATTCTCATATTTTGAAAAAAGCTTCCCGATGTAACCTGACAATGCGTAGGCACACATACTGAAATGACCAATGGCCATATCGTTGGATCCTGTAATTTTCCGCACAAACGGCTGGCAAAGTTCCGGCAAAAAGGCGGAAGCAAAACCAATGGAAATACCTCCCACAAGGATTGCAGCCGTATCACTGTATCCGTGGGATTTGATGACCAGGGCAAGCATCGCGCCGAACATAAATTGGATGCTGGTGAGAAATACTATGTTTTTGAACCTGGTAAACCTTGCAAATAGCAGGTTTGCCACAAAAGCCACTATGAAGGTTACGGACACCACATACCCATAGTTTTCCTTGGCAAGGGCCACCGCCGCCTCCGACATTGCCACCACCCCATTGATGTGGAATCCCACCTGAAACAGCGTGTTAAAGCTTTTGAGAACTCCTGTAATGGCGCTGCCTCCAAGGTTAAAGATCAAAAATCCGATCACTGTTTTTAAGGTTCCCTCAAACACCTTGGTCAAGGGCTTTTTCTGGAGCATCAGGCCTGCAAAAGCCACCACTCCAAGTATGATGGACGGTTCACTTAATATACTGATTACTACATTCATGGTTTTCCCCCTTCTCTTTACCCCTTTTACTTATCTTCTTTTGCTTTCAGGAACATCTGCATTTCTTTGAGAAGATTTGCCTTGTCCACTATGTTCTGGATCCCCACAATATACCGTTTCGGGTACTCGGCCTTTAACTCAGCCGCCACATCCGACAGCGTAAAAATCCCGTCTCCGTCAAATCCCGGCACCCCGTCAAGGTTCGTGTGTTCAATCTCAATGGGCAGCCCGTACTCTTCTATGACCTGATTCATTTTGATCTTTAAGATCAGGCTTGATCCCACTCCTGCCCTGCAGGCCACTAAAATCCGATACATGTTCTTCCTCCTACTACAATATATTTATGGTTAATATCCCTTACATCCAGTAAGGAATTATCCATCTTGTTGCTTAAGCTGTTAGAATGTAAGAGCAATCG